>NZ_RAYG01000001.1:0-419521 GCF_003670185.1 Parabacteroides sp. CH2-D42-20 | reverse complement strand
AAAAAAGTGTCTAGATAAATCAGGAAAAGACATTTCTCTTAGAGGTAACAAAAGTTTCATACTGAGGAAACTTTAGTTTCCCTATAGAGAAACAAAAGTTTTCCGCTTATTAAACTTTTGTTTTCATATGGAAAAACTTTTGTTTTTTAGGCTGAAAAACTACAAATGACTAGATGTTAATATTTTATCCGTGTTGAAAGGAGATCGGATAATACTATATGGTGAGTGTGGAGGAGCGTTGTGTTAGGTGATGGAAAAGTGGTAAATAGCGGTAAATAGTGGTAGATAGAGCTAGATAATTGTAGATGTTTTTTATCTACCACCATTAGTTAATCATCCTAAGACCAGATGAATGCCGGGATAGTTGTAGATGTTGTAGCAAATAGGCTTATAAACTATATGAGAGAATTGAAAGTCAAAGCGATGAACGAATAACTTTCAATTCTCCATGTTTCAATTAAATGGTATAATATTGTTCCCATCCTTTGCGAGGCGGCAAACCACACAGCATCTTATTCGCTTCCGGATCGTTCGTGATCTGTTTCGTGTCACGATCGAAGACGAGCTTGCGGTTCAAGCGCTGGCTTAATACGCCGAGACAGAATACCTGACTTAATGGGCCGGCGATCGAGAACGGTGAGCGGGTTTTCTCCTTACCCATACAGCTTAACAGGAAGTTCGCGAAATGGTTAGACGGGCTTTTCGGCACTTCCGGTAAGCGGGATGCCATCTCTTTCGCTTTCTCATCCGGGATGATAGATAAGGTACTTCCATGAGAACCACCCTTGAAGGTTAATTCTTTCGAGTAGATTTCCTTGCCCGGGTTCAACTTCGCCGGTTGTATCTTCCCTCCGGCTACGGTCGGGATATTCGGGTCGAGCTCGGAAACACCGTAACCTTCCGGGACGGCGGGGATATTGTCCAGCCCATCGTACCAAGTGATATCCACGGCCGGCATATTCCCTCTTTCCGGGAATTTAAACAGAAGGGTGGATGACATCGGGAAGAAGAACGGGTTATGGTCTTTCAAATAAAGCGGATTTATTTCTGTAGGCAATCCTAAATCTAGGAATTCATGTGCCGTATCCAAAATATGCGCTCCCCAGTCTCCTAAGACACCCATTCCGAAGTCGTACCAACAACGCCATTGTCCCAAATGGTAGTCATGGTTGTAATCATGATATTGAGCTACGCCGATCCATGTGTCCCAATCCATCGTCTCGGGAACCGGTTCTCCCATAGGCATATGCCTAATATTCGGGTTCCATCCGTGCCAGCGACGCGGATTATTCATATGGGCGGTAATGGCGGTAACATCCTTGATAATACCGGCCTCTTTCCATGCCTTGAATTGGAAATAGTTCGCCTCGGAATGTCCTTGGTTACCCATTTGGGTGACAACGCCGTATTTCTTCGCTCCACGCATCATGATCTCTATTTCTTGGAACGTGCGGGCCATCGGTTTCTCTACATATACATGTTTGCCGTGCGCCATCGCCTCGATCGTGATCGGGAAGTGGGAATGATCCGGCACGCCTACGCTGACGGCATCGATCTTGTCCGCCATCCGGTCGAACATCGTGCGGAAGTCCTGAAAACGGGCCGCTTTCGGGAACATGTTGATAATCTCTTGCGTATGAGGGGCTCCCATATCCACGTCGCAGAGAGCTACCACGTTACACAGACCTGTGTTATACAATTCCTTGGCGATCTCGCCCCCTCGTTGTCCGATGCCGATGAACGCTATATTTACCCGGTCATTAGCGCTGATTAGCGGGGAAGTAGGTAGAACACGTCCGTGGGCGGGTGTCCAGAACGACGGGATGGCCGATACTGCCGATAAGGCTAGCGCTCGCTTAAGGAACGAGCGGCGTGAGATTTCTTCTGATTTCATGGTATTATCTTGTTTAAATTATACTGTTTGCGCAAACACTAACGATTTACGTCGTAAATATACAAAACTTTCTATAGTTACGGAAAAAATCATTTACTTTGTAACCTCATAAAGGAGACCATGTGCTAATGTGCCACTCGGGCGGGTCTCCGATGGACTTATCATTGGCACATTGGCATATTAACAAAATTGGCAAATTATTAGATTATGGCACAAGAAGATGTATTTAAGAAATTAGTTTCACACTGTAAGGAGTATGGTTTCGTATTTCCCTCCTCAGAGATTTATGACGGTTTGGGAGCGGTATACGATTATGGCCAGTATGGTGTTGAGTTAAAGAACAATATAAAGAAATATTGGTGGGATAGCATGACTTTGCTGCATGAGAATGTGGTGGGTATTGATTCCGCTATTTTTATGCACCCTACTATCTGGAAAGCTTCCGGCCATGTTGACGCTTTTAATGATCCGTTGATCGATAACAAGGACTCGAAGAAACGTTACCGCGCGGACGTTTTGATCGAAGACCATTTGGGCAAGATCGAGGAGAAAATGAATAAGGAAGTGGCGAAAGCCGCTAAGAAATTCGGGGAGTCTTTCGATGAGGCTAAGTTCCGTGAGACGAATCCTCGTGTATTGGAGCATCAAGCGAAATGGAATGAGATCCATGAGCGTTATAGCAAGGCGATGAACGAGTCTAACTTCGAGGATCTTCGCCAATTGATCTTGGATTGCGAGATCGTTTGCCCGATTTCCGGAACTCGTAACTGGACGGAGGTTCGCCAGTTTAACTTGATGTTCTCTACGGATATGGGTTCTACCGCTGATGGAGCGATGAAGGTTTATCTTCGTCCGGAGACGGCCCAAGGTATTTTCGTGAACTTCTTGAATGTGCAGAAGACTGGCCGTATGAAGATCCCGTTCGGTATCGCCCAGATCGGTAAGGCGTTCCGTAATGAGATCGTGGCTCGCCAGTTTATCTTCCGTATGCGTGAGTTCGAGCAAATGGAGATGCAATTCTTTGTTCGTCCGGGTGAGGAGATCGAGTGGTTCAAGAAATGGAAGTCTACTCGCTTGAAATGGCATCAAGCTCTTGGCTTGGGAGATGAGAAGTATCGTTATCACGATCATGAGAAGTTGGCTCACTACGCTAACGCAGCTACGGATATCGAGTTCGAGATGCCGTTCGGATTTAAGGAAGTGGAGGGTATACATAGCCGTACGAACTTCGACTTGAGTCAGCATGAGAAGTTTTCCGGTAAAAAGATCCAATATTTCGATCCGGAGTTGAACCAGAGTTACACTCCGTATGTAATCGAGACCTCGATCGGTGTAGACCGTGTGTTCTTGAGCATCATGGCGGGTTCTTACTGCGAGGAGACGTTGGCGAATGGCGAGAGCCGTGTGGTATTGAAGTTGCCCGCAGCCTTGGCTCCGATCAAATTGGCCGTATTGCCATTGGTGAAGAAAGATGGCCTGCCCGAGAAAGCTGAGGAGATTATAAATATGTTGCGTTTCGACTTCCGTTGCCAATACGACGAGAAGGATTCTATTGGTAAGCGTTATCGCCGTCAGGATGCGATCGGTACCCCGTATTGTATTACGGTAGACCATGACACCTTGAAGGATAATTGCGTAACGATCCGTTTCCGTGACACGATGGAGCAAGAGCGCGTAAGCATCGATAAGCTTCACGATATTATCACGGAGAAGGTGAGCATGAAGAATTTATTGAAAAAGGTAATAGAGTAAACGAATGAAGAAGTACTGGCATATCGCGTTGATGTTGTTTTGCGTGCTCATGATCACCTCTTGTGGGGATGATGATGAGGCACTAGAGGTGGATGAGGTTTGGAAGGTCCAGAATGAGGAGGCTTTTCAAGCCCAGATGCTGGTTCCGGGTTTCGAGCAATTGAGTTCTCAAAGTAATGCCGGATTTATCCTTTACAAGGTCTTGAAGACTGGGGAGAGTAAGGAGCCGATTTATTATACGAGCAAGGTGGAATGTTATTATAAAGGCTCTTTTATAAATGGTGAAGTTTTTGATGATCGTTCTTTCGAGGCTGGAGAGCCTGCCGAGCTTACTGTTTCTGATATGGTAGATGGTTTTGCTACAGCGTTACAGAATATGCACCCAGGAGATCGTTGGGAGATTTGGATTCCTCAACAGATGGGATACGGTTCGGCTGGAAGGAGTGCTTCGGGAAGTGTCATAATAAAGCCTTATACGACTTTGATCTTTGATTTGGAAGTTACAAGGATTGTCAAAGAGTAGGTTCTTTCATTAAGAATAATTACGGTCGCCTCTTTTTAGGGGTGGCCGTTTTTTTATAGTTATATGTAAATCTAGGGAAGCAAATCCCTATAAACAATTAAAGCCTGTCTCACGACAAGCCCTAACCAAACTTTGTTAACCTTAAATCTAATACTATTATGAAAAAACCACGATGCAAAGATACGTTCGTCAAGACCATTTGTCAAGTCTTTTGCAACTAATATATGTTAAGTAACATATCGATGCTTGCTAAAAAGTGTTACACAACACAAAACTCTATATATTACAATCAAAATCTTCTAATTTTAACGATGATTAGGTCCCTTTTATAGGACTGCTAAAGGGAAAGACGTTCTTTGAGTAGCTTATAGCCAGCGCTACTGGCACGAAGATAGGTTCCATTCTTTAATCGTACTTGATAGGTTTCTTTTCCGAATAGTTCTACTCGCAATATCTGTTCCGTATTAACGATATAAGAGCGATGTATACGAACGAACTCCGGAGAAGGAAGGCTTCGCTCGAAATACTTCATGGTTTGCTCCTTTACGTGCTGACCGGAAGTGGTGAATAAGGTCACATAGTCGCCACATGCTTGCAAATAGAATATCTCTTTTATCGGGATGATATGAATACGTGTCCCGTCTTTTACGGATATACGATCTAGAATCTCCTCCGGAACGGTAGTCGGGGGAGGTGCCGTCTTTTCCTCCATTTGTCTCCCGATAGGTTCCGCCTCACTCTTTCTTTCCCGGCTGGCATACCATTGGGATAGAATGATCCATGCCATTAGGCCGAACAGGAATCGAAAAGGAATCGTGATCGAGAATTCCTCCCAATCTTCCAATCCGAATATTTGTAGCAAGATCGAGCATCCGGCTATGCAAGCGATTTGTACGAGTACGGCGAAAGCCACTCGTGCTTGCATGATATGTAACGTACATTGTACATACCAAAGATAATATCCCGCTACGGCGAACAATGCGATGGAAAGTAAGCTATCGACCAAAGTGATGCTCAACGGAAGATCGCCATAAAGAGTTAATAATGCGCATTGGATCGCTATGGCTAAAAGTAATAATAGGCTTCCCTGCCCTTTATGTAATATGGATGTTGTAATAGGATGTTCTTGCATGATGAGTTTAGTCTCTTAGTTCAAGGCCGCTGAACGACAAGTCTCCACATATATATAACGTGTGCGTCATGTCGGTTGTTTCTGTCAGGTCCCTCATGTCTTGGCATCCAGCCAAGAAGGAATCAACCTTTAGACGAACCAGCCATCCTTTAGGAACGTATATTACTACGCCGCTGAAGGAGCTATCTATGTTTATGATGGTTTCATCAGCCTCTAATGTTGTTTTTTTAAGATCGAGGATCACGTTGCCGAAAGATACGTCTATGTCCGCCCCCTTGAATACGGGGTCCAGTACGATGTGCCTTACCGAGTTGAAAGTGGTGTCAACCGATACGAAACCGTTATCTGTCTCGTAGTTGATCTCATCGTTAGGCTTTCTGTGCCCGAAAGGGGGATGGTTAAAAGGACGTTTATGCTTTTTCGTGCGGATAGAATCTTTCCGCTTCAGCATGATGACCAATCCTAACAGGATTAATCCTAACGGCCAATATATACGTAAGAAATCGTTCGTGATCCAATTTAACTGCGGGAAAAGGAAATAGACTCCCACGCCCACGAGGAGCATACCTCCTACCGGATTACGGTGGAAAATCATAAAGATGCCCGACACGACAAGCAGCATCGGCCAAGATACAAGCAAGTCAAATAAAGATGGATCTATCATTCCTAGATTCCGCAGTAAAAATAATATACCGACAATGATAAATAAGGTAGCGATCAGATACCCGTTTGTCCTCTTCTCTTTAAAATCGATGTCATAATCTTTCATATCCATAAGTTCCATTTTTTGTTTTTTATCAAATGTACGGGTTCGTCATTCTATACACAAGTAAATACCGCTGATTTCTATACGAGTATCGGTAAATAACCGAATAATCCCGATTAAAAAAGCCTTTAGTTTGTAAGAAACGTGAATTTGACACCAAAACTTGATAAAAAAACGAGTTTGATAAGATTAGTTGATAATTAAGGAATATCTTTGTCTTTACAACTGCAATAGAGGAATGTAGGGAATGATACGAAATATTATAAATTTAAAGGCAATAATACTTTATTTTGGATTGATTTTATGCTTGATAGCCGGTATGCCGACTCCGGCTTATGGGAGTTCTTCATATCCGGTCAAGGATGAATCGTATGTATTGGTAATAAATTCATATGTGGATGGCGAACGCTGGTCTGGCAATTTATTAAACATGATCTCGAAGTTCGCTACCCCGGAGGAGTACACTCTCCGGATAGATCATATAAGCGTGATGTTGGTTGATACGCCAGAGAAATTAAAAGAGAAACAAGAGGTCTTCTTTGAAGCTAACAAGAAGAAGCCGGATGGAATTATCTACTTAGGCGTAAATGGATGGGCTTTTATGCGGGATAAGATCCGGGAGAAATGGGGGGATATTCCCACTCTGGTCTGTTCGGAAACGGGTGAAATGGCAGAAGATGAATGCTATTTTAATCAGAGGCATTCCTCTGATAGGGTGATTCCTTTACAAGAGGCGGTTAAGGGGTATAACGCTACGGGATTGGTTATCCCTTATTATGTTAAAGGTTCGATCGACTTGGTTAAGGAATTAATCCCGGGTTTGAGACGTCTGATTTTCATATCCGACAGACGTTATGTTTCCACATGGCTTCGGGATGAGATGGAGAAACATATGGAAACTTCTTTCCCTGAGGGGAAAGTGGATTTTTATACGGAGGGTTCTTGCTCCATGGATAGTTTATTGGCGGTTCTGTCGGAGAAAGATCCGCATCGAGCGACAGCCGTGATGTATTACTCGTGGATTACCGAGAAACCTTTCTTGAATCACTCGTTATTATATAGTACTTTGTATCAAGGTATAAACGGCATTTCTAGGCATCCTGTTTTTTCTTTATATGATATGGGCGTGGAAGAAGGATATACGATTGGTGGATATTATAATAGCGCTAAAACGATTGAGACTGCTCTAATTCCCTTGCTACAGCAAGTTTATAACGGTGAAGATATGGGCAAGATCCCGGTTTCAACGGTGGATGATCCTCGTAAATACTTGAATTATGTTTCGCTGATGAGCGCGATGTCTAATGAAGATAATTTCCCACATGATGCGATCTATTTGAATGCGCCTCCCTCTTTTTTAGAAAAATATTGGATGCCGCTATTAGGCTTTCTGATTTTCTTTCTGGTAGTAGTGTTTTTAGCGTGGCATTACGTGTATCGTTCTAAGCAAAAGATGAAGGAAGTAGAGTTGAGGTTATTGTCCCGTTACCGTGATTTATTTAATAATATGCCATTACCTTATATACGGCAGCGACTGATTCGGGAAGGTACGCAAATCGATGTGCAGGTTTTAGATGTGAACCATGCTTTCGAGGAGAAAATCGCTCCTAAAGATTTTGTGGTAAATAAGCGTGGAAAAGAGATCGCAAATTTGATTGGCGGGAGTTATCCTTTGCTTCTATCGGCAGTGCCTACGGTTTTAGAGAGTGGAAAATCCTTCACTTATGAGTATTATTTTGAGCCGACAGGGCTTTACTATACGATTATCATCATGCCTACCTCGGAAGAGAATGTAGTTGATGCGTTTTTTATTGATATTACGGATATCCATAAATTCCAGACGCATTTGAAAGCCATGAATCATAAGCTGGCTATGGCGTTAGAGGCGGCAGATCTTTTGCCGTGGCGATATAATCTGGCTGAAGGGAAGATTATCTATGAGTCGAAAGTACATCCGGAAGATAATATAGAGACTGCCGAGATACATACCCATGAGGTTTCGTTGGAGGAATATTTCAGCAAGATACACCCGTCTTTCAGGGCTTGCGTGGAAAAGGCTGTCGATGATTTGTGTAATGGGAAAATAAAGAAAGTACGAAAAGAATATTGTCTGGAGCGGTTGATTCCGGGAGAAGATCGCCATGAGTGGGAGGAGATACAGGTAATGGCCGAATATGATGCTTCCGGTAAACCGAAAGCGTTGATCGGGTCTACGATATCTATTACCGAGCGTAAGCAATTGGAACATGACCTTCGAATGGCTAGGGATAAGGCGGAGGAGTCGAATAAATTGAAATCTGCGTTTTTAGCTAATATGAGCCATGAGATACGTACACCGTTGAATGCGATCGTAGGTTTCTCTAATATCCTCGCCTCGACCGATAACCTTGAGGATAAGAAGGAATTCGCTGATATTATCGAGAATAATAATTCCCTATTGTTGCAGTTGATAAACGATATCTTGGATTTATCAAAGATCGAGGCGGGTACCTTGGAGTTTACTTATGACTATGTGGATATTAACGCTGTATTGAGGGATTTGGAGCAATCGGCTCATTTGAAGAATAAGAATCCGGATGTACAGATCTCATTTAAGGATTATCTGGAGCCTTGCGTGATTTATACGGATCGAAATCGTCTGTCCCAACTGATGATCAATCTGTTGAACAATGCCATGAAATTTACGCAGGCAGGATCGATCTCATTTGGCTATAAACTGCGGGATGATAATACGTTGTGGTTCTATGTAGAGGATACGGGCTGCGGAATCCCGGAGAATAAACGGAAAGATATTTTCGGACGTTTTGTGAAACTGAATACTTTCGCTCAAGGAACAGGATTGGGTTTAAGCATCTGTGAGATGATTGTTACCCAGATGAAAGGAACGATAGGGGTTGATTCCGTGGAAGGGAAAGGCTCTAGGTTCTGGTTTACATTGCCTTTTCAGCCGAAGAAAGAATTATTGCCTAATGAAGAGCAGAAGCCTGTTACTTTGGAGAAGATCGCCCGAAGTGAGGTTACGATCTTGATCGCTGAGGATAATTCCAGTAATTATCGCCTGTTTGAGTCTATATTGAAACCTGAATATAAATTGATTCATGCATGGAATGGAAAGGAGGCTGTGGAGCTATTTCATCAGCACAAACCGCAGTTGATCTTGATGGATATAAAGATGCCGGTCATGGATGGATACGAGGCTACCGCAGAGATTCGTAAGGTTTCTGCTAGCGTGCCTATTATCGCGGTGACGGCTTATGCTTTCGCCCAAGATGAGCAACGGATCATTAATAGTGGATTTGATGCCTATACGGCGAAACCGATTAATGGGAAGATCTTAAAAGACAAGATATCAACTTTATTGACGCATCGGATTATTCTGATGTAATCGAAGGGCTTTGCGGGAAGCAGACCTCATAAAACAATTAAAGCCTGTCTCACGACAAGCCCTAACCAAACTTTGTTAACCTTAAATCTAATACTATTATGAAAAAACCACGATGCAAATATACGGAGTTACCGCTATTTGTCAATAGTTTAAGTGCTAAATTGTGTTTTGTAACATGTAATAAAATCTAATAGGAACTTATGCCTCATTGAAATCTTTCGATAGAGTCGCATATATTCTTTATACCTCCCTCTTTTTGGATCATCTCGCCTATATGAGCGGCATTTTTCTTATAAAGCGGATTGGTGACCAGATCACAAACCTTGCGTTCGATCTCCTGCTCGCTCGCTTTCGCTATCTTAACCCCTTCCGGCCCTAACCCTAATTGGTGGATTCGATAGGACCAATAGGGTTGATCGATAATCAACGGAGTGATTAATTGGGGCTTTCCCGCCCTTCCTACGCTATGGGTCGTGCCGCAACCTCCATGATGGATAACGCCGTCGCAGTGCGGAAATATCAAATTATGCGGAACCGGCTGCTTCATTAAGAATAAATGTTTATCCGCTTGTAAGGTGATTCCTGTCTTTGCCCAACCGGAACCGATGATGAGCCGATAATCATGTTTCTTGCAAATATCGACCAAGGCTTTGCTGAAACGGTTACCATCCTTGGAACTACAACTCCCGAGGGTAAAAAAGATAATAGGGCTTTGAGCGCTGTCGACGAATGATATCATTTCCTCGTAAGCCTTCTCATCATATTGAAAAGTGTCATTGAAGCAATAGCCTCCGATCGACCATTCGAACGTCCAGTCCGGATCTACGTTTCCTAGGTGCTGGCTGAAAAGCAAGTAATTATATGAACGCTCTCCCGCATGATAGCCAAAATTGCGGATCGGAGCGAGTCCGTATTTAGCCCGGTTCTTATTGATCGTGTCTTTGACCATGAAATTGGTCATCCGGTTCATCAACTTCCATAGGATAGCGGGAGTGATGATCGGGTTGGGTTTGGGAAATGGCAATACGGCCGGGGGAATCTTCTTACCCGGCAAGAACGGGGCGTAGGCGGTACGTATCAAGGGCTTCTTGCAATACTCGGCGATACTTGCGACAGCAAATTCCGAGTTGGTCGATACTAAAATATCATGCTCTTTTAGTAGGGGAATCAATTGATCGAACTGTTTATCGATCACGTTCCGCATCCATTTAAGGAATGGCCGGAATTTATGTGAGTTTTGCGCTGCGCTATCGATCATACCGCCGATATCGTCAAACTGTTGCAATACGTATTTAAATCCGTAGGGTTTAACGGTCTCCTCGAATATTTGAGGGAGATTGATGGTCACCTCATGACCGCGTCTTTCCAATTCGGCCGCTATGGCCAAATAAGGAAGGACGTCGCCTTGTGAGCCTCTGGTTACTAATAGTATTTTCATGCTACGTTTATTTATGGGCTATGAGGGTCTTGTTTACCGGATATTCAGTTGACGCAAACGCTCGATGTCCAGATGGTATTTGGCTTCCATCGTTTGTAGTTTCTGCTCATTGATGGCTAAGGGATGATTCAATCGTTTCGTTTCCCGGTATCCTTTATATACGGAGCGAATCATCTTACGTGGATTGAAAATGACGGATGAGGTGATCCAGCAGCCGTGCGTACACCAACAGTTGGCTTTATACCCATGTCCGATAGCGGCTATTTCCTGTTTCATCGCTTCGCTATTCATCACTTTACTTATATCGCAACCATACTCTTTTATATTTCCGAGCGGTTCCCGTAACTCACAGGCACGAAAACGTCCGTCGTAGTCGATTACCAAGGTAGTCTCTCCGGCCGTACAATCCATCCCCCAAGGGGTCGGGTGATCTATGTTGCTGGCACGTATATTATATAAGGTACGTATAAGGCCGAGATAGAAGAAGCGTGTGATCGGTTTCCTTAAGCCGGTGGTATCCGCTACCATCCGATCCGCATAAGCTGAATAGATAGGGGATATGTCATCTTGTATTTTGCGTAGCGTTGACTCGGTTAGGATTTTCACGCCATCGTCACGGGTCATGCCTCTGGCGGCCTCAATCGTATGTGTGGAGGTACGGAAACGTCCGTATACCCAAGTCATGAAGTCTTCTACCTGGTCTATATTGTATTTCGTGATAACGGTTGCTATATTTTTCAAGACCTTGCCGTCGTCTCCGAAATTCTCCTGTATCTTACGCAGGGTTTCCAGTGCCTTATAGAAGTTTCCCGGTACGCCTCTCTGTGTATCGTGGGTCGTACCGAAACCATCCAAGGAAAGGCTTACGTTAATATTACAATCCGGGCAGTTCTGGCGGAACCGTTTTACCCATTCGACGATCCGGTCTGGTTTTAAGCCGTTCGTAGGGATGTTCACATCTTTGATATGGTTGTTTTTGTAGAATAACTCCAATATTTCCGGTAGATCCTCACGCAGGGTAGGCTCACCCCCGGATATCCATAATCGGTTGAATTGCCCAGCGGTTTCTGATATTTTCTTGATTTCATCGAAAGTGAGGTCGGGTTGCTTCTTATCCATTTCTTGGGCATAGAAGCACATCGCGCATTTGGCGTTGCATCGGCCTGTTACGAAAAGGAAGATCGACTCGAGTTTTCTTTCCGTGCTCATTGCCCTGAAAGAACTGGTGGTTCGTTTTTTGTCCATTTTATTTTTGTTTTACCATTTGTCTTATCTGGCGCATGATTTTTTCCTTGTGTTTGATCAACACCCGGAGAAAATAACATAAGAAGCCAAATAAAATACTTATTAGCATATATTATATGATCTTTAAAGGCAAAGATCGACGATAAAATGACGCTAAACAATCTCTATTTGCAGTATTTTGTGGTCCATGTTTAAAAGGTAGGTCTATAAACAATTAAAGCCTGTCTCACGACAAGCCCTAACCAAACTTTGTTAACCTTAAATCTAATACTATTATGAAAAAACCACGATGCAAATATACGGACTTTTCAATTCCTGTCAAGATCTGTAGTGCTAAATTATGTTTTTCAACATATAACAAAAATAAAAAGGCGCCTTTCTTTTAGAGAAAGACGCCTTTTCCATGATATACTAATCAAATATTAGTCTTGTAATTTAGCGCAAATGAACTCACGGTTCAAACGAGCGATGTTGCTAACGGAGATATTCTTCGGACATTCCATCTCGCAAGCACGTGTGTTCGTACAGTTACCGAAGCCAAGTTCATCCATTTTAGCGACCATTGCTTTCGCACGGCGGGCAGCCTCTACCTTACCTTGAGGTAATAAAGCCAACTGGCTAACCTTAGCGGATACGAACAACATAGCTGAACCGTTCTTACAAGCGGCGGCACAAGCGCCACAACCGATACAAGCAGCGGCATCCATTGCCATCTCTGCGTCTGGCTTAGGAATAGGAATTGCGTTTGCGTCGGGTACACCACCGGTATTTACGGATGTGAAACCACCAGCCTGAATGATTTTATCGTAAGCGTAACGGTCTACCATCAAGTCGCGGATTACCGGGAAACCGGCGGAACGCCACGGTTCGATCGTGATAGTCTCACCATCGTTGAAACGGCGCATGTATAACTGGCAAGTCGTAGCTCCGGTTGCCGGTCCGTGCGGATGTCCGTTTACATACAATGAACACATACCGCAGATACCTTCACGACAGTCATGGTCAAAAACAACGGGTTCTTTACCTTCGCTGATTAATTGCTCGTTCAGGATATCTAACATTTCCAAGAAAGAAGTGCCTTGGTTGATGTTTTTAAGTTGGTAAGTTTCGAATTGTCCTTTTACATTCGGACCTTTCTGACGCCAAACTTTGAGTGTGATATTTATATCTTTATCCATGATTCTAATTTTTGCAATGATTGATTACTTCTTATAGTTACGTGTCTGAGGAACTACGAATTCATAGTTCAAATCTTCCTTCAGCATAACAGGGTCTTTATCCTCACCCTGATATTCCCAGCAAGAGACATACATGAATTTGTCATCGTGACGTAATGCCTCGCCTTCCTCAGTCTGGTGCTCCTCACGGAAGTGACCACCACAAGATTCAGCACGGTCTAAAGCGTCATGTGCCATCAAGGTACCGATCTCGATAAAGTCTGCCAAACGTAACGCTTTCTCCAACTCTACGTTCAAGTCATCTGCGTTACCCGGAATGAATACGTTGCTCCAGAATTCCTTCTTCAAGTCTTTCAACATCTGGATAGCCTCTTTCAAGCTCTCTGCGTTACGAGCCATACCGATGTGTTCCCACATGATGTGTCCCAAACGTTTGTGGATAGAATCAACAGACTCTTTACCCTTGATGCTCATCAATTTATTGATACGGGCTTGGATATTCTTCTCTGCCTCGTTGAACTCAGGCAGATCGGTGCTGAAACGCGGAACCTGAATCTGGTCTGACAAGTAGTTCTGGATTGTATAAGGTAATACGAAGTAACCATCGGCCAAACCTTGCATCAATGCGGAAGCACCCAAACGGTTTGCGCCGTGATCGGAGAAGTTTGCCTCACCGATAGCGAACAGACCCGGGATAGAAGTCATCAATTCATAATCAACCCACAGACCACCCATTGAATAGTGCAATGCCGGGTAGATCATCATCGGAGTTTCGTATGGATCGTCGTTGGTGATTTCTTCGTACATATCGAACAAGTTACCATATTTCTGTTTTACAACCTCTTTACCCAGACGGTTGATAGCGTCGGAGAAGTCCAAGAATACAGCCAAACCTGTGTTATTAACACCGAAGCCAGCGTCGCAACGCTCTTTAGCGGCACGAGAAGCCACGTCGCGAGGAACCAAGTTTCCGAATGCCGGATAACGACGCTCCAAATAATAATCGCGATCTGCCTCAGGTATATCTTTACCTTTCTTTGTTCCTGCCTGTAAAGCCTTAGCGTCTTCCAGTTTCTTCGGAACCCAGATACGACCATCATTACGCAAAGACTCGGACATCAAAGTCAATTTAGACTGATAATCACCGTGTACCGGAACGCAAGTCGGGTGGATCTGAACCATACAAGGATTAGCGAAGTAAGCGCCTTTCTTGTAGCATTGCCATGCGGCGGAACCGTTAGATGCCATAGCGTTGGTTGACAAGAAGAACGTATTAACGTAACCACCCGTAGCTACAACTACAGCGTGAGCGGCGTAACGCTCGATCTTACCTGTAATCAAGTTGCGGGCGATGATACCACGAGCACGACCGTCTACCTTAACTACATCCAACATCTCATGACGAGTGTACATCTTAACCTTACCCAAACCGATCTGACGACTCAACGCTGAATAAGCGCCTAACAAAAGCTGCTGACCCGTCTGGCCACGGGCGTAGAACGTACGCGATACCTGAGCGCCACCGAATGAACGGTTATCCAACAAACCACCATATTCGCGAGCGAAAGGAACGCCTTGAGCCACGCACTGGTCGATGATTGAGTTAGAAACCTCAGCCAAACGATAAACGTTAGCCTCACGAGCACGGTAGTCACCACCTTTGATCGTATCGTAGAACAAACGGTAAACAGAGTCACCATCATTCTGGTAGTTCTTAGCGGCGTTGATACCACCTTGAGCGGCGATAGAGTGCGCACGGCGGGGAGAATCTTGGATACAGAAGTTCAATACGTTGAATCCCATCTCTGCCAAAGATGCGGCAGCGGAAGCACCGGCCAAACCTGTACCGACTACGATAACATCCAAACGACGCTTGTTAGCGGGGTTCACCAATTTCTGGTGATTTTTATAATTAGTCCACTTCTCAGCCAACGGGCCTTGAGGTATTTTAGAATTTATTTCAGACATAATGATTTAATTTCAAAAGTTCTTAATTATAAAACCTGTAGCTTGCAATTAAGCACCTACTCCGTTTAGGAAGAAGATGATAGTAATGATCGCGAAAAGTCCGCAAATAACCGTAGCTACGATCTTAGAGATACATTCCCAACGGTTCATCCAGATAGTGTTATTCCAACCGATTGTTTGGATAGCGCTCCAGAAACCGTGAGTCAAGTGGAACCACAAAGCCACGTACCAGATCAAATAAAGAACGGTGATCACGGCATTACCTTGGAAGTAATAGTTGATAAAAGCGGCTCCGTCTTGTGGAGATACCATAGCTGACCCCAATGCTACTTCGTGATGACCGATCAATTCGGCGAACATCATCTTATACCAGAACTGGCTGAAGTGCAACAGCATGAACAGGATAACGATCAAACCCAAAACGAACATGTTCTGAGATGCCCATTCCACGCCTTTCGGACGAGCGTTGATAGCGTAACGGTCGTTACCACGTGCCTTACGGTTTTGCAAGGTAAGAATGATAGCGTACACGAAGTGGATCACAACGCCTGCGGCCAATACGAGAGTAGCTGCCACAGCGTACCAATTAGAGCCCAACAGCGAACAAACCATGTTATAAGCCTCTCCGGAGAAAACGGCCGCCACGTTCATCGACAGGTGGAACAATAAGAACAGAACAAGAAAGAGGCCTGATATACTCATTATCAGCTTCTTCCCGATAGAAGAATTAAGTAACCACATAAGATAATAATTTAAGTTATTTAATTGTATTTAGAAATTTCTACTTAAACTATGTAATTATCACGCAAAGGTATGCTAAATCCATATATCGCGCAAACGATTAAAGAAATATTTCTGCATTAATGGGAGAGGTCAGGGCATGTGCCCCGACACATGAAATAATGCGGAAGGAAAAGGCTTTCCTTATGAATAATTTATATACATTTGCCTATATGCGTAAGGATTTGAATGGGGCACGGCATTTTTCTATAGGGATCAAGTTTACGATCTTATTGTTTACGATCGCGATCTTGGTTCTTGTGCTTTTTTCGTATAGGAGCGACAAGCATGGCAACCTGTTCTGGCAGGTAGAGAAATTGATTCCGCATCATCCGGACAGCGCTTTGGTGTTATTAGAGAAAGTGACGGATATCAATGGATTATCGCTTCGAGAGAAAGCCCGTTATTGTCTGTTATGGACCGAATCACGGGATGAGGCGGGATTGAGGCATACATCGGATTCCATAATCTCTATCGCTACGGATTATTATAGGACGACACGAGGCTGTTACTGGCCTCCCAAAGCGTGGTTTTACCGGGGGAAAGTCTATGAGGATATGGATCAACCGTCCCTAGCTTTGGAATGCTATTTACGTGCGTTGGAATATGAGGGAGGGAATTGGGATTACGAATTTTGGGGACGGTTATATAACCAGATAGGGAGGCTGTACGCCGAGCAGGAATTATATGGCAAGGCTATGTCTTTTTTGAGAAAAGCGAGTGCCCAATATCAGCTCTTGAATGATACGGCCGGACAAGGCCGGATACTGGAGGAAGTCAAGAAATACGAGGCGTTACGGGATTCTATCGGATCGCTGTCAGCGAGAGAATCGATTTATCAGATCACTTCCCGGTATGATGTAAGGCCGGTTCGTGAGGACTTATATAGGAAAGAATTGATGCTATCGCAAAGGGGACAGGAGCGTTATCTGTACGCGTTTATTATCGGCATAATCCTATTTATTTGCTTCCTCCTTTATCGGCGATGGAGAAATACGCAGGAAAACGCTCTTCGAAGGGAAGAAGCCTTGCGACGTTCGATTGCTAGCCAGCAACAACGTATGCGAGAAGAAAAAGAAGAGAATGAACGGCAAATCGCCCTTTTGGAAAAGAGAATTACGAAAATAAAGGAAGAAAAGGATCAAGAGTTGATGTTGGTTTCCTTACAATTGGAAAAACAACGGCTGGAGATTTGTAACGAGTCGATTCATAATAAGGAGAGTAAGCACTTATTATCTGTCGCGATCTTGCGGAAATCGGAGGTCTATGAGAAGTTTCACGATCGGGATGCCGGCAAGATTGTCTCTGAGGATTGGGAGCTTTTGGAGGTGCTGTTGAATAAGGCTTATGATGACTTTACCTTACGGCTGAAAAAACTATATCCTGCTATTTCCGATACGGAGTTGAAGGTCTGTATGCTTACGAAGATCGGCGTTCCCGCCAACCAGATCACACGGGTATTGAAATATAATAGTTCGGTACTTCGTCCTCGTCTGTTCCGGAAGATTTTTAAGAAAGAAGGTTCTACGGAGGCATTTGTGGAGTTTATCTCAAGTTTTTGATTATTATGTATTTATAGCTGTCTTGGCAGGTTTGTTCTCATTTTTGTTCTCATTTATCATGTGATTTGTGAGATATGCGGGATATTTTTGGAGGCAAAAAAGCATGGTTATGAAAAGTGTAAAGTTAGCCTCTATCTTGTTTTATTTAAATAGTGTTTTTGTCGTTTCTTGTTTCGTGTCATGCGGTTCTTCGCCAACGGAAGCGCCCTCTCTTTTAACCGCAGATATAAGAGGGGGGATGGATAAACCGAGGCTATTGGGATTAGGCGATGAGATCAAGGGGGTTACTTTTGTCCCTTTAGAGGTGACCACGGATGATGCCTCGTTGATAGACGGAGTTTATGATTATGCCGTGACAGATCGATATATCTATGTGCTTCCCGTAAAAGAGCCCCGTATCGTCCTGTTCGATCGGCAAGGGCGTTTTATCCGGACGTTGGTAAAAGAAGGGCAGGGGCCGGGTGAATTTAGCGGTATTCTGCCATGTATCCAAGTGGACGAACGTAATGACCGCCTTTTTTTATTTAGTAATAATCGAGTTTGGGAATATACGTTGGAAGGTGAATTTATCGGACAATCCACCCATGAGTATTCGGTAATCTATATGCGTCATATCGGAAAGGATCGTTTCGCCGCCATATCATTCCCTTTTCAGCCTTTCAACGGAGGGGGATTCGGATTAGGCCTATTTTCGAGGAAAGGGGATACGATAGCGATCAAGAATGATTTTTATTCCTTTTTATTACCTCATGAGAAGAGCGGGTTCACGACAAGTATCGCCCCCGCTTATTCTGATGCGCAAAACTCCGTGTTGTTTAAGACCGGTAGCAATGATACGGTCTTCAGTATCTCGGCGGATCGAATCAGTGCGGCTTGTGTCCTTGATCTGAAAAACTCGGATGCGGAAGTGATTCGTTCGTTGGATGTTACGGACATGAGTAATTTGCGAATTGAAAAAAAGGATCCCAAGGATATCTTTGTGCAAGATATGATTGAGTTTCCGGCACATTATTATTTCCGTTTATTGTATAACCAAGGCTATTATATAGCCTCTGTGGATAAAAAGACGGGAAAGACACTCGTGGAAAAATGCGAGATGCCGGGTTCTATCTATGAACTGGCGGACGCAAACCTTCAACATGGCATGCAGGGTACGAGAAGTTATCGGAATTTCCCGGTCTGGGGGAGGGTCATAAAAGATGAGCTGGTACAAGTAGTGACCCCGTATGAGCTAAACTTATATAAATCGCTTCGCTCGATCACGATTCCGCAGGAGTTGAACTTAAAAGGAGAGGAGGGCAATCCGGTTTTTGTGTTCTATTCGTTAAAACAACCTTTATAGTTTGTTAATCCACATGGCGCCATCCTGTTTATTGTATATTTCTTAAAAACGGATTCCATAGTAGTCAACTTTACTATCCATAGAAAGTATGATTAGTATTAATAGTAATGCAGAATACTATGGATGCTAATTGACTCCCATACAGATATATTTTTATTATATGCTGATTATCTGAAATATAAATAATAATCTTTACATATTAGACTTATTGTTTTTTTTAAGAGATTAAATTTAATGCGATTGCCCATGGTTTATGGTTATGAAACAAAGTGTTCTCAAAGTCGAAACAGGATGTTTATGGGTATGGAACAACGGGAATGTCTAAAGAGGAAATCTTTGGCAATTGTAATAGGTTGATAATGTGTATATGAAAAAGAGATGAGGAACAAATATCCCTCATCTCTTTTTTAATTCATTGAGCTTTGAACTTCCAATACCAGCAACGGCCACCAGGGCTGATGCCCTGTTCCGGATATGCCAGAACGAGGTGGTCTTTATCTAAGAGCATAACTTCGAATTGATGTATGGTTGTGTTCCCTTCATTGGGAGATATGCCATGCATGACAGTCGCCTCATTGATCTTGATTAAAGCCGTAGACCATTCCGCCGTGTTATACCCGTTAGGTATGCTTCGGCTGAGATCTAGGCTGAAACTTCCTTTTTCCACGATGGTACCGTTGGCTTTTTTCTTGGTGAAATTAGCTCCTCCATTTAGATCAAACGTGATACTTTGGGCGAAATCTTCCGGAAATTTACTTTCCATATCCTCTGCGGAGAGGCCGGACCACATGGGAGCGATGTCGTATAAGTAACCGCCATCTCCCCATATAAGCCCTTCGTTGTCCCAAACCCATGTTTTACCTTCTTTCTCCGTTCCCGCTAAAAGCGCCCATTCCGGTGCGAGCGCATGATCGATTCTGTCGATCTTTACGGTACGTGTAGTCGTTACGGTTCCTCCGGCGCAAAGTCCCGTGAAGGTGATTTTGTGTTCTCCAAGGAAAGGAAGTAATACGGTATCCCTTTGCCGGACAGAAGTACTTACGATATAATCCCAAAAGCTTCCCACTTGCGGGGTCTCGTTAGACATTACGACTTGATTACCTCCCTCTGTTGTCGTGTATACCTCGATTCTCAGGTCACTTTCCGCTACTACCGAACCCATTTCCATACGATCGGTTATGGGTTCACATGCGATGAAAAATACGCATATTAGCAGGCATATATGAAATAAATAGTTTTTCATGTTCAATTGATTTTAATGGTTTATTTATACATAATGTTTCCTCCGGACCACCCGGGTGTTTGCTCCAATACCCCGTTGGATAAATCGATTTGAGTCTGAGGAATAGGCATGAATCCTCCGGTTTCCTCTATACGTTTGACGAAATCGCCGAAGTTACTTTTTGTCTTGATGCCACTATTCGTGATATCGATACCGTTTTGCCTGTTCAAGGCTTCGCCGGCTATGCCCCAACGGAGGAGATCATGATAACGCAAGCCCTCAAAGGCGAGTTCCCATCGTCGTTCGTTCCGTAGTGTCTCGTCCGTGTAAGTGGCTTTAGGCTTTAGACCTGAGCGCTCACGTACCCGATTTATATAAGAGACATCTTTCTTTAACTCAGCATTCATCAATAAGACATCGGCGAAACGGATTATCACGATATCTTGTGTATTATCAAGTTGGAAATCCGCCTTTCGTCCGTACATGAATACGCTATAGTTGGCGATAGTGCCGTCTGTGCCTTTGGCGTTGATCGGTATGTATTTCTTTTGCCAGAAACCGGTCAATTCCATCTCTTTCCCATCGCTGCTGTTTATCATGATATTTTCATCCGGACTTTTTGAGTCTATGATAGAGCCGGCACGACGTATATCTGTCGGTTCCTCTCTTTCCCACGATTCCCATAGATCGGGGTTTACGGGACCTGCTCCCCAGCCTTGCCCGAATGGGAAACAATTCGCATAATCGCTTTGGGAACGGATTCCGAAATATAGGTTCATCTGGTTTGAGTAGCAGATGTTTGTACTCCAGTCCGCTAAAGTTGAGAACTTGATCGCGAATATAGTCTCGTTATTAGCGCCGGTTTCCTCTACCCATCGTAAGTTATTATCGTTAGCGTATTTATAGTCCGGAGTTGTAAGTCTGTTGCTATAAGGCCATAAATTACGGAAATCACCGATCAAGCCGTGTCCGCTATTTGCGATACAATCATCCAGCCAATCTGTCACTTGTTGTTTTGCGATACTTCCCCCGTCATTTAAAGGCAACACCTCTTTCTTATAATACCCGCTATAGAATAAATATACTCTGGCTATCAATGCTTCTGCGGCCCATTTGGTGGCATGCCCTAATTCCGGAGCGGAGAAAGAACCGAACGGAGAGGCGGGGAGAAGTTCGATGGCCGTTTTTAAATCAGTGGCTATCTGTGCGTAAAGCTCATCTGCTTGCGCTCTAGGATTATTTACAGGGTCTGTTTCTATGATCAAGGGAACCGTACCGAATATACGACATAATTCGAAATAGAAATAAGCGCGTAGGAAGTGAGCCTCTCCTAAGATTTGTTTCTTCTGCCCTTCAGATTCCCACCCGTTTACAAGATCTAACGTTCCGATTAGCGTGTTACAACGGAATATTCCGGTGTAATTCTGTTTCCATCCGTCGGCAAACATGTTCTCTCCCACTTTTTTCATCTGGTTGACAGCTTGCGTGTCACTATCACCTTCTCCGGCACCTCCGAAACGATCGTCAGAAAGTAATTCCGCCAGATAGAAAGACTTCTGCGAGGGTAATCCGTAAGGCAATATCGAATAACAACCGGCTAATGCGGACTCGGCGTCTTTGGGCGAACTTGGAAAGTTTGAGGTATCTTTTTTAGTCAGATTGTCGACTTCCAAAATACTGTCGCAACTTGTTAATAAAACAAGGACTATCTGAAGTAAATAAATAATCTTTTTCATATCTTTTTTCTTAGAATTTTAGATTAACACCAACCATATATGTACGAGGAGCGGGATAGAATCCTACATCGATACCGGAAGACCACTGGCTATTATCCTCTCCGGAATGTCCTACTTCGGGATCCATTCCTGAGTATCCGGTGATCGTGAACAAATTCTGGGCCGTTACATACAAACGAGCCTGTTGGAGAGGCAACTTGGTAAATAGCTTTTTGAAATCATACCCTAGGGTGATATTTTGCAAGCGAAGATAGTCACCATTCTCTATATAGATATCGGAGATATATTGCCAGTTCGTATGCGTACCGGAGGTTAGGCGAGGAAGTCTGTTAGATGTTCCTTCTCCATGCCAACGTTCAAAAATATCGGTCGTATAGTTTTCCAAAGGGCTGTCTCCGGCGGAACGGTATGATTTGGCGATCTGGTTGCCAAATACCCCGTTGGCGGTGATGGCCAGATCAAATCCTTTGTAACCGAAATTCAAGGAAAGACCTAGGTTAACATCCGGGTTCGGGTCTCCGATCATGCAACGGTCGTCTTCTGTGATGCTTCCATCTCCGTTCGTGTCTTGGAATATCAAGTCGCCGGGTGCTGTTCCCGCTAGTTTAGCGCCTTGATAAGCATTGATTTCCGTCTCGTTCTGGAATACGCCCAATGTCTTATATCCGTAGAAGTAACCGATTGGATATCCAACTTGTGCCCTGTACATTTCGGGAGCTCCGTTGCTCAATACATAAGGATCTCCATGAATGATACCTTCCGTGTTAGCGATTTTTGTAACCTCATTCTTGTTTCTTGAAATATTCAAGTTCGCTCCATAGGTGAAATCTCCTACTTGGTCGTTCCAGTTTAATGCGATCTCAAAACCTCTGTTGCGTACGTCACCTCCGTTCACGAAGGGGGCATTGGCTCCATAAGTATCCAAGATAGGGGCTTGAACCAACCAATCCTTGGTCGCTTTGTTATACCAGTCGAAAGAGATTCCCATCCGGCCATTGAGCAAGCGGGCATCTACGCCAAGGTCTAATTGCTCGGAGGTTTCCCATGTAACGTCCTTATTCGGCAAGATATCCGGGTATGCTCCGGATACGGGAATATCCTTGTTTGAGCCGAAGAAATATTGGGAATTACTGAAAGAGATGGTCGCTAGATATTGGAACGGATCGATATCTGCGTTACCATTTTGTCCCCAGCTTGCACGTACTTTCAAGAAGTCTAGCCAATTCTTGGTGGATTCCATGAATGCCTCATTGGATAGTACCCAACCCGCCGATACGGAAGGGAAATATCCCCATCGGTTTCCTTTGGCGAAGTTGGAGGATGCGTCTGCTCGCATAACGATTGTGGCCAAATAAGTTTCCTTATAATTATAGTTGACACGGCCAAATACGGATACAATGCCCAATTTCCTTAAAGGAGATCCGCCTAACGTGGTCTTACCTGGTGTTATGATGGTCGTATTATCCAAATAGGCGTGATACAGATCGGAGAAGATCGAGTTTACATTTGAGCCATTCATCTCTTCTCCCATGCCTCTTTTTTCTACGGATTGTCCGACTAAGACATCGATATTGTGTTGTTTCGCTACGTTGAACGAGTAGTTCAACGTGTTTTCCCAAGTCCAATCGGTACCCGTGGAAAGGTTTTGACTGACTTTGTTCTCTTTGTTGAACGTATTCATTGACAAATCATACTCAGGCGTAAATGAGCGGTATGAACTTGTATAGCTATTCAAACCGAAATTACTTCTGAACTTAAGTCCTTTGATCGGTTGTATCTCCAAGTAAGCGTTCGCACGTAAGTTCTTGTTCTTTGTGATGTTCTGTCCTCTCCCATATTCCATGACTGCTACCGGATTTGCCTCATATACATTCCAGGGGATTGAGTAATGATAATCTCCGTTTTCGTCATTCATTGGAAGGAATGGGCTTGCGACCATCATACTATGGATATCATTCCAGTGTATATTGCCGATTCCGATTCCGGAATTCTCTTTATACGTGAAAATCAGGTTTTCCCCGAATTTGATAATATCCAAATTATTGCGTTTGAATAACGTATGTTCCGTATTCAGGCGGAATGTATAACGATCGTATTTGGGAGCTACCGGTTTTCCTAAGATACCGTCTTGGGTCGTATAGGAAATACCCGCAGAGTAAATAGATTGCTCTGTGCCACCGGTGATATTTAGGGCATGGTTTTGTGTCAACGCATTTTTATTGCGTATCTCTTCCAGCCAATTTGTCCCGTTCCATTTCCCACTTTGGATCTTGTCCCAATCGGGTACTAATGCGGCGAAGTCATAAGCGGGTAAGCCGTCATTCATGCGAGACTCGTTCATAATGGTCGAGTATTCTTGGGCGTTTAATAACGGAGCCATTTTATATACATTTTGGAATCCTACATATCCGTCGTATGAGATCGTGGCTTTTCCTACCCGTCCTTGCTTAGTTGTGACTAAGATAACCCCATTAGCGGCACGAGAACCATAGATTGCGGCGGAAGCGGCATCTTTTAAAACGTCGATGGATTCGATATCCGCAGGGTTCAAGTTATTGATATCTCCACCAGTAACTCCATCGATGATATATAATGGAGCAGATGAACCAGTGGTACCTAAACCTCTGATCGTGACTTTGAATCCTTCACCCGGCATACCGGACGTTTGTGTAATGTTCACACCTGGAGTCTGACTCTGTAAGGCACCTAAGGCGCTTACCGTGTTTAACCGTTGGATATCGTCTCCTTTTACTTGTACGGTGGCGCCGGTGACTAACTTTTTCTTTTGTACGCCATATCCTACCACTACCACCTCATCCAATGCTTGGGAGTCTTCTTTCAATACGATCTGATAATCAGTCTTTCCGGACTGTATCTTAATTTGCTGGTTCATGTATCCGATATAGGATACTTCCAGTAAACAATTTTCCGGGGCTGTCAACTCGAAATTACCGTCCAGATCGGTTACCGTTCCATTGGTTGTTCCTTTCTGCACTACGTTTACACCAATTAAAGGCATACCGTCTGTTCCTGATATAACAGAGCCTTTAATTCTCCTATTGTTTTGTGCTGTGACTTGCATGCTTATTGAAAGCGCTACAAACATCATGAACACGAATTGTACAAACCGCTGTTGTCGTTTGTACTTACGAATCAAACCTTTTTCTTCTTCCATAAGAATTAGTTGTTTATAGATTAACATGAATAATAATACGTGAATATCCCCTTATAACACCATTTTGTAATGATGCTAAATAATTGTGTACCTTATATGTCGTTTAAAATCAGAAAGCCATGATTACATTGTTTATAGTAGGTGCGGAAGCTGGGTAATTTATGGAATTTCCAGCTTCTTCTACGGTTACATAGTATTCTAATCCATTGAGAGAGACCGATGGCATTGTGAGGCTATATGTATTTCTCGCTATCAATTCCATCTCTGCGGACCGAAAATCTCTTTCTCCGATTTGCCTATATTTTAATACAGGTATGCTTGTTTTACCAGAAGATAAGATGATTGTTTTAAGGATCATTTTCTCATCTTTCTCTATAAGGGAACGTTCCGTCAATAAGATAATCCGGGTCGGGCCCTTGTATTGAGTTGACAGCCCGGCTTCTTTAGGCAGGGCAGCCCCAGTATAACGCTGGATCATATCGTCGTGTTTATCCAGAAAATGATTTCCTGCTCTTGATAATTGCTCCAAATTGGCGACTGTCCCTAACTCACCGGGAGTATAGACAGTTTGTAACAGGTAGCCCATCATCTCTTCCCATTCTCTGGACATCTGGATGCGGATAGGGAGTATTTCCTTTTGGACAAACTGTTTGCGCTGTTTCGCATTTGTCATATTCTCGGCCTTTTCCATCGCTTGATCCAATAGGCCCCGTGTACATCCGAGTTTCGCCATAGCCTTGGTATAGTTGAAGGTATTAACCCAGTAATTGAAACGGTCAATATTTCCTTTCCCATTGACTTTAGATCCGAGTCGTGCGAAATGATCGACGAAAGCATATTTCTGTTTTTCCTTATCCCATGGAGCTTGGTTCGGCATGACTGCGCCTGGCCCGGAATTGGATACCCAATTAGCCGGACGAGGTATTTTCACGTTATCATTGCCACCGTTTCCATAAAAACCATCCACAGAGACAAATATAGCGGCTGCGCTATCTGCGATTTCTTTACCAAATTCACCAGTGGCATAGTCTTTATAAAAACTAAAGGCTTCCATGTCACGGGGTTGGCTGGATTCCATGCCTGTTCCTTCCGGTAAGTCTGCCTCATAATCTTTATAAGCGATACCACCGGCATTGATAGCCCGCTTAAAATATTCTCCTTTTACTTGGTTGACGTCCTCCGTTTTTCCTTCAATTATAATACCGGAAATGAAAGGGTTTTCCACCTCTACATTAAAATCGATATTTAGAACACCATCCTTTACGGCAATGGGTTTCGTCTTGATCTCATAAGCCGTGTCTTTTCCCACTTTCGCGAATACGTCAAGGTGGGTGGCTACCGCTTCTCCTTCTACGTTTACCCCGAAGACACGTTTTCCTTGCTGGTTGTATACATTCTCACAGAATTGTAGAGTGACGGTATACACGCCATTAGGCACCTTCACCAAGTAACTTTCCATATCATAGCAAAGCGAGTTAAAAACGGGACTGTCTTTTGTCCCTTTGATTATTCGTCCGTCATCCGCATTTACTTTACCTTGTATGCGTACATCCTCGGTTTGTACGGGAGTCTCTATATAAGGTTTCCCGAAATTAGGATTCCAGTCTTTCTGGCTCCATGAGGCTTCTGCTAATGCCCGTACATTAGGGGCGATGGAACGGGTACGCCAATGAATACCAATCAATCCGTTACAATTATAATCTAATGCCTCCGCTGCGTCAGCTCGCATACGTCCGACCCAGAATTGGGGAATTGTCATCCGGGGATCTTCCTCTAACCAAGGTATGGCCCATTTCGGCCTGTCAGTCTTGATCTTATAGAACCCTCTTTCTATGCGATCTTGTCCCCACATACGGCTAATACAACTGATCGGGGAACGTGCGGGAATGATCTGGTCAAATCCACTTCTGTTTTGTGGGGGCCCCAATACCCATCCGCTTAATGCCAGCTCAAACGGATAGTTCATATCCGCTAATACACTATTAGCGATCTTGATGTCGTTAATAGTTTGCTGCACGACCTTATTTGTGGGATTTCCCCAAGTCCATGATTCTGGTGTCCATAACCAATAATAATCTAATGAATGTGTCTGAGTGATACGGTTGAAGATGCCTTCATAGAGCATGCGAGTGGCATCCTCACTTTCTGGATTTATCCCTTGCCTCTTTAATTCGGATCTCACCATTTGTGGGATAGTCAAAGGAGTTTCCGTACCCATGCAGAATTTCAAGCCAAATTGATGACCGAAGTCGAAGGCGGAGGATAATAATTTTCCGGTCCGTTCGAATAATAAGCACATGCTATCCGGCGTAGTAGGGAAAGGTTCGGTTCCTTTTAAGATATCGGCGCCGTATACTTCCCTATCATATAGCAAGGATGCTCCCGAAGAGAATTGGCTGGTCGTTAAAGGAGCGTATCCCCAATGTCCGGGCCTTTGCGTGTTTGCGAATGTTGCTGGATATGATTTGGCTACCTTGGCACTGTCTTGTATATCTTTTTTAAGACCGATCCAGACGCTAGGCTCCGCATGAGGGCCTCCTTCTGGGTAAGTGTGTAATCCGAAGAAATTCATCCTTAATTTTGTCAACTGGGAAAAATAGGCTTTATAGTCATCTTCATTCCACCAGTCCGGTCCTTCCGGAAAATCATGGAAAGGTAATATCCCGCGTGTGCTGAATAAAGGAGAGTTGAGTTCTTCCTTAAAATGGGTCAGTGAACCTGTATAAGGTTCATCCGGAATAACATCTCCATGTAAATAAAAGCGAACGCCTAACAATTCCGCATATCTGTAAGCGCCATATAGGGTCGCTACATCGGAACCGCCAATGATAAATAAGCGGTTGTCTTGACTAAATATACGGAAATCCTCTTTGCCGAGATTGGCGGATCTCTCTTGTATGGCTTGTGGTACATTAGGCATATCCTCGATATTGACTATGATGATCGAGTTTGCGGAACAATCCGATAAATCGGACTCTGTATGAATCGTTGGTATTAAGCCTGTCCGCTGGTAGATATATTTCTTAATCTCCCTGGTTCCTAACTCCGTTAAAGGGGATGGATTCCTGAGAGAGCAAATGGTTGGCACTTTTTGTTCGCTACATGACACGAATAAGATCAATGTAAGCATAATGAGCCAACTTCCTGTTTTCCTTGTATTCTTTTTCATACGAATATTGTTATTTCAGTTTGTAAGTTTTTCCAATAAAATCAATCTCATCAAGTGTGATGGTACGAGGATTATCATAGATAGCCTTTACGTCTTTTGCAGAGTTATATTGGTCTATATAATATCCCCAACACATAAACCACGTATATGGCTGATCTTTATATTGTTCATTTGTCGGCATCTCACCTATTTCACCTAAAGCCACGATTTTACCTTTTCCTAATGAGACAAGTTCATCGTAAGTCTCTTGAGTATATTCCCTGCGATAAACGTCGGTGGCTAATAGGTCGACATACTCGGTGCCCGGGAAAAAATCAACATATGAGGGGACCCATTGACTGATAGCGCTTGCGTTCCATACCCACAAAAGATTATTCAGTTTATGATAATGGGTGAAATAGTCATACATCATAATCCATAACTTCTTGTAACCATTTTCACCGGGATGGCCCCCCCACCAGAACCAGCTTCCGTTCATCTCATGATAAGGACGCCATAGAACAGGGATACCTAAATCCCGCAATTGTTTGAGATAGGAAGCGATTCGATCGGCTTGACGTTGCCACGCCTTATGCAAGAAGGTGCCGGGAGTGGTTAACTCTTCCCATGCCTCATCCGGTATCCGGTTTTCTCCAGTCCAGATAGATGATCCATCGCATTCATCGCCATCCGTAGGGAAACATGCGTGCCACATTAACGTGATGATCCGTCCTTGTTTATATTGTTGAATCGCCTCTGCTATCATGTCCGCACGTAGGCTTGAGTCCCTGCGATTATTGAAAGAGAAAGGCTTATAAGGTGTACTAAGATTCATCGGTCCGCAATGCTGATAATTCTGGGCGCTATCACCTTTTACATTAAAGCTGAAATCAGAACCCCATAGTACGGGGGTTTTTCCTGTCACTTTCCGGACTGCGTTTTCATATAGATTTAAATCGCTTACGAAATTATGTTGTCCGGACAGCGTATAATGTTTAGCCTGTATGGTATAGAGAAATTCCAGTAATTGGTAAGCCTCTTTCGATGCCTTGGGATTGACTGGGATATGTTTTTGCCCAAATAAGCTAAATGAGCAAGAGATAAACATTAGTATGTGATATAATACAATAGATCGTCTCATATTAATTCTTTCTTTTGTTTTTTCGAAAGCAAGTTTGTAATTCACATATTTGGCAACCGTATCGTTTAGTCTGTACCTCCTTTCCAATTCCAATAAATCCGCTGATAGACTTTATAGGAGACATCATGCAGCTATCGGAAAGTTGAATGCCTAGAATGTTATCCGGTAATAAGGAGAACAGCTTTCGTTGTTCAGTGACATTCCATCCGCAGTACCCCGGACTAAAACGGTTGGTGTGTTTTAGTCCTTTCTCGATTTTTTGTTCGAGCTGGATTTCTAGATAATCACCGGCCTTTTCTACTAAGCAGCTCCCTATGGAATCAGTAATGAAGAGAGCTGCCCAATCGTCTTTTTGGGAGATACTTTTGCTCCAACGTTCGAATCCCCTTCCTGCCGTGGCGACAAAAACAGCTATTTGTTCAGCCCGTTTCATCAAACTCGCTATTGTCTTTCCTGTTTGAAAATTCATTTTTTGTATACTGATTGAATCCTGCTGTATTTCTGCGGCTAATGTGGATAAGTACCCTGAGACAATAACATCTTCCGGAATTCCAGCCAATAATTCTCTTGTCAGGATTTTCACGGATTCGTCTGGTTCATGTGTACCATACCCCATAGCCTCGTAAATTTCTTCTTTACGGAGACTAAGAGAGGAAGCCGGGAGCTCAAATGAGTATATCATGATAACGCGATTAATTTTTTTGCTAAGACAACGGCTGCATTAGCATTATCGCTATATCCGTCGGCACCTATTTCCAACGCGTATTGTTCCGTGATAGGAGCACCGCCGATCATGACCTTGACTTTCTGGCGTAGTCCGGAAATCTCCAGAGCCTTAATGACCTCTCTCATATAGTTCATGGTCGTGGTAAGCAAAGCGGACATGCATATAATATTGGCGTGATGTTCCTCTACGGCTTTCACGAATTTTTCCGATGAGATATCAACACCCAGATTTATAACCTCGAAACCACATCCTTCGAACATGGAGGCAACAAGGTTTTTCCCGATATCATGTAAATCTCCTTTTACCGTGCCGATGACGATCTTGCCGGGGGATCTGTTTGTCTCTGTCGCCAAATAGGGCTTTAATAAGTCTAAGGAACCTTTCATGGCTCGTGCGGCCATCAATAGTTCGGGCACAAATGCTTTTCCGTTCTCAAACCGGGTTCCTATTTCCTCCATAGCCTTTACCATATATTCGTTAATGATAACTTGTGGCTCGATACCTTCTTCGATCGCCTTTTGAGTCGTACTGATCGCTAAAGGCAGTTTGCCCGTCACTATGGCCGTATGTAATTCTTGTAGTTCTACCATTTTCATTTCGATTTATAGATTAATTGTTATTGTATTCTTCCAAGGCTTGATAAAAAGCGTCGATATTATTTGCGGGTACTAAAGGGGGAATATCGCATCCGGATGATAAAATGAAGTTCGGATATGCCGCGGTCTCTTCCAGCAAAGTCCGGGTAGCCTCATAGACTTGTTTGGGGGTGGACATCTTAAAGATACCTACAGGGTCCAGATTTCCCATGACAAGTACATCTTTCGGGCATTTCTCTAAAGTTTCTGTCATACATGCCTTATTACCGAAATGGTAAGCGTTCGCCCCGGATTCAAGCATCGCTTCCGTGCAATGACCCGTATTTCCGCAGTTATGCAGGACGACTATAAAATCTTTATCTTGTACCGCCTCTACCACCTTCTTGATATAGACGGATGAAAATTCCCTGCAATCCGCATTCGATAATAAGCCGGCGGCAGGCTCTGCCATGATAACTCCGTTTACGCCAGTATCTTTTAGGGCCATGCAATATTGAATGATAAATTGCGTACACTTATCTAATAATAAACGAATGACATCCGGTTCTATATAAATAGACATCATGATTTCTGTCATATCGAATAATCTGCCCGCAAGAGAATAAGGACCGATACAACCTGCGAGAATCGGTTTGTCTTGAATCTTTTCGGCTGTCAATCTATTTGCCTTTAAATATTCAGGAATGCGACCGTTGTTTAAAGATGGAATCCTCAATTGAGTTACGGAGTCGATATCGTATACCAGACGTCCGATCACGGAAGGAACTTCATTTTCGGTAAAGCGTATTTCCGATCCAAAGGCTTCTGCTTCAACCGTCAGATCCATGATGACAGTAGCTGCGGCTGATGGATATTTCTCATTTAAGGCTATTATGGCTTTCGAATGTGTTTCTCCATCCGTAACCGCTTGCAGAATGCTCTTATTGATCATTTCTATGCCGGGGTGAGTCATTATGGGAATAGCGATCCTGCTTTTTTCCTGTATGATTTCATTCGCCCATTTATTCATATTTATTAGTTTCATTGTGCTTAATTATTTATGGATGATAAAGCTTCTATCATTGCGATGACATTTTCTACCGGAACATTCGCTTGGATGTTATGAACTGAATTGAAAATGAACCCGCCATCTTGTCCCAAAATGTCGCATTGACGTAATACATGATCATATACCTCCTTCGGAGAAGCATAAGGAAGAATTCTTTGTGTATCGATTCCTCCTCCCCAGAATGTAAGTTTGGAACCAAATTCTTTTTTGAGGAATGTCGGGTCCATGTTTTTCGCGTTTATTTGTACGGGGTTGATAATATCGAAGCCGGCTTCGATAATACCCGGAAGGATGGGGACGATGGCACCACATGAATGCTTGAATACTTTCCAGGTCGTATGTGTATGGATCCAGTCGTTCATACGCTTATAATGAGGTAACCATAATTCATTGAAAGTATCGATTGAGCAGAATTGCGAATCCTGACAACCGAAATCTGTGCCGCAAGTAAAAACCACATCCACTTTATCGCCAACCGTATCCCATATTTTCTTATAGTTCTCGATCGCTATCGTGATTTGCCGGTCAAAAACAGTATGGATATACTCTTGTCTCATCATCGTGGAGATATACCATTCTGAGACACTTCGGATCCCATGCGGATTTTTTAGTCCCATACCGGGAATAAATGCTACGTCACCTAATGCGGTGCCCCCAAAACCTGCTACCACAGCTTTCCCGGTTGAGGAGGCTTGTTCCACTTCCTGCTTGATCCATGCTAAATCCTTATCAGACAGAAGCCCGTACTCCTCTAAATTGTCAGATGGATTTAACTGCTCTTCAATGATAGGTTGTTGCCTTTCTATCGCATTGATGAAATAACATTGGGCGGGCATAATGGCGCTTGGTGGATAATTCGTGTCACCTTCCGCATATATATAAACATCGCCTTCCTTATCCGTAGCTAAATTTATGGGGTGGGCGATCATCACTCGTTGTCCCCAAGGGGTAATTTGCTCATGGAATTCCGATGCGTCGTTATTGAATATATCTTTAGGACCGGATACTCCGATCGTATCAATACCGATAATCTCTTGAAGTTCCTCGTCAATTTCTCCCAACATCTGGAAAGGATCTATAATTTTTACGGGCTTTTCTCGTAACCCGTAATGTTTGCGTAATTCCTCTACAATCCGGCAATGCATGCCTGTGACGGTTGTCGCCCCAAAATCTACCGGGATTCCATCTGTCGTTTGATGGTTTATTGCCTTTCGTATTTTATTTTTTGAGTTCATGATATTGTGATTAAGTTGATATCGCAAATGTATGGCTTCTCTATTGGCATAAAAATAGATGAAAACAACCTCTGGAATGGACAATTATTGCTTTCTTTGTGACGAATAGGAAAGGAGATATATATGATTCAGCGTGCGTTAGGTTTTCCGGGAGAGAGGTTTATTTATCTTCCGTTAGAGTTGTTGGATAGGATTAAGGATAGTCCATTAACCGGGGATTTATATGTGTATTCATTGGGCTTTTTCTCCCGTGCCTTACATCATTATATAAATCGCCCGACAGGTTGCGAACAGTATATTCTTATTTATTGTACGGAAGGAGAGGGATGGATAATTCTTAACGGAAAGAAGTATACTTTGACCGCTAATCAATTCATTATACTTCCTCCTTGCATCCAACATAGTTATGGTGCCTCTGATATATCGCCGTGGAGTATCTACTGGATACATTTTTTAGGCGACAAGGCTCCCTTGTATTCGAAGAAGTTTTATGTTCCTACTTCTATCACTCCTTCGGATACCTCTCGGATAGAGGAACGGATCAAATTGTTTGATGAGATTTATATGATCTTGAAAAATGGTTTTTCTCAGGAGAATTTGAATTATGCGAACGTTTGCTTCGCTCATTTCTTAGCTACGTTCCTATATCTGGAACAGTATCGAAACGGGAGATCTCCCAGTGAGTATGCGGAAAGCATTATCAATCGTGCGACATATTATATGAACGAGAACCTGAATAAGAAATTAACGGTCGATGATCTGGCGGCGTATGTAGGCTATTCGCCCTCCTATTTTTATCGTAAGTTCGTGAAGGAGACCGGATATGCCCCTATGGACTACTTTATGAGGATGAAAATTAATAGCGCCTGTTTATACCTTATAAAGACCGATCTGAGGATTAATCAGATAGCTTATATGTTGGGTTTTACGGATGCCTATTATTTTACTCGTGTGTTTACGAAAATAATCGGTATTTCCCCTTCGGATTTCAGGAAAGAGAATTTTCAGTTTAAATAGCTCTATATTGAATTTTTTGTTTGGGTTTAATGTTAATTAACTGCCTTTAGAATATAGACGTACGAATATTTCGTAAGTTTGCGAAGGTTAAGTAATAACTTTAAAACTGATTGAAAATGAAAAAGGCAATTATGAACACAATGATCATCCTGTTCGCTTTGGCGATGTGTGTAGGATGTGGGCAGTCTTCGGAACAAAAAGAAGACAGTGTACCGACAGATGTTGCAAAGGAAAAAGAGCAAGTGCAGGTACAAGCGGAGGACGAAGATACGCTGGAAAATGGAGAGCAGGTATTTAGGGTGGTAGAGGTGATGCCGAAGTTTCCCGGCGGTGATGCGGAGCTTTTGAAATTTATAGCCAAGAATGTAAAGTATCCACAAGAGAGCCAAGAGAAAGGGGAGCAAGGCCGTGTGATTTGTTCGTTTGTGGTAACGAAGGATGGAACGCTTACGAATTACAAGGTCCTTAGAGGAATCTCCCCGGCATTAGACCAAGAGGCGGTTCGGGTCTTGCAAATGATGCCTCGTTGGACACCGGGCACCCAAAAAGGCGAGCCGGTAGCCGTGAAATATACGGTGCCGATCACATTTAAGTTGCAATAATTCACGATTGCAGGTCTTGTGATTCTTATTTAATGTTAATTAACGTGCCTTCCGCATGCTGTTTACGACTATTTCGTAGCTTTGTAGATATACATTAAATAAAAGGATAAGATTTATGGAGAAGCTAACGATGCAGGAAGAAGAGGCGATGCGCTGGATTTGGCGGATCGGTCCTTGTTTTGTGAAAGATGTGCTGGCCAAATACGAGGACCCGAAACCTCCTTATACGACGCTCGCTTCCGTGATCAAGAATCTGGAGCGAAAGAAGTACGTGAAGGCGAAACGTTATGGAAATACGTATGAATACCGTCCTTTGATAGAGGAAACGGAATATAAACGTACGTTCCTTGGCGGCGTGGTAACGAATTATTTCGCTAACTCGTATAAAGAAATGGTTTCTTTCTTTGCGAAAGATCAGAAAATCTCTACGGATGATCTAAAGGATATCATCGATTTGATTGAGAAAGGAAAAGAATAACCTAAATCCCACATACCATGACACCGGAATTTGCCTACTTATTGAAGGTAAATGTAGCCTTTGTACTCTTTTACGCCTTCTACCGGTTGTTCTTCTATAAGGACACGTTCTTCAAGCTACGTCGTGCGATCTTGCTGGCGTTCTTTGGCTTGGCTCTGTTTTATCCTTTGCTGAACATCCAAGATTGGGTAAGGCAACAAGAGCCTATAGCGGACGTGATTTATATGTATTCCGCTATGTTGCCTGAGGCGACGGCGAAAGCGGATGCCGCGGCGTCCGTGGATTGGTATGGATGGTTGCTGGGATCTTTGGGGTTTATTTATTGGGGGATCGTAGCGTTCTTATGCGGACGTTTTCTCGTGCAATTAAGCAGTATCTTATGGTTGGCTCATACCTGTGAGCGTGTTGTTATTCATAAAACTCCGGTTTATGCGTTGCGGAAGGCCGCCGGGCCATTCTCCTTTTTCCGTATGGTCTTCTTGCATCCGGAGAGTCATTCGGATAAGGAAACGGATGAGATATTGACACATGAATGTACGCACGTATCCCAATGGCACTCGATTGACGTGATCTTGAGCGAGATGATGTGTATGGCTTGCTGGTTCAATCCTTTTGTATGGTTATTGAAGCGTGAGGTTAGGCATAATCTGGAGTATCTGGCGGATAACACGGTGATCCAGTCCGGTTACGATAGTAAGAGCTATCAATACCATTTATTGGGATTGGCTCATCATCAGTCCGTTACTACTTTGTATAATAGTTTCAATGTGCTGCATCTGAAGAACCGGATTATGATGATGAACAAGAAGCGGAGCCCGGGTATCGTACGTACGAAATATCTGATATTTATTCCATTGGTAGGGATCTTGATGCTGTTAAGTAATATCGAGGCGGTAGCGCGTTTGACTGTCCGTCTGGCGAATGAGGCTACGGTCTCGAACGCTATGGTGACGGCTACGGGCATTCTGGTTGATGAGACCGGGCAGCCTTTGATCGGGGCATCAGTTGTGGTGAAGGGCGGTAAAGAGGGGACTATCACGGATAGGAAAGGGGCTTTCTCTTTGGAGGTTCCTGCGAATGCGATTTTGCGATGCAGCTATCAAGGAAGGGAGTCCCAAGAGGTCTTGGCTGCTGATATGACAAATAATACCCATTTGTCCTTATCTTCCAAATCCCGTGAGATGAACGAGCAAGTATTTACCGTGGTAGAGAAGATGCCTAGTTTTCCGGGTGGGGATGCGGAGTTGTTGAAATACATAGCCACGAATATAAAGTATCCGAAAGAGAGTCAGGATAACGGGGAGCAAGGGCGTGTAATCTGCTCGTTTATCGTCGGGCGTGATGGTTCCGTCAATAATCCGGAGGTGCTTCGGGGAGTGACTCCTTTATTGAATGAGGAGGCCGTAAGGGTAATAAACACTATGCCTCGCTGGAATCCGGGAATGCAACGTGGAAAGGCGGTCGCCGTGAAATATACGGTCCCGATTACGTTCCGTTTGAAAAGTCCGGTAGTAGAAACGAAGGAAGAGACTTTGACGGTAGTGGACGTGATGCCGCAATATCCCGGAGGGGATCATGAATTATTAAAGTTTATCGCTCAAAGCATAAAGTATCCGACGGATGCGCAGGAAGCGGGAGTGCAAGGTCGTGTGATCTGTTCGTTTGTGGTAGATAAGAAAGGAAATATCGTGGAACCTAAAATCATACGGGGAATAGATCCCTCCTTGGATGCGGAAGCTTTGCGAGTCATCGGAATGATGCCCCGGTGGACTCCCGGTCGTCAGGACGGAAAGGCGGTCCGCGTCTTATATACGGTGCCTATTACTTTCCGGTTACAGTGAAATAAGAATAGAGGCTATGTTGGTCGCTTAATCAGTAATCTTAAAAATATACAGATATGAATGCGAAATGTAATTTAGTTACAGTTCTGTTACTTTGTTGCCTTATTTTTCCCGGGAATGCTCAAGAGTTTAATTGGCAAGACTTGGTGAACCGTAAGCAATATGCGGCTGTGATCGCTCATGCTGATAGCCTTACACTAGCTGATTCTTCGAATTATGAGATTATGAACGCTATCGGGCAGGCTTATGAGGGTATGCTTCGGTATCAGAAGGCTTATGACTATTACCGTCTTTGCTTTTCTATGGATACGACGAACTTGGATATCTTAAACATCTTGGCTCGGACGGCGACGAACTTAGGCCGTGCGGAGGATGCCGAGCGATATTTTCATCAGGTATTATCCGCCGATAGCTCGAACTTCTACGCTAATTATCAGTTGGCACGTCTGTATTTCCAATTGGGGGAGTATGAGAAAGCAGTTGATGCCTATGAGAAATTGCAAGCTCAGAATGAGGATAATACTGTCTTATACCGTGCGATTGGCGATTGCTATACTCGAATGGAACAATATCCTTCTGCTACGACCGCTTATTTTCAGGCGTATAACTTGAATCGTGAGAATGCGGGGTTGGCGGTTGCGTTAGTGAATTCATTGTATCGGATGGGGGCTAGTAGCCCGGATTATATATCGGAAGGAATAGCGATTTGCGATACCGCCTTGTTTTATAATCCCGGGAATCGTCAATTATTGCGTAGTAAAGGATTGGGGCTATATATCGTGAAACAATTTGTTCAGGCGGATTCTGTCTATTCCAGTTTGTTGGCTGATGGTGATTCCACCTACCTTACCTTGAAATATGGGGGAGCCTCGAAGTATTATGCCGGTCTGTATATGCCCTCGGTAGATATCTTGGATATGGCATATGAGCAGGATACGACCTCGGTCGAGGTATGCCTCTTATTGGGTTCCGCCTTGGGTAAGACGTATGACCGGAAACGGGCTTACGATTTATTTGACCGGGCGGAAAAGGGATTGGAGCCCAATCGTTTCTTGGTAAATCAATTATTGGCCTTCCGTGCGGAGACTTACCAAAAAGACGGGAGATACAAGGAAGCGTCCCGTCTCTACTATGAGGCATGGAAGAAGAATCCGGAACGACTGGATTTCCTAGCGGCGATCTCGCATATGTATAGTGAGATTGACGTGTCTAAATTCCAGAGCGAGGAGGATCGCCAGCGAGGTCTTTTTATCTTGGTACTTTATATGAATGAGAGCTTAAAGAAAAAAGCGGACGAGAGGACGATGGTGTTTAGCCGGGCGCTTCTGCAATCCTTCTATGAGGATATGTTTTTCCGTAATGTGGCGGAGGAGACTATGATAGACCCGGATGGGAAAAAGAGCAAGATCTCTATCGTGGATTTGCGTAACCTGATCAATCAATTGCCGGAGGAATCGGAGATGGTCATGGAGATTCGTGCCATGAGCGCCAGAAGCTCGGGTAAGATAGAGGAGGCGGCCCGTCTGCTTTATCGGGCGTGGAAGGTGAAGGGTACTCGTGTAGAATTGCTTCGTGAGATCGCGAACCTATATAGCCATCCGGATATCTCCGGATTCAAGAATGCGGAGGAGCTACAGAGAGGTGTATTCGCTCAAGTGACTTACGCAAAGGAACTGTTGAAAAACGAGTCGGATCTGAGTAACTTGACTTTTACCCGGCCTTTCTTGGAGTCATTAAATTCGGATATGTCCAAACGGGGTATCACGGAGCAAACCATGCTGGCTCCAGATAACCGGAAAAGCCAGCTTTCTATAAATGAACTCCAATCTCTGATCCAACAACTGCCGGAGACATCCGATGAGGTAAAAGAGATGATACGGATGATGAACAAAGAGAAAGCGCTAAAGAGCAAGAAATGACATCGAACGAAAGACTTTAAACATTATGAAAATGAGAAAATTAACTACGAACGCAGTGGCTATGCTGCTCGCTTTAGTCGGATGTATGGGATGTGGCAATCGGTCCGCTTCCTCTGTCGATAACCTTATAAGGGTTGATGTCATGGCCGATTATCCGGAAAAGGAACTGATACTTCAAGACCTCATGGACGTGGAATACATCGCGTTGGAAACCACGGATGATTTTATAACTAAAGGTGCCGTGAAAGCGATCGGAAAGGATATCATGCTGGTGACGAATCGGGGCAGTGATGGGGATATTCTTGTTTTCGATAGAAACGGAAAGGGACTAAGGAAGATAAACCGTTTAGGGCAAAGCGGTGAGGAATACACGCAACTTACAGGGCTTGTCTTGGATGAGGATAACGATGAGATATTCGTCAAGGATAATCCGGCGAGAAAAATAGGTGTCTATGACTTATTGGGAAACTATAAAAGGAGTTTTAAGTTCACGGATACCAGTTATTATAATTATATATTTAATTATGATCGTGATCATTTGATTTGCTATAAGAGTTATCCATCGGAAAAAGGCAAGCGGGAGTGTCATTTGATTATTTCCAAGCAAGATGGCCGTATCATTCATGAGATCCAAATTCCCTCTAAGGGGACTGAGACTCCGGTTGTAACAGAAGGGGAGTTTATCATTACGCCGGAATTTTATCTTACGTTCCCGGATCGGGATAAATGGATACTTGTCAATACATCGTCTGATACCATATTCCATTACTTGCCGGATGGTAATCTGAGTCCTTTTATCGTAAGAAGCCCTTCCATATCCTCCATGGATACTAAAGTATTTCTTTTTCCAACCGTCATCACCGATCGCTACTGTTTCATGAGAACCATGAGAAAAGAGGTTGACTTTACGACGTTTAAAGGTTTCCTTGGTGAAGATCTGGTGTATGATAAACAAGAAAATGCCTTATTCAGCTATATTCTATACAATGATGATTTCATCAATAAGGAAGAAGTCTCTCTAACATCAGAGCCAAGAAACCCCGAAATAGCTATCTGCCAAACTCTAGATGCCCCGGACTTAGTTGAGGCTTACGAGAAAGGCCAGCTAAAAGGAAAGTTGAAGGAGATCGCCGCAAACTTGGATGAAGAGTCGAATCCTGTGGTCATGCTGCTGAAAAAGAAAAAGTAATATATTGCTCCGGCTGCTACCTTGCTGGAAAAAAGTAAGTTGATGGCTATATTATTTTTTGATAAACACGTACATACTTGATTCATAATACGTAAATCGATTTTAGCGAGAAATGCCTATTAATTTTAGGGAGGCCGTATCAAATACTATCGATTGCCCGCTTATGTTCCGGAAATAAAATGTTCCTCTCTTGTTGAAATAGTTCTCCGATAACCTATACATTCCATAGCGAATAAGTATTTATTCTTAAATCAGCGCCGTGAACTGTATAAACCACGCCGTGGAATGTGCAGACCACGCCTTGGTTTATACAGTTCACGGCATGGTTTATAGAATAGATGAGATAGCGATAAACTTTATATATAGGTAAACATACGTTTTATTCTAGATGAATCCGTTTGCGTTTTCGAGTAAACCAGCTACATTTGCCGGAAAGAATATCTAGATGAGGAAGTTCCTTTTATTGTGGTTGGTTGGGTTGATGTTGGTGCCTTCTGTGATGGCTGAGCGGAAAAAGGTAGGCTTGGTGCTGGGAGGCGGTGGGGCGAAAGGTGTCGCTCATATCGGGGTGTTGAAGGTATTGGAGGAGGCCGGCATCCCGATTGATTATATTGCCGGAACCAGTATGGGAGCTATCGTTGGTGGCTTGTATTCCGTTGGCTATACTGCCGCTGAGATCGATAGCATGGTACGTTGGCAGGATTGGAGCATGTTGCTAAGTGACCGTGTGAAACGTAGTAACCTTACTTTTCCGGAGAAAGAGAATTCCGAGCGATATGTCTTTTCCCTTCCTTTTGGCCGGAGTAAAAAGGAGATAACGATCCAAGGGATGATAAAAGGTCAAAATCTCCAGAACCTTTTCTCTGATTTAACGATCGGTTATCATGATTCCGTAGATTTTAATCAATTGAATATACCTTTCGCTTGTGTGGCGTTGAATGTGGTGGACGGGCAAGAATATGTTTTCCATCGTGGAAGTCTTCCGTTGGCAATGCGTGCCAGTATGGCGATTCCTGCCGTGTTCGCGCCGGTACGTTTGGATAGCATGGTGTTGGTAGATGGTGGGATCAAGAATAACTATCCGGCGGATGTCGCACGGGATATGGGGGCGGATATCATTATTGGCGTAGATCTGGGTACTAGCGACTTGAAACAGTTGGAGCGGATAAATACCCCTTGGGATATCGTAGGGCAGATCGTCGCCTTGCATGGTTATGAGAAATACGGACCGAATAAGGAACAAACCGATCTGTTGTTCCGCCCGAATACAGACCCTTATAATTCCGCTAGTTTTGGGGAGACGGCCTTGGATACCTTGATTGACCGGGGTGAGCAAGTCGCCCGCAAGCAATGGGATGAGATTCTTGCCTTAAAGAAGAAGATTGGTTTATCCGATAGTTCGGATATGCACCGAAAGAGATTAGTACATTCCTATCCGGTAGCCCCTACCGATACGTTTCATATCCGGCGTGTCTTGTTTGAAGGTATAGATCCTCGTGATGAGAAATGGTTGACGCAAATCAGCGGCTTGAAAGAGAATAGCTTGCTTACCGTGAAGAAATTGCAGGAAGCCATGTCTATCGTGATCGGTACAAATCTTTACTCGAATGTGAGCTATAAATTGGTCGGTGAGAGGCAGGAGGATTTGGTGCTTACGGTACAGGAAAAATCAAATAGTGCGATTAATGTGGGCTTGAATTTTAATAGTGAGGATATCGTCGCCCTGTTGCTGAATGCTACTTTTGACAATCGGGCTCGTTACCATTCGAAGTTCTCCGTAACGGGAAGGATCGGGAAACGTATGTATGGGCGAGTGGACTATGCGATAGAGCGTAATCCCTTGCGTAACATCAACCTGTCTTACATGTTCACGTACCATGATCTCGACGTCTATAACCGGGGGGATAAAATCGTGAATACGACGTATCGCCATCATTTCGTGGAACTTGGATATTCGGACATGAACTGGCTGAATTTCAAGTTGAAGCTAGGAGCCCGTTATGAGTATTTTGATTATAACTCATTCCTTTATACGGCGGAAAACCAAAAGTATCAAGTAAAACCGGAAGGCTTTATCAGTTACTTCGCTCAGGCCCATCTGGAAACCTTGGACCGCCGTTACTTCCCGAGTAAAGGCGTTTCTCTGCAAGCGGATTATTCCATTTATACGGATAACTTCGTGACTTATAAGGGACATACCTTCTTCTCCGCTTTGAAACTCAGTTTCCTTTCAGTATTGCCGCTGACTTCCCATTTGAGTCTGTTGCCGTCTATCGATGGTCGCGTGTTGATCGGGAAAGATCCGGCTTATCCCTTTTTGAATGTGGTGGGAGGCGATATGCCGGAAAGGTACCTTCCCCAGCAGTTACCGTTCGCGGGGATCAATCGGATGGAGATATTCGATAATTCCGTGGCGATCGTCCGTTTGAACTTACGTCAGCGTATCGGGCAGCGGCACTATATCTCATTGATAGCCAACTATGCGATCCATGAGGATAATTTCTTCGACCTGCTCAAGGGAGAAAGTGTATGGGGAGGCAGCATCGGTTATGCCTATAATAGTATGTTCGGTCCGATGAATACGAACTTCGGATTGTCGAACCGGAATAATAACCTGCAATTTTATCTGAATCTGGGTTACAGTTTCTAATATTTCTTACATTTGTAAGGATTAAAAATAGAAAGTTATGAATGAACAGATCATAGAGTTCTTGACAGAGTTGAGGAGCCATAACAATCGGGAATGGTTCCAAGACAATAAAAATCGTTACGATGCGCTACGTAAGGGGTTTATCGATGAGGTACAAGATTTAATAGGTCGTATCTCCTTATTCGATCCCGAGGTAGCCGGGTTGGAGGCGAAAGATTGTTTGTTCCGGATATACAGGGATATCCGTTTCTCTCCGGATAAGACTCCTTATAAATGTCATTTCGCCGCTTACATCTCCCAAGGTGGTCGTGCCAGCGAACGGGGTGGTTATTATATCCATCTGGAGCCGGGAGGCTGCTTGCTTTCCGGAGGTGTATGGTGCCCGCCACCTGCGCTATTAAAGAAACTTCGTCAGGATATATACGATCATATCGAGGAATTTACGGCTATTATCGAGGAACCTACATTTAAGAAAACATTCCCGGTGTTAGAGGGGGAGATGCTGAAACGCATGCCTGCCGGCTATCCAATGGATTCCCCTTATGGTTATATCATGAAGCATAAGGATTTCAGCGTGGTGTCTTATAAGCCGGATAATTTCTTTTACGCTACGGATTGGATGGATAAGGCGGTGGATGACTTTAAATTGTTATTACCATTCAATCGTTTCTTAAACTATACGGTAGATGAATATCTAGGGAGAGTTTAAATCTCCCTAGCCTAAGGAAGTAGGGCTGTTAGTTTCTCCAGCTGCGTCTTTAACTCTTCTTGGGTCGCCTTATCGGTTTCTGTCCGGTAGGCCGCCTGTAAATTGGGTAAGAAAGGTAAGTAATGGGTATCCGCTATATACCGGGCTGCCCGGATACGGACGGCGGGTGAAGCGTCATAAAGCAATCCTTGTACCCATCGTTTGGCGTCCCATGAATGATGTGCTTCCAGCCAATCCAAGGCGGCAACCTTTTGCTCGCTTTCTCCGCTTAAAAGGATTTGAAAGGCTTTTTCTTCCTGCTTTAAATCATCGGTAGCCATTAATGATTCATGATTGAACAGGTCTGGACGTACGGCGGAGGATTGATAAGGGATAAAAGGCTTATTCAAGGTCCAACGTACCATCCGGGGGATCATCCACATCATGCCGGGAGTACCTTCGGGGTGGGCAATGGAACTAAAAACACGCCCTTTCCCGTAGTTATTGGCTACGAAGAATGGCTTACCGTTTGTCATATTAGCCGGGGCGTTTCCTTCCTCATGCACATCGCTTTCCATGATGGCAAGCGTGTTGCTTTGGATCGTATCAGCCGGATTGTTTATAAATACCGGTCCCTCATAGTAAATGACGAAACTCGTATCGCGGTCGGCTAATTCGGGGAATATCTTCTTACCCTCCTCGCATAAGGTGAATTTCGCTAATCCATGCCCTCGGTTGTCATGCTCGATGTCGATCGCTTGCTGTCCATTTAGCTGTATACAGGTGTAATCGGGAGTATTCGAGAATAGATAGGCTCCGGCACAGATCCCGACAGCCCCTTTACCTTTAGCGATGAAGTCCTTGATACGTTGTTGATTTAAGGTCCCTAGGTTTAAGTACTGACTTTTGCCACTTCCTCCCGGGATAATAATAGCGTCGATCGAATCGAGCACATTATTAGCTATATCTGCTGTAGTAATGGTACATACCTCCATTTCCGGGTCCAGCCGGATAGCGGCGACAGTTTCCCAAATACAGGTCTGTGCTCCTCCATGCCCATCGAATACACCCACCTTTATCGGCTGAGTACTAATCTCTTTTTTCGTGCTCTTGTTTTCCGGCACTGAGCACTGAACGCATAAAGCCAGATAGGCAAGAAATAAGATGGCGGTCGTTTTCATTTTACGGAGGATTTTAGGTTCTGTAGAATTCAATTTGCATTCTACCTTCGCAAAGGTAAGAATATATTTATTAATCAATAGATTTTTAATTTATTAAAAAAGCGGTGTCTAAAGTTTTCTTTTGAAAGTTACATCCGGCTGGTGGTAAATAATAGATATTTAAAAATCGGGGGAACTTACGATTTGGTTTACAATATGTCAGTAAACATAGGGGAATCGAAGGGAATGAAGGTCTTGAATGTGTTAAATATTGTGATATTGCTAACGATTTGTCACTTTGCTTTTGGTGATTGTCGGGAAACTTCCTTACTTCGCGGTACAAAATGATAGTAACCTTATAAATTAAAATAGTATGAAGACATCAGTTTGGGGTAAAAGTATTCTTGCGCTAGTTTTTACTTTCATGTGTAGTTTAGCGATAAGCGCAGCGTCTCCTAAAGATTATCTATATGATACAAAAGAGGAGAATGGTAAGATTATTTCTAAAGTGGTATTCTTACAGGAAAACGGACTGTTGAACAAACAGGTAAGATATGAGTTCCAGTACAACGAGAACGGCAAGGTTTCCGAGAAGAAAGCGTTTCGTTGGGATCGGACAAACGACGAATGGGTTCCATTCTATCAGATCACTTATCAATATGATGATCAAAGTGGAGAGATAAAGACAAATTACGGTATGTGGGATAAGAAAAAGAAAAACTTTAGCTTAAATGTCCAGAACATGATTATCCCGAGTACTAATTACGAAGAAATTTTCTCATAATACATACTTTAAATTAAGACTTTCATAGACAAATAGGGGAAAGGGGCGATTTGGTATCGCCCCTTTTCTTGTTTTTATCAGATGATTTTCTCCAAATCTTTCAAATTGTTAGCTACTTCCTCATCCGTTACCTCATAGTTTGTTAGATCACCGGATAGATATTGGTCGTAGGCGGCCATATCGATCAAGCCGTGCCCCGATAAGTTGAACAAGATCGTACGAGGTTTACCTTCGATCTTGGCTTGCTCTGCCTCATGGATAGCCGCGGCGATAGCGTGGGATGATTCCGGGGCCGGTATGATTCCTTCCGCTTGTGCGAATAAGGTAGCGGCCTTGAAGGTATCCAATTGCTTGATATCCACGGCGCTCATCAATTCGTCTTTCATCAACTGGCTGACGATGGAGCCGGCGCCATGATAACGCAAACCTCCCGCATGGATATTCGCTGGAGAGAAATTATGTCCCAACGTAAACATCGGGATTAGCGGGGTATAGCCAGCCTCATCTCCGAAGTCATATTGGAATTGCCCTCTTGTAAGTTTCGGGCAAGATGCCGGTTCCGCTGCTATAACCCGGATATCCTTACCTTCCGTTAGTTTATGGCGCAGGAATGGGAATGTGATACCGGAGAAGTTGGAACCACCACCGAAACAACCGATAACGACATCGGGGTACTCGCCAGCCATTTCCATTTGTTTCTCGGCTTCCAGTCCGATAACGGTCTGATGCAGCATAACGTGGTTTAATACGCTACCTAATGTATATTTACAGTTCGGTGTCTGCATGGCCAACTCTACCGCCTCGGAGATAGCGGTACCTAGACTACCTTGATAATTAGGATGGTCTGTCAAGATCTTACGTCCGGCTTTCGTACTCATACTCGGGGAGGCGATCACTTGCGCTCCGAAAGTCTGCATGATCGAACGACGGTAGGGCTTCTGGTGGTAACTAACCTTTACCATATAAACGGCAAGTTCCAAGCCGAAAGCTTTTGCCGCGTAAGAAAGAGCGGCACCCCATTGTCCGGCGCCTGTCTCGGTCGTGATATTTGTCGTACCCTCTTGTTTACAATAATAAGCCTGAGCCAAAGCCGAATTCAACTTATGTGAACCGATCGGGCTTACACTCTCGTTCTTGAAATAGATATGAGCGGGCGTATCCAGAGCTTTTTCCAATCCGGTGGCACGAACTAACGGAGTCGGTCGCCATACCTTATAAAGCTCGCGTACTTCATCGGGGATCTCGATCCATGCGTCTGTCGTGTTCATTTCTTGATGAGAGACGCCTTTCGAGAATAGAGGATATAAATCTTCCTCCTTTAAGGGCTGTTTAGTTTGTGGATTTAAGATTGGCAGCGGTTTGTTCTTCATATCCGCTACGATATTATACCATGCCGTAGGTATATCTTTTTCTTCTAGCAAAAACTTTTTAGTACTCATTTTCTTTATCTGGTGTTTACAATATTAATCTAATTTGACCATTAAGGCTTACAACTTGGAAGCAAAGGAACAAATAATATTTCGTTTCCTCAAATTGAATCCATAAAAATATATACATTCGCAGCTTATAAGGTAAGAAAAATAACAAACTGAATTATAATGAGACGGATTACCCTGTTGCTCGTGGGGATGCTAGCCTTATTTTCTACGACAGCGCAAAGAAAAAACTTCACTTACAAATTCTACGGCTTCGTCCGTGGAGATCTTTTCTACAATTCCCGGGCTAATATGGCTCCGATCGATGGGAACTTTTATCTCTATCCTTTGGATAAGAGTTTTGATGCGGATGGCAAGGATTTGAACGCCACGCCGAATGGCAGTTTCTATACGTTCACTTCCCGCTTGGGTTTGGACGTGACGGGTCCCGATATTGGCAAGGCTCGTTCCTCCGCTAAGATAGAGACGGACTTCGGCGGTTTTTCCGGTAGTAATACGATGTTACGTATCCGGCAGGCATACGTAAACTTGGATTGGGGAAAATCGGCGGTATTAGTAGGGATCACGTGGCATCCCTTGTTTGGCGCCGTGATGCCGGATGTCTTGAATCTTTCCACCGGAGCGCCGTTCCAGCCTTTCAACCGTAGCCCTCAGATCCGTTACCAGTATAAGGCGAATAGCCGGGTACAATTGACGGCTTCCGTGTTGTGGCAATTACAATACCTTTCCAGCGGACCGAAAGGCATGAGCGAGGATTATATCAAGAATAGCTGCATTCCGGAGATGTTCGTGGGGGCGGATTTTACCCCTGCGGATGGTTGGTTGATGGGGCTCGGCGCTCATATGATCTCCTTAAAACCCCGTACTTCCACGGAATGGAAGGAGCAAACTTTTAAGGTGAACGAGCGAATGACCGCATTCTCTTACGAGGCACATTTGAAGTATAGCGGAAGAAACTATACCTTTGCGGCGAAAACCTTGATGGCTTCTGCCTTGGATCATACCGCTTTATTGGGCGGTTACGGGGTGAGTTCGGTGGACTCCCGTACGGGCGAACAGGGATATACGCCTTTTCGCCATTCTACGACATGGGTGAATTTCGCCTACGGAACGAAATGGAGACCGGGTGTTTTCGTCGGATATACGAAGAATTTGGGAACCGGGAAGTCCTTGGTCTCAGCGGATAAGGTGTATGGTATGGGATTGGATATCGATCAATTAATAACCGTCAGCTTAAACGTATCGTATAATTTACCGCATTGGAAGTTCGGTTTCGAGTATTGTCCGGCGACAGCTTATTATGGCACGACCGACTTAGAGAGCGGACGTATCGAGCAAACACATGCGATAACGAATCATCGTATATTAGGTTTGATGATGTATCATTTTTAAAGATAGATTGACCGGAATGGAAATGAAACGCAACTTGCTTCTTTTGATCGGCCTATGTATGGCGGTATGCGTACAGGCGCAAAAGAAAAACTTCTCTTACAAATTTTACGGACAGGTACGTGGAGACTTGTTCTATAATTCCCGTGCGAATGCCGAGATCGTGGATGGTTTGTTCCACCTATATCCGAAGGACGTGGCGTTGGATGCGGATGGCAAGGACTTGAACGCTAGTCCGAACGGTAGTTTTTACCTGCTTTACTCCCGTTTGGGAATCGATATACAAGGACCGAAGGTTGGGTCGGCCAAGACTTCCTTGAAACTGGAGGCCGATTTCCGGGGCTCGGGTAGCAATTGGGCGGTGCTCCGTATCCGTCATGCCTATGTGAATCTGGATTGGGGCAAGTCCGCTGTCTTGATCGGACAGACGTGGCATCCGCTATTTGGCGAGGTCTTTCCACAGATGTTGAATCTTTCTACCGGCGCTCCGTTCCAACCGTTTAACCGCAGCCCGCAAATTCGTTATCGTTATACGGACAATGGGTGGCAATTGACCGGGTCGGTCCTATGGCAGTTGCAATATCTATCGGCCGGACCGAATGGAAAGAGTGAGGAATATATCAAGAACAGTTGCGTACCGGAAGTCTATCTCGGGGTGGATTATAAGAAACCCGGTTGGCAGGTAGGAGCCGGTATGGAAATCTTGTCGTTAGTGCCGAGAACGCAGAACGAGGTGGATGGCAAGATTTATAAAGTCAGCGAGCGGGTTACTTCCGTATCCGGCGAGGCGCACGTGAAATATCAGGACGCGAATTGGTTGGTGATGGCGAAAACATTGCTGGCTTCTAACTTGACGCAGACTTGTATGTTGGGTGGTTACGGCGTCACCTCTATCGACCTACGTACCGGCGAACAGGAATATTCACCGTATCTTTTCTCAACTTCTTGGTTGAATATCGTGTACGGAAAGAAATGGAAACCGGGTTTGTTCTTAGGCTATTTGAAGAACTTGGGAGCGAATGAGGCACTGGTAGGCAAAACCTATGGCGTAGGTCTGGACGTAGATCAGGTATTTACGACCAACCTGCAGCTTTCGTATAACCTCCCGCACTGGAAACTGGGTATTGAATACAGTCCTTCCATTGCATGGTATGGTAATGTGGATTTGCAGGATGGTGGACGGATTCATGACACACATTCGATAACCAACCATCGGGTATTGGGCGTATTGATTTATATGTTTTGAGAAGGCATGGAGGAATTACGCTAAGCATAAAAAAGCGGGATAAGAGTGTTCTCTTGATCCCGCTTCCGCATATATAGAATTTACAAAGTTGTCTGTTATTTGATATTACCCACCTTTAGCAAGTACTCGGCGATTTGTACGGCGTTCAAAGCGGCGCCTTTCTTGATCTGGTCGCTCACAGTCCAGAATGTCAAACCATTCGGGTTGCTGATATCCTTACGGATACGGCCTACGTAAACCGGATCGTGATCCGCTACGAACAACGGCATCGGATAATCCTTGTTTGCCGGTTCATCCTGCAATACCACACCCTCAGCCTCGGCGAAAGCCTTGCGAGCCTCTTCCACGCTGATCGGACGCTCTGTCTCTACCCAAGTAGATTCGCTATGCGCACGCATAACCGGTACGCGAACACAAGTAGCGCTCACCTCGATATCCGAGTGCATGATCTTACGGGTCTCGTTATACATCTTCATCTCCTCTTTCGTATAGCCGTTTTCCGTGAATACGTCTACGTGAGGGATTACGTTATATGCCAATTGATAAGCGAATTTCTCTACTGTAGGCTCCTCGCCCTTTAATAATTGCTCATATTGTTTTACCAACTCAGCCATAGCGGTAGCGCCCGCTCCACTGGCAGCTTGATAAGTAGATACGTGAACACGCTTGATATGAGATAAGTTCTCGATCGCCTTCAACGCTACAACCATCTGGATCGTGGTACAATTCGGGTTAGCGATCACGCCACGAGGACGATTCAAGGCATCCTCCGGGTTTACTTCCGGTACGACCAATGGAACATCCTCGTCCATACGGAACGCACTGGAGTTATCGATCATCACCGTACCATGTTTCGTGATCGTCTTCTCAAACTCCTTGGAAGTACCACCTCCGGCTGAAACAAAAGCAACATCGATTCCCTTAAAGTCGTCGTTATGCTTCAGTTCCTTAACGGTATACTGTTTACCACGGAAGGTATAAACACGTCCGGCACTACGAGATGAGCCAAAAAGTACCAGCTCATCCATCGGGAAGTTTCTCTGGTCGAGTACACGCAGGAACTCCTGTCCTACGGCTCCACTTACACCAACAATTGCTACTTTCATTTTGAGCACTGATTTAATTTGAATAATGTAAAATAGTTATAACTTTGCTGTCTGTAAAGGGCTTTCATATTTTTGCCTTTTGCGCCCTATTATTTACAGTTGTAACTTATTAGGGTGCAAAGATAGAGAAATTTATAACTAAAACGATATAGCTATGAAACAATTATTATTAATTCTTGCGTTTTTACTTCCGCTTTGCGCTTATCCCCAGTTAAAAGAACCGTTTAATGGACCGGAGATTACATCGGATAACCCTTGGACGGGTGATTTAGATTGCTTTGTGATTGAGAACGGATGGCTGGTCTCACGTGCGGATCCTACCCGGAAAAGTGTTTCCATAGAAACTCCTCTCGTTTATTCCGCTACAATGGAATGGGAATTTGAGATTCGGATGGATTTCAAACCAAGCGATCAAAACCATATCCGGCTACATGTTTATTTAGATGATCAGAGGATGCTTGGATTAAAAAACGATTATTATGTCCAAATCGGCAGTAATAAGAAAACGATAACTTTTCGGAAACATACCGCAACGGAGAAGAATCCAAAGATCTTAATAGAGAAAGCGCTCGATGTCTTGTTGGGAGCCGTGGATTTGAAAGTGAAACTTACTTTAGAAAATCATAAGATATGGAACTTATATGTGCTAGAGAAGGGTAGGTTTGTCTTGATAGGGAGTTGTGAGTCTGAAGTTTCTTCTTCATGTAAAGGGAGACAACTACGTTTTGAATGCCGCTATTCTAAAACGCGAGTAAATGATTTTGCGTGTAACTACATCATTATATCCGATAATATCTCGATCGAACCAGAGAAGCCGGATACTCCCGAAGAGCCAGAAGAACCCAATGAGCCCGATGAGCCGTTGGTTCTTCCGCGGCTTCTTGCTATCCAACCGATCACCGAGTCTGTTTTCCAATTACAATATAATCTTCCGGTGGATATCCGTGAGGCGATATTCTCGATATCGGGTATCGGTAATGCCTCTCGTATGACCTATGCGGATGATATGCGGATCCATGTGAATATCAGCTTTGATAAGGAGTTGAAGGTTGGTATGGGTTATGATTTGTTGTGCTCGGGGTTAATGGATCTTGAGGGAAATAAGATTCCGGAGAGTTCTACCGAGATTCGGTTAGAATATGAAGAAGAGCCCGACGCTCCGGAGGAACCAGAAGTGCCGGATACTCCTTCTTTCCCCGCCGGTAGTATCCGTATTAATGAGGTGATGGCTGATCCGAAAGGACAAAAGGCTTTTCCGGAAACGGAGTATGTGGAACTTTATAATACGACGGATAAGGCTATAGAGTTAAATGGTTGGTCATTCTTATATGGTAGTAAGCCAACGGTATTGACAGCTTTGCTTTTGGATGCGGATGGATATATCGTGCTTTATCGGTCTGGTAGGGATATACATATTGACGATTCGGGACAAGATATGCCCTTGGATAAATTCCCGGCGTCTTTGGCGAACACGGGGAAGGAGCTTGCGTTATTCGATCCTTCCGGTAAGGAGATCGACCGGATTGCCTATGAGAAAGCGAAAGCCGGTATCGCTTGGGAACGTTCTGAAATCGGTTTTTATTTATCAACGGATGAGCGAGGAGGCACGCCGGGTTCCGCAAACTCTTCTCCTGCCGATGAACCAGAAGATCCGGATCGTCCGGACACTCCCCATAAACCGGGTATCCCCACGGACATTATAGTCTTACCCAATGAGATCGTTTTTAATGAGTTGTTGTCGAATCCTTACCCGGAAGGGAGTGAGTATATCGAGCTTTATAATCGTTCGGACCGGACATTGTCTTTGGCTGGACTGTCTGTTGCTACCCGCAAATCCGATGGTACATTGAGTACGCATTATCCTTTATCTTCTATAGTCTCTCCGGTAGAACCACAAGATTATGCGTTGCTGACTAAAAGTATGGGAGGAGTGAGCGATTTTTATCTGATATCTTCGCCGGATGCTTTGCATGAATTAAAACTTCCGGTCTTGGCAAATACCTCCGCTACGCTAGTCCTGTTTCGTACAGAAGATGAGGTTATGATCGATGAGATTCGTTATTCCTCTAAATGGCATGCCCCATCCGTGAAAAATGAGAAGGGGATTGCCTTGGAGCGGATTAATCCTGATAGCGATACGCAGGATGAGATGAATTGGACTTCGGCTTCGGCCACGGCGGGATACGGTACGCCCGGCTATCGGAATTCCCAATATGGAAAGCAAGATGAAGGCGAGGTCACGGGCATAGAGTCTCCCGTTTATTCTGAGGCAACGAAGGAATATACGATCTCCTACCATCTTGATGAATCCGGCTATACCTGTAGGGCCTGGATATTTGATATCTCCGGAAGGCATATCAGTGAGGTGGTAAATCATGACTTATTAGGGATAGAAGGTGAATTGGCTTGGAACGGCCTTGCGGTGAATGGTTCCAAGGTGAGAACCGGCGTTTATATTTTCTATGCGGAACTTGTTCATCCTCAAGGACAGGTAAAACGATATAAGGAAGTGTTTTTAGTGAAATAAGTTCATTTGTGAAATAATATTAGTATTTTTGCTATGAGTAACTATAACGGTAACATTGAAAAAAGAAAAGCGGCTCAGGATTTAATGAAGAACAGAAGAGAAAATACTTCAAAGTATTTCTTCGATTTGTCAAAATTAACTTTTGCCGCTCTTGTATTGGGAGTAGGAAGCGCATTATTAAACCGCTGGGAGGATACGAGAGATATCATGCTGTGACCTCCTATATTCTGGTATTCTTTATTTACTGGAACGTTTATCGCTACAGTATTTGCTTTGATTGGGTATAAATTATTAAAATAGAGAAATATGTTATTAGCAGTATTCTTTACGGTTATTTCTATAATGGCGGCAGGTTTCTTGATATTCCTGTATACCCCTCGTGGTAAACGCTGGCTAAGAGATGAGTTTTAATCATTGATATACATCTTTATACCACTCAAGATCCTTGTACCACTCATTTAGTTTGGGCAAGGCTTCTTGGGGGACGTAGATAGATAGGCCGCTATATTTATTGACCGGCAGATAGCTTCCATACGGATACGGATAAGCGTAAACCGCCTTGGGTGTAGTAGCCTTGTAAATAACCGCCTTTTCCATGCTCCGCTTGAATGCGTTATATTGCTCTTCCGTGGCCAGACGGCTCACGTAATCATCAAAATCATATAAGGCATGATAATTCGGCGTCAAATACTCCATGATCTGCAATTCGCTAACGGGTACGGCGAAAAGATCTCTTTCCGTCTTATCATGGAATAGGGTACGGCAAGTAGCAGCCAATTCATCCAACTCATCGCTTTTCATGACCGAGATCGTTCCTGCCTCACTTTGATAATACGTATAAAACTTTGTCGCTATCCCCACCACATCAGCTTCTTTCTTGAACATATCCCCCATTATCGATTGATAAGGGAAGCCGTTCGCCAATATCTCCGTTGGCGAGCCGATAATATAATCCGCACATCCCCGGAAAGCGTAAGCTACCTCGGCACACGACATATAACAAGCGTCGAACAAAATAAAATCAAAATGATACTTCGATAAAGCGGAGGCCAGATCATTGATCTCCATGAAATTATTTTTCCCGTCTTGCCCGAAGGAACGCAAATAACTATAGATATCAGAAGGCAGCCATCCTGTTCCGTGACTCCACAGCACCAACCCGTAACTATCCGCCGGATATTCCTTTTGTACCTTGTCGATTATTTGCGTCAGCGTCTCGGTAGAGGCCGAGTTCTGGTTCGAGTCGTAGGTCTCGAGCACGATCTGCCGGATGGTATCCGCTTCCAGCTTTAATTGAAAAAGCTGGGGAGCCTCGTTCTGCTTATCCGTATAGATCAACAAATTGCCGTTGTTCAATCCATCTCGCTCAATCCCTTCCTTTATCGCCCTCAGGTTTTGGCTCACGTATCCACTCAAGCTATTATCCCCCGCGAAATAGATAAGAACCGTACGAGGGGCGGTAGTAGGGATAACGACCTCCTCTTTATCGCAAGCGACAAACGAAAGGAGTGACAGGAAAAAAATCACGATATATTTAGCCTTCATGAGTCATATTCTGGATTTATTTTACAAAGATAACGTTTTTCATCCGTAAATCATGGATATTATATAAGTTAACGTACAAATGAACTGATAAATAATATTTATATTTGTACGGTTTTGCCTCTTAAATAAACAAACCTAATGAACCGGGAGATATGAATAAACTATATTTACTGTTAGTATTTCTTTTGTCAACCTTTATGGATATTCAAGGACAGGTCGTGGCCGTGAAGACCAATGTGCTTTATGATGCGATCACTACGCCGAACGTAGGGGCGGAGGTTGCGTTCAACAAGCATTGGTCGGTTGAGGCATCGGGGTATTATAACGGTTGGACATTCTCGAGCGATAAGTCCTTTAAGCATTGGATGATACAACCAGAGGCGCGCTACTGGATACACGAGCGTTTCAACGGACATTTCTTCGGGGTTCATGCCCAGTATATGGATTACGATTTCGCCGGTTTGAAGCTCCTGTATGGGATGGAGAAAAAGAATAGTTATAACGGTAACGCTTATGGCGGCGGTATCTCTTATGGTTATCAGTTATACGTGTCGCCCCGTTGGAACGTGGAGTTCACGGCGGGTTTCGGATACTTGCATTTCGAATATGATAAGTACGCTTTTCCTAGAGGAGATGCGCCTATCGGCAAGTTCCGCAACGAGTATTGGGGATTAACAAAGGCGGGTATCAGTATCGTTTACATCATCAAATAAAGAGATAAATCTATGAAGACATTCATTTATATATGCTTGCTTGTGATCGGCCTTGTTTTTCCGGCAGGAGCGCAGGTACCTATACAATCTTACCGGGGGCAAGTCTCCTTGAAGCAAAACCGCATCGAGCGGGAGGGCAACTCCTTGCGTCTAGACCTAACGATCAGTGTCTGCGGACTCTCCGTGGGACGATATCAAACCCTGTCCTTGATGCCGATGTTGCGTAGCGACAGAGATTCCGTAGTCATGGCCCCGGTAGTACTAAACGGGGCAAACAAGCAAAAAATGTACGACCGTACCTTAGTTTTCGAAGGCAAGAAAGCCGCCGATGGCGACGCTTATACGGTAATCAAGAACACCCCGGAACTGATCCGAGAAATCCCCTATGAACTATCCATTCCATACCACCCATGGATGAAGAACGCCGCTCTGATCTTGGTTGGGGAGTTGGATAATTATGAAGGTGCGCCATTACGAACATTCGTAAACGTATTGACAGAACATTTGGACATTCCGTAAAATGGTTTTTAACGCATTCCGTTATCCTGCAAGTACTGTCGAATAAGCGTAGGCGGTAGACTTGGGTATGGGCTTGTGCCTGCAATGTGTTCTGTATCTTTCGCTATGTTTCAGTCCACAATATCCCAAGAAGCTTGCTACAGTTTTGATGTTTGCCCATCAATAAGAGCTTTCATTTCTGCGCTATTAGAACTATATTGCTTTCCTTTCAAATATTTAATGGCATTCCTTAGGATTGTTATTTCTTCTGCACTCTTAATTTCGTGAAATAACTTTTTGAAGTTCGTATCCTCTTTGCTCGATACTTGCTTTGTCTGCGCTGTAAAAGATCTCAATTCATCTGAAAGATCGAATTGTTTCATCTCAACTTTCTCTTCCTTAGCGCATTTTAGGATAAAGCGGTCTACGGCAGGATCGATCATTATTAAGAAATGAGCCTTGTCCGGGTGTTTGTAAAAATATAGGGAGTCCGTATGTCCTATTTCCTCAAATTCGTTGACGTAACTGACCTGTCGTTTGTCTTTATCCACTATTCCAACCGCGAATTTATCCGATAACTTTTCTTTCATCACTTTTACGACGTTGTTACAGCCTTTCTGATGATTATATCCTTTAGCGGTGGGAACCAACGTCTCGATTAGGTTTGTATCGACGTAGCATTCCGGAATTATGTAGAGTTCTGCCATTATCTTAAGAAGGTTTCGGTGTTGAAAAATAGGTCGATGCCATATTCGTACATTTCTTGTATTTCTGTGTCACTGGCTCTTTTCACGAAAGTTTCCCCATTCCTGAAGTCAACTAGGTAAATGGCAAGTTCGTCACTCGGTAATTCCAGAAAGTCGTTAACCACATAAGGACTGTGTGTCGTTATAAAAAACTGGTTTCTGTCCGATTGGATAATATCCTGCGTTACCTTTGATATGAAAGGAGGGTATGAGTGGGCTTCCGGTTCTTCAAAAACTAATGCGGACTCACTGTTACTTTCAATAGCCGCTTTGTAGAAAATCATACGCTGCAGGGTATCGGCTATGGAATGAAATGGAATTAAAAATATCTCTCCCGGTTTCTTTTCTTTCATTACTTTAATCTCCTGGCTATTGGTATCGAAGACATATTTCAAGCCATAGTCGTTGAAAATAGTTCTTAATTCTTCTTTCAACTTGGGCATCATGGAAACGATATTCATCAAATTGCTTCCTCCCGGAGGTAATAGGAAAGGGATCGGTAATTTCTCCTTATCGAATGCTGGTGGATAGAGATAGCATTTGAAAGGGTTTGCCGTTGGAATATCTATATTCTTCTTGGCGGGTATCGTCAAGTTGGAAATAGTAAAAGCTACATCTTGTGCGGGATGAGCCGGATTGGTTTGCGAATAAAGAAGTCCCATGTTATCCATTTTTACTTCTACATTCACCTTGTTCGTTTTCACAGAAATTGGGCTATCTACATGGCCGTCGAAAAATAACTCTGCATCGTTCTCCGTACGGATAAACTGCTGGATGCTTCTTTTCCGGGTATATTTCAAATAGGGCAGACAAAACAAGGACATCGCTTCCAATAGATTACTTTTACCCACATTCGGCTTGCCAATAATCAAGTTGATCCTCCGGCATTGGTCTAAAGTCACATCTTTGAGTGACTTGAAGTTGCTTATATGAATATGATTTATGATCGTCTCCATTTTATGACTTTATGTGATTTAAACAGGATTGACAAAGATAATGATTTTTCTATGACTTTATGTGATTTGAGCTGGCTTACTTTGCCAACGAAGTTAACTTACTTTGCGAATTTTTGAAAAGGTCTCATACGCCTGAAAAACTAGACGGATCAATGTCTTTCAAAAATAACACATTTTCTCATCCGAGGCGAAAAAAGGATTTGCAGGTTTTCATATTTTCGGATTATGTTAAAGATTCCATATTCTGAAAAACAATCTATCCATGTGTATGTTTTCTTTTAAAGAATATGAATCAATAATTTGATTATCATGAAGATTTTAATAATAGTTACTAGCACAGGGACTTTTGCCAATGGGAAACTCGCAACCGGATTATGGCTTAGTGAGTTTACTCATATCTATCATAGTGCAAAAGAAAGCGGCTATGACATAACGGTAGCCAATCCGAAAGGAGGTTATACTCCCATTGATCCCGAAAGTTTAAAACCAATTTTTTTAGATGAAATGTCCGAAAAGTATTGGGAAAAGCCAGAATTCAAAAAGCTGTTGGATCATGCAAACAGTTTGGATAACCTGTTGGAACAACAGTTTGATTGTGTCTATTTAGCCGGCGGACACGGTGCGATGTATGACTTTCCTGACAATGAAGCTTTAAAGACTATCGTAAGGAAACAGGATGAAAGTGGGAGGATAGTGTCGGCCATCTGCCACGGGGTCAGTGGGTTGTTGAATGCCAAACTATCCAATGGCGAATATATGATTAAAGGCAAAAAGCTGACGGGATTCAGTTGGTTTGAGGAAAGTCTTGCCAGAAGAAAAGAAGAAGTACCTTTTGATCTTGAAGCGTTGTTGAAAGAGAGAGGAGCGGATTATGAAAAAGCATTGATACCTATGACTTCAAAAGTAGTTGTAGATAATAATCTGATTACTGGGCAGGACCCGTTCAGTTCTAAAGAAATGGCGAAGGTCGTTATGCGGCAATTAAATAAAGCACGATAATAAATGGCTGAAGTAATCAGCTGGGAATAAATGTTTAATTCAAGTCAGTATCATTATGAATTTAGATGAAGTCCTTCATCATCGTCGTTCTGTACGGGTGTATGATAAAGAGAAACCAATAGATACGGAAAAGGTAAAACATTGTTTGGAACTGGCTACATTGGCTCCTAACAGTTCTGATATGCAATTATGGGAATTTTACCATATTACAGAACCTGAATTATTGGCAAAAATCTCAAGGGACTGCCTTGGTCAGAAAGCGGCTTCTACCGCTTCACAAATTGTCATTTTTGTGGTTCGGCGTGACTGGTACAAGAAACATGCGCGATTCGTACTCAATTTTGAACGGGAGAACATTCGTCATTACAGTCCTAAAGAACGTCAGGCCAAACGTATTAAGGATCGGGAAATATATTACGGTATATTGATGCCCTTTGTTTATGCCCGGTTCTTCGGTATTCTCGGATTGCTCAGGAAATTGTTGGCTAATATAATCAGTATTTTCCGTCCTATGATGCTTGAAGTTTCCGAGAATGACATACGTGTGACAGCCCATAAATCCTGTGCGCTTGCCGCACAAACGTTTATGATTGCGATGGCAAACGAAGGCTATGACACGTGCCCCTTAGAAGGGCTGGACAGCCGTCGGCTAAAAAGGACATTGAAACTACCTCATGGTGCTGAAATAAACATGGCTATTCCTTGTGGGATACGGGATGGAAATAAAGGCATTTGGGGAGAACGTTGCAGAGTACCTTTTGAAGATGTTTATCGTAAACTTTAAGGCCTCCTTTTTTAAGGCTGGAATTTTCACTCACAAATAAAAAGTACAAATATCAAGTATAAGTGGTAGATGTTGTAGATGTTCGCATGAGCCGTTAATTCCCTATCTCGCAAAAATAAGTGACTTGTATCCATTGGCCATTCTGAAAGTGGATAAGTTGAAGGACGGCTCGATGGCTGTTGATGGTGAGGTTGGCGGTAATCTGCTCCGTGGTGAATGAGTGGTGAGCGTATTTGGCAGTGTGGTTGATGATCTTGTTGGCATACGTCTCTTTTCCTTCCTTTTCCCACGTGAAGATAGCGCGATCGAAATCTAGCGTGAAACGATCATGGAAGGTGTTTCCTTTCCATGTCTGACCCAAGGGCTTGATGCCTTGTGGAGTATCAACGCATTCTGTTATCCGGCAAGTGTTGTCGGATAAATGTAGGTGATAGACTTGGGCATGGGCTTGCGTGGCAAGCAGGAGCCATAGCGACAAGACGGGTAACAGGAGGATCGTCTTCATTTAATGGATAAGGGCAACCTGTCTCCATCGGTTGCCGGGCTAAAAATACAGAAGCGTGGAAACTATTGATATTACCGTATTGAGGCTCTGGACGGCCCTATCCATGTAATAAACAATAGCCCACGCCATGCTGTTATATCGTCCAGAGCAATTACTGGTAAATATACCACCGACGTGAGCGTTTATTGTCTATTATCCATGGATATGAAATTGTCCAGATTTCAATACGGGATAATATCTTTAAACGCTCTTCGTTAACTTATGTCCTCCTTCAGTGACCTACGCTTAGATATGAGGGATTATCGCAAATATAGGAAGAATAATTGATATCCGTATGCTAAGTGGGGAGAAGTTTCCTCGCAGATTGACATTTTGACAAAATGTAAACGGAAGTCCGTGAGAGTCGATTATTTCGGGCGGATGTACGTCTCGCTTCCAAATACGCAAGAAAAAAACAGCAATTGTTTAGTAGACAGGTAGATGTCGAAAAACGGCCTTTTATTCTAGCGAAATTAATTCATCGTAACTCATGGTTTGCCGGGTGTTTGGGCTATTCCATAAGGTTACGATAGGGTTATAATAAGGTTATAACGCCTTTCTCATTAGGTTATAACCCTATTCTTAGCTGCTTACGATGCCCAACGTAACCATATGTGTCGCCTAACGCGGCCTTTCGCGTTGGCTTTCGCAACCTATTGTGTGTGAAAAGGGGGGCTTTCGAGGTGGAAAAGGGCACTAATGGCTATCTCCTTCTCGCTGTTTTGTGGTTCTTGCGGGAAGGGGATGTCACGATATATGGCTTATATTGCTCAAAAAAACAGAATAACACCTGTTTCGCTAACAGAACGTATTTTTCGCTATAGGGCGCTAAATACGTACGTTCTTAAATACCAATCTCACCAGAACCTTCCGGGCCTTCTGTCCAAGGATTGATGGAGGCACCTACGTTGATGTCTTCGGCTTGTATGGTGAAGGTATATTTCTGCTTCTTGCCGGCGATGAATGCTTGGGAGGGATGAACCTCGTAGGTATGGCCGCTGATGGAGAAACGGAACGTGGGAGCCTCGCCGGGCCAGAGCAGGTAGTTTGTCGCTACGGTGGCCTCGGTAGGAGTGATGGTAATCGGTGCGGCGAGCGGTATCGGATAGTCCGCTTTCGTATCCGAGGTGGTCAACTGGCCGGTCTGGATATCCATACGGACAGATGCAGGGTAGTTTACCAGCTCTACTTTTTGCAAGACTAGGGTTTCCTTGATATCATCGGCTTTCTTTATGACGATCGTGATGGCGGATAGCTGGTGATTGAAGCTGAGGGCGACGATGGCCGTCGAGCCGTTGGCTTCGGTTTGTACATCCATCTTTCCCTTGTTGAGGATCGGGGTGGCGTACATGATATCGATTTGGTCTTTCAGTTCGTAGCTAGCTAGGGTATTACTTAGCGAGGCTTGATACGGATAGTAAGCGTAGAAATTAATGACCGTATCGGCGGCTACAGGGAAATGAGCGTCCATATCGGAGGTATAGTTCGTGCCGTCCGCCGTGGTATAGGCTTGGTTGGTTAGGTCGGGACGCGGGGTGAGTGGCGAGGTCTCGTTTAGTTTATGGCCCCATCCGTATATTCCGATCGGCAAGTCGGTCGGCATGGTAGATTCGGTATGGATCGCTTTCGATTCCAGCTTGTAAGGAGAGGCGCTGAAAAGGATAACGGCGGGTACTTGCTTGGAAGGCCCGCCATTATCATCGTTTGTACAGCTATTTAGAGAGAGTCCCATCAAAAGAGATACGGTGATCAGTTGTTTTGTGTATCGCATATTTCGTGTTTTATCTTTTCGTTTGATTTAGTCGATTGATAAATGGATATGGTAGGGGTTTGGATCCGATACCTTGGTTTCGGGCTCGGTAACGGTAGAGTCCGTAGGAGTCTCCGGTATCTCGCCTCCGTTGTTTACCTCTTCGTTCGGTGTAGCGTTATTATCTGCGGGTACTTCGGGAGAGGCTATTTCCGGGATATTCCGGTTAATCGTTATATTGTATTGATAATTGACCCCGGCTTCCCAAATCTGCGGCTCATCGGAAAGGGCGACGTGGAACACGTTGCTTTCATCGTTTCCGAAAGTTAATATCATTTCGTTCGCTTTTTGGGGGAACAGGAGGAATTGGCCGGGGATTGGATTGTCTCCGTCGCTTAATGTCGTGTTGGTGTTTAAAGTATAGGTTGTTTGTCCGGCGATGTCGCTTAATTGGCCCTGCCATATATCCAAGATGGCACTTTGTGGGGCGGTAATTTGTACTTTGGTTAGGGGGAGGTCTATAGTGACGCCTGCGTTTTTAATGATGTTTATTGTTATTTGAGTAAGTAAGTGATGGAACTCAAATACTAATACGGATGATTTCTTTGACTGATTCAGCAAAGAGGCGTACATGAGGTCGTATTGATCGGCGGTGTTGTCTTTGAGGGTGAGGGTGGTGTATTGGGTGCCGTCGTAATTGGAACCGGTTGTGGCGGATGATATGAAGGGGTGGATAGCGAAGAAGTCCAGTTCATTCCCTGTTGGGAAGAAGTATGTATTATCATAAAGGATATCACCGTTTAGATCAGATATTCCTTTAGTGTTATTAAATAGATTGGGAATCCAACTAGATACTGAATTATTTGGAAGATGTTGAATAGAGAATAAACTAATTTGAGAGTCTTTTAAGATAGAACTGTTATTAATACTTTTTGTTGATATTTCTACACATAAAGAACGAAAGCGAATAGGAACATCTTTTTCATATTCTTGAATGAGTCCTTCATTATTGCAACTCAATAATAGAAGTAACCCACATAGCAGATGTGATAAATGTATATTCATGTTCTTATACTTTTTGAATGAATAAAGAAGTATTAGGAAGAATAAGCTTAATAATTCTTCCTAATACTTGAGAAATATTATTCAACAGTACCTGTGCCAGCACCTGTACTTGTCCAATCTGTAATTGCAGCGGAGAATTCAACGCCTTTACTGTTGACAGTAATAGTTACAGTTGTGATATCCCCTTCTTTGAACGTAAGTGTACTTAGGTCTGAAACGGTAAGTGTTTGTTCATTAATAGTTAATGTAAGATCAGAAATTGCTGTACCCGGAATAATTATAGGTGAAAAATCACCACATGTCGCATTACCTGATCCATCTACAGTTATCGTTTCTGCTGTTGTGAGAGTTTTACTTAAAGAAATCTTGTTAGCATCAGTGATTTGTGAACCTTTGGTTAATTCTCCTGTAATAAGATTTAATGAAGCATCTTTATAGTCTACTTTGAAAGATACTGCTTTTAAAGCAGATTCAGGAACATTTTCATCTTTTTTGACAACTTTAAATGCAATTCTAGCTAGTTTATGTGCAAACTGTAACTTCATTTTATCGGCACTGAATTCAGTCGAAGCTCCAGTAAACTTTTTACTTGTTAAGTTACTCCATAATAAGTCCTGTTTAACTCCTTCCTCGCCAGTTTGTACTGTAACCGAAACGGTAGGAGCGACAGATGCAGTACCGGCAGTATACTTATAGCCGTTTGTTTCTGTAGTAGTTGCTAAAGGATAGTAAGCGTAAAAATGATGAGTGGCATTACGTTCCCAAACAGCACTAGCATTAGTTGTGGCGAATTTATTAGTTGCGTATGTAAAACTAATATTATCCATGAAAGGACTTGAATAATCAGCATTAGGTGCAGCATCTCCTTTAAATCCGATAATTCCAATGATTTCATTGTCGCTAAAAGCTGTTCCTGTTTTTGCAGCTTTTGTTTGTACTGCTAATATTGAACTCCCAAATTCAATAGGAGTAGGTTCATTCTGGTTCACTTGTGGTTGATCCGGACCTTCAATCTCATTTGTACAGCTAACCATGGCTGCCATGGCCAACATACTAATCATTAACTTTTTCATTTTACCCTAATTTAAGTTGTTACTATTTGTATATCATTTAATCTTATTCGATTGTGGTCTCTTCGCCGGGACCTACTTCCCAGTTCGTGAGGCGGATCGTGAATTTCGGGCTCTTCTCAACCGTGGCATTTATAGTCACGTTGACATGAGGAGTGTCTATTTCATTTAATTTGTCCTCTAAGTCGGCGGTAGCGGAAACCGTGCTACCGTCGCTTAGGGTAAAATCTATTGTCACTTGATTCGTGACAGGTTTTTGTTCTTCTTCCTTAGGGAGGGCGGTACCTAATATGATCAGATCGCCGTTTACTCCTTTATCGGAGGTTTCCATATCGAACTCTACATTTGTGGATGCCTCGGTCACTACCTTGCGTTTACTCAAGTTTAATGAGGTGGATACGCCCGATAATGAACCTTTGCAAGTCTTTATCTCCTCCGGTTTGTCTACCTGTACCGTAAAGGTTACGTGGCGGACCAACGGAGTCAGTACCAAAGTGCCCGACTTGTCTTGCCCCGGTGTGATCTCCAATGAATCGACGACAAACCCATACAACGGGGTTATGCCTTGCGATGCCTGTCCGGTGGCCTTCGTCTGGAGGATATAAGCCTCCGCTTCGTCGAACCTTGACATATTACGAAAGTCGATATTCTTCGCGTCGTAATTAAAAACCAGTATTTTATAGGTGGCCGGCGGTAAGAACAACATCATGCTATTTGCGTCCCCATCCGTCTGTACCATAGGCCCTCCCTCCGAAGGGTAAATACAATATCGAAGTTTCTCGGGAGCCGGAAAGCCGGGTATCACGCTATCCCAACGAAGGGTGTAGGTGATGAAGCCGGTACTCTCTTTTTTCGGTTCGTCAGATCTCTCGCAACTGCATTCTATCACTAAACTCGTAATAAATAGAATGGCGATCGTGACCTTTAAGATAATACTTGTCTTATTGTACCTATACATTTTATTTATCTTTGAAAATCAATTATGATTGACCTTCTGGACGCAAATGTATAGGGAATGCTAAAGGGGAGAATTGTTATTTTTGTCCAAAGAGTTGCAAAAGTTGAGAGATTTTAAAAAAATCATTGAATATTATGTATTTTCATCCTTTAGAGAACGGACAGAGCGGGGAGATTGGCCAAAATTAGCCCTGCAGAAGTGCGAGAAGTTAGAAAGCGATTCAAAACCATACTTGTAACAAATCTCGGATATGGAAAGCTCGGTCATGATAAGGTCGTTGTGGATGTCTTGGCATTTGCGTTTCAGCATCCATTGGTAGGCGGGCTCTCCGAACGTATCCTTGAAGATACGGCGGAAGGTGGGTACACTGTAGCCTCCCAATTGGGCGAAGGTCTCCACGTCTTTCGCCTTTTGGTAGTTCTGCATCACGAAATACTGGAAACTGTGGCTATACCGGTAAATCGGGGCGTAAAAGGCGGCTAGCTCCTTGATGGGGTAGTAGCAGTTCAGCAAGTAGACCATCTCCGAGCGTTTGGCTTGCATCAGCCCGGAGCATCTTAAATCATCGTTGAGGTAGAGCTTCATGCCCTCGATGAAGAGTTGTATCGGCGGAACCATCGTCATTACGATGGGCTGCTGGCGTTCGTTCTCCACGATGGAGATGCCTTTGTTGAAACGGTTGTCGCATATGTTTTGCGGACGCTCGAAGAGATAGATGATACATTCGGTGTAGTCGAGTACCTTGCACTCCACTTTCGAGCCGATCGGTTGCAATACGAACTGTCCGCCCCGGAACGTAGTGTCCGGGTGCTCCTCGCTGTTCAGCCAGATCTCTCCCTTGACTAGGAAAAAGACCATGTTCTGCATGCATCTTGTCTGAGGGATCACGTACCCTTTCGGATAAAGACGATACTTGAATATGTCCCTCTGGTAGAAACTACAAGAGGAACAGTCGGTATATTTGGTGCAGCGATGGTCGGTTAACATATATTGTTGTCTTTATAATTTTACTTTCTTTGTCTTGCCCTCGCTCTCGTTGTGAAAGCGATCTACGGCGGTCACTACATAGCGGTATTTTACCTTACCTTTCTCGTAAGGCATCAAGTAGCCGGTTTCCCGGGTGATAGCCACGATCTTCGAGGGATCGCTCGTGTCTATTGGCTCTTTGTCGTTAAAGCGATAAACCACGAAATAAGAGGCTAGCTCCGGATTCGTGGGGCTTTGCTCCGCTTGCCAGTGCAAGAGGAAGCCCTTGGGCGTCCATTCGGTCTTTAGCTTGCTTACGTCTTTTGGCGGACGGTTATGCATATGGGTATAGGCCGGGATAAGGGCCGGGTAACGGTGGTAGTTCCGCTGTAGGCTGTCGGCTACGCCCTTGTTGTTCCATAGAATCTCGTTGGCGGGCCAGAAGCAATTGCCGCTCACGTGCGGCAAGGCACGCTCGTAACGCATCTTGCGGGTTAATTGGTCCGCTTTCATGGTGCGGGCCACGTCTTGCCCGATATATAAATGACCTCCGTTGGCGTTTTTGTCCCACCATTTGATAAGCGTGATGTAATCCGCCGCCGGGTGTCCGATCTCCCAATAGATCTGGGGGATGTTATAATCGATCCAACCTTGCTGTACCCAATAGGTGATATCGGCGTAGAGGTCGTCGTAGTTTTGCAGACCGTTGGTATTGCTACCCGATCCGTCTGCGGTGCTTTTCTTGTTGCGGTAGATGCCGAAGGGACTGATACCGAAGCGTACCCAAGGCTTGGTGAGCAGGATGGTACGTTTCAATTCCCGGATCAGGGTATTCACGTTCTCCCGGCGCCAATCGTTCCTTTGCGCCTCGCTGTATCCTTTTCGCAAGCCGTATTTCCGGAAGCTGTTATCATCCGGGAAAGGCATACCCGCCGCGGGATAGGGATAGAAATAATCGTCCATATGGATAGCGTCCACGTCGTAACGGCCGACGATATCACGCACTACCCGGCAGATAAACTGACGGCTTTCCGGCAATCCCGGGTCGAAAAGGATTTGTTTATTATAAGTGACAAACCATTCGGGATGCTTATGATAGATGTGGGAATCGGCGAAACGGGTGTTTCCCGCCGTGCTCGCCCGGTAAGGATTCAACCAAGCGTGAAACTCCATGTTCCGTTTATGGCATTCTTGGATCAGGAAGGCCATCGGGTCGAACTCACCTGCCGGGGCTACGCCTTGCTCTCCGGTGAAGAAGCGGCTCCACGGCTCGATATCGGATTTATAGAAAGCGTCCGCCTCGGGGCGCACCTGAAAGATGATGGCGTTGATGCCGCATGCTTGCAGGTAATTAAGCTTGCGGATGAAGTCTTTTTTCATCCGGGCGGGAGTCATATCCTTGTATTCGCCTTGAAAAGCGGTCTGTATCCATGCTCCCCTAAACTCTCGCTTGGCCTCCTTGCCCGTACTCGTAGCCGGACGAGGCTTCTCGCGAACCGTAGAACATGAGGTTATCGCACAAAAGAGAATCGCTATTAAGAAGCGAAAATATTTAATGTACATGGGTGCCTTGCTGTGTTTGTCTATGAAATTTTCAACAAATGTAGAAGATTCCCTGTAAATATGAAATATTTCACCCTTGTTATTTTATTTACTTGGCAGTAGAGACGAGGCACACCCTGTCTAACTGTGTGAATTAGTTCAATGAAGATAGGGCAGAATCGGTTAGTTTTGGCTATCTTTGCGTTAAAGAAAAAGATAAAGGTAATATGTCTGAGAGCAATTCGATTTTCATCAAGGGGGCACGTGTCAACAACTTGAAAAATATAGATGTAGAGATTCCGAGGGACAAGCTGGTGGTGATAACCGGGCTGTCGGGGAGTGGAAAATCATCGTTGGCGTTCGATACCCTTTATGCGGAGGGACAGCGCCGGTATGTAGAGAGTTTATCCGCTTACGCCCGCCAGTTCTTGGGAAGGATGAGTAAGCCGGAATGCGACTATATTAAGGGAATACCGCCCGCTATCGCTATCGAGCAGAAGGTGAATACCCGTAATCCGCGTTCCACAGTCGGTACATCTACCGAGATTTATGAGTATTTACGCTTGTTATATGCTCGCGTCGGGAAGACGATATCGCCAGTTTCCGGCACCGAGGTGAAAAAACATCAGGTGAGCGATATTATCAAGGAGGTCATGCGATATCCCGAAGGAACTCGTTTTGCCGTATTCGCTCCGGTTGTCTTGCCGGAAGGCCGGGATATGAAGGAGCAGCTGGAGATCTTGCGGAAAGAAGGATATGCCCGTCTGTCGGTGAATGATACGGTATATCGTATCTCGGAGGTACTGGCGAGCGAGGAGTTGCTGTCTTACCCGATCGAGTTGTTGGTGGACCGCCTGACGGTATCGGACGATAAGACCTTGAAAAGCCGTTTGGCAGACTCGGCCGAGACCGCTTTCTTTGAGGGCCATGGTACCTGTTTGATCCGTATTTATACGGAGGAAGGGGTAGTCGTGAAGGAATTCTCGAAGAAGTTCGAGGCGGATGGCATGATATTCGAGGAGCCTACCGATATGATGTTTAGCTTTAATAATCCGTTGGGCGCATGTCCGACCTGTGAGGGATTCGGTAAGGTGCTGGGCATCGATGAGAATCTGGTGGTGCCTGATAAAAGTTTGTCTGTCTACCAAGGAGCCGTGGTTTGCTGGAAAGGTGAGGTGATGGGGGAATGGCTGAAAGACTTTATCGTGAAGAGCGAGAAATATAACTTCCCGATCCACCGCCCGTATTACGACTTGACACAGAAAGAGAAAGACTTGTTGTGGCATGGGGCGAGAGGTTTACACGGCATCGACGATTTCTTTAAGTTCGTGGAAGAGAATCTTTATAAGATACAATACCGGGTGATGCAAGCCCGCTATCGGGGAAAGACGACTTGCCCGGTTTGTAAGGGGAGCCGCTTGAGGCCGGAAGCGCTGTATGTGCAAGTGGGCGGTAAGAATATCGCCGAGCTGGTAACGATGCCGGTTTCGGAGGCAAAGGCTTTCTTTGATCAACTGGAACTGGACGAGACGGATGCGGCGATCGCTAAACGTTTGCTCACGGAAATCAATAATCGCTTGCAATTCCTGTTGGATGTGGGGTTGGGTTATCTGGCTTTAGATCGCCTCTCGGCCTCTTTATCCGGAGGAGAGAGCCAACGTATCAATCTGGCTACCTCGTTGGGTAGTAGCTTGGTGGGTTCGTTGTATATTTTGGATGAGCCGAGTATCGGTCTGCATTCCCGGGATACGGATTTGTTGATCAAGGTATTGCGACAGTTGCAAGCCTTGGGGAATACCGTGGTCGTGGTGGAGCATGATGAGGAGATTATCCGTGCGGCGGATTATATCATCGATATCGGTCCGAAAGCGGGGCGTTTGGGGGGTGAGGTCGTTTATCAAGGCGATGTGAATAACCTCCGGAAATGTAGCGATAGCCATACGGTACGTTATTTGACGGGAGAGGATCAGATCGAGATCCCGCCTTATCGGCGTCCGTGGAATAATTATATAGAAGTGACAGGGGCTCGGAAGAATAACTTAAAGAGTGTGGACGTGAAGTTTCCTTTGAACGTGATGACGGTGGTTACCGGTGTGAGCGGTTCGGGTAAAAGCTCCTTGGTTCGTGATATCTTCTACGAGGGCGTGAAACGTCATTTGGATGATGCCGCCCGCCTGACCGTGGATTGCTCCGGTATCAGTGGAGATTTGAATATGATTCAGGCGATCGAGTTCGTAGACCAGAACTCGATCGGAAAGAGTTCTCGCTCGAACCCCGTGACGTATATCGGTGCTTACGACGAGATCCGTAAACTATTCGGCGAGCAGCCCCTAGCGAAACAGATGGGATATAACGCCGCCTATTTCTCCTTTAATAAAGAAGGAGGTCGCTGCGAGGAATGTAAGGGCGAGGGCAAGATCACGGTAGAGATGCAGTTTATGGCGGATATCACCTTGGAATGCGAGGCTTGCCACGGCAAACGCTTCAAGCAGGATGTATTGGATGTAGAGTATCAAGGCGCTAACATATACGATGTATTGGAAATGACCGTGAATCAAGCGATCGAGTTCTTCGAGAAAGGTTCCGGCTCCCAAGAGAAGAAGATCGTGAAACGCTTGAAACCGCTGCAAGACGTAGGTTTGGGCTATATCAAGCTGGGACAGACTTCCTCCACTTTATCCGGTGGTGAGAACCAACGTGTGAAACTGGCTTATTACTTAGGCCAAGAGAAGCAGCAACCTACCTTGTTCGTTTTCGACGAGCCTACGACCGGTTTACATTTTCATGATATCAAGACTTTGTTGAAAGCTTTCAATGCCTTGATCGAGAAAGGCCACTCCGTGGTAATTATCGAGCATAATATGGATGTGATCAAATGTGCGGATTATGTGATCGATTTAGGACCGGAAGGCGGAAAGGCCGGCGGGCAGTTGGTTTGTGCCGGTACACCGGAGGAGATAGCGGCTTGCGAGGCATCCTATACCGGAAGGTTCCTGAAAGATAAATTATAATGCCTCTAGTTGTAGAGACGTAGCGTGCTGCGTCTCATCCCATCAAAATAGTAACTTAAATTCCATACAATAAGTATGCGAATGACGTAGTTGTACAAACTATTGAATAATAGCATCTTAAAAAAGATGATTATGTTTCCCGAAAAACACGTACGTGTTTTTTCGGGATCATACGATCGGGTACAAAAGCGTACATGAACCTATACAACAAGCCTCCCTTATCATCAGACCTGAAAATGAATGTTTGGATGCGGTTTTAGTACTAGTGAATAAAACGTAAGATTTCTGAAAGTAACTCATTTTAAGGAAGTAACCAAAACAAGTAGATTGGATTCCCTGTTAAGATTGTACTTATTTATAATCGAATAATTTATACTGTGCGTGTGCTCTTTACGAGACATTCAAGTAGCCTGTGAAGGCGAAAAAGCAGTAATATTAATACTAGTGTAATAAAATAAAGTTCATTCAGCCTGTTCTTCTGTGAAGAAAAACAGGCTGTGTTTTTATTGCTTGGCAGGATCGTCGTCTTTATTCCACTTGTCCCGCATTCTCAAGCGCTTGACTTGCAGATAGCGTAGAAGGATGATGATGACGAGCGTAGCGCCGATCATCAGGAAATATTCGGTATAATTGTTTCCGGGATTGTTTCCCGGCCAGCCGATGATACTCATTACGATTAAGTAAACAAGTAAGGCAATTGTTGTGATATTGATCTTCTTCATATTCGTTTTATTCTAAAAACAGGACAAAGATACAAGATTGTTGCGGGCTTTAGGAGGTTAAAACGCATTTGTACTGTGCCCGATAATGTTCTGTTTGAATAATTAAGATATATAAACCTTGTGGGAGGGGAATCGGGAGGATAGGGTTCCCTGCCTGTACCGTTTGCGTGAATACTAATATGCCTGCCGGAGTAAACAGTTCGACTTTACCGGGGGATGGAAGATTAGTAATGAATAAAGTCTTGTTCTCTAGCTGATAGCTTAATTCCGGAAATGAAAAGGCTTGATTGGAAACAGGGGAATCTTGTCGGGCTTGAGGTTCCGATGTCGGGAAAGATATGGGTGCGTTCGTTGATAATAATTTATAATTGGCTGGTTCGGATGTATTATATACAGATAGGCTGGTACTTTTATGCGCTTTGACAAAGAAAGCGGAGAATGGAGGGATGGCGAAATCGCTACCGATCACGTAGGGTTGGTAGGTGGAGCCGTCATATATATAAATGTATCCGTCTAAGGCCGAGTTTGATTCTATTTGACTAAGAGATAAAGGAGCCGGCAGAGGATTACCGCATAGATACCAGCCGTTGTGATTCTGGTTCTGGCTTTGGTTGTTAATGCTTACCGGAATAGAGGCTTGACCGTTTTTTCCGAAATCTATAGGGATATCTTTTGCTTTCGAGGAGAAACGAAGGTTCTGACGATCGGCGGAGGCGTCAATAGCGATCAGGTACCCCTTGTTCTTCTTGAAGATGGGCTGGGATGTATTGATTATTGTTTGTGGTATGACTTCCCAGTTGTTGGAAGGGCTTTGTGAGTTGGCTCGCTTTTCTCCGTTATAGGTTTGTACGTAAAAGTAGTTACCGTTTGTATCGCTTTTGTCATCACCCAGTTGGAAATCCGGGTCTATGCCGGAAGCGAATACATCGAAGGGGAAGGAGATAAAATACCATTTGCCTTTTTGAGCGAAGGTCCTCTCGATCGTTATTTTGCCGGAGATGTTAATAGTTCCGGACGATCGCAAGGTGGAGGAAGACGCCAAGGTACCATCATTTGGATAGATAGTAAGGTTATTTGCGGATAGATTTCCGGTTGGTAAAATATGGATATTTCCATTGCCAATAAAGATATCTTTACAGCTGATATTTGTATTTATGGAGATATTACCGTTAATCAAGGCGTTGCGGTGACGGTAGGCGGGTAGGTGGCTCCAGCGATCCTCATGGTTCCAATCGCTGTTTCCGGTAAATAGGGAATAGGTAGGAATCATTCCATGAGCATAAACACTGTCTACATAATAATAGCCGTTTTTGGTATTGGCGGCCGGTGCGGGAACGATAATATCCAATCCCGGGGGATTGTTTTTTATATCTGTGGTTTTGAAAGGATTGATGCCACTCTCTCCTATGGTTGGAACTAAGGAGGGATAACTTGTTTCCCCTTTTCGATAGGTTCTGGCTCTCATGCCTTCTCCTTCTACTAGAAGGATGCCCCCTTTCCGTATACTGATTTTTATATCTTGATGATCTGTTAACGTGAAATGCTCGAAAGCCACTTGCGTATTCATTGGCATTCGTAACCCGTAGTTACCGTGGCTGTTAGGAATATCTTTCACGCCGGAGATATCTTCAATAAGGGCTTCACCTGTAATGGCATAATCCCAATTATCAGTCGGAAGTCCCTCAAATGTCTGCATCCGAAACGTATCCCGGATAGATATATTTGCGTTACTTTGCACAAAGCTTTCCCATGTAGACGGATTTGAAACTTGTGACTGGATAAATTGTTGTACGAATAGGAATGCCGTACAAACGACAACGCATCTGGATAGATGCCAAATTCTCTTTTTCATAGCTAAGTTGATTTATATTTGTAAATATGTTCGCAAATATACGTAAATAATTGAAATAATATATCTTTGTGGCATGAAAGAATTTATCATATCTGAGGCACAGACCGAAAAGGCCGTTTTGGTGGGTTTGGTTACCCCCGAGCAAAATGAGCAAAAGGTTAAGGAATATCTGGACGAATTGGCTTTCTTGGCCGATACGGCAGGGGTGGATGCGGTAAAGCGTTTTACCCAGAAAATGGATTACCCGAATTCCGTCACTTTTGTCGGGACCGGTAAATTGCAGGAAATTAAGGAGTATGTGGTAGAGAATGAGATCGGTTTGGTGATCTTTGATGATGAGCTGAGTCCGAAGCAACTCCGTAATATTGAGAAAGAATTGCAGGTGAAAATCTTGGATCGTACGAGCTTGATCTTGGATATCTTCGCTAGCCGTGCACAGACCGCCCATGCGAAGACACAGGTGGAGCTTGCACAATATAAATATATGTTACCCCGCTTGACTCGTCTGTGGACACACTTGGAGCGTCAGCGAGGCGGCGTAGGTATGCGTGGTCCGGGTGAGACACAGTTGGAGACTGATAAACGTATTATCTTGGATAAGATCGCACGATTGAAGAAAGAGCTGGTGGATATTGATAAGCAAAAAAGCGTACAACGGAAAAACCGGGGTAAGATGGTACGTGTAGCGTTGGTCGGATATACGAACGTAGGTAAATCTACCTTGATGAACTTATTGAGCAAGAGTGAGGTCTTTGCCGAGAATAAGTTGTTCGCTACGTTGGATACGACCGTACGCAAGGTCATTATCGAGAACTTGCCGTTCTTGCTGTCTGATACGGTCGGATTTATCCGCAAGTTACCGACCGAGCTGGTGGAATCTTTTAAATCTACCTTGGATGAGGTACGGGAGGCGGATTTGCTGGTACATATCGTGGATATCTCACACCCGACTTTTGAGGAGCAAATAGAGGTCGTGAACCGTACGTTGGCGGAGATCGATAAGACCGAGAAACCGATGATCATGGTTTTCAATAAGGTGGACGCATTTACCTTTGTCCCGAAAGAGGAAGATGATTTGACCCCTCGTGGTCGTGAGAATATCGATCTGGATGAACTGAAACGTACGTGGATGGGAAAATTGCAAGATAATTGCATCTTTATCTCCGCCAAGGAACGTACGAATATAGAGGCGTTGAAAGAGATGTTGTATGAACGGGTCAAACAAATCCATATCACCCGTTTCCCCTACAATGACTTCCTCTTTCAGCAATATGATGAAGAGTAGAGTCTTACAAAATTAGTACCAATGAATCATTTGAGAAATTTGCGGCCGGATGAGATCGCCACCTTGCGATCTCAGGCTTGCCGGGCCGATGATTGGAATCAAGTTTGGGTTCCAGAAGTGTTTGATATTGAATATGTGAACCACGTACGTTTTTCAGGAGTGGTTAAGTTAGGGGCCTTTCGTAAGGTGTTTACCCTGCCGGGAGGATTGGTAAAGCATAGCGGGCTTCGTCATGTTACCCTGCATAATTGTACGTTGGGGGATAACGTGTTGATTGAGAACGTACAGAATTATATCGCTAATTACCGGATCGGTGATGACTGCTTTATCCAGAATATAAATGTTATGTTGGTGGAAGGCAAGGCTACGTTCGGGAATAATGTCGAGGTGTCGGTCTTGAATGAGACCGGCGGGCGTGAGGTTCCGATTTACGATGGCCTGTCGGCTTCATTGGCTTATATTATAGCATTGTACCGTCATCGTCCGGCCTTGATCGAACGCTTGCGGGATATGATTACCGCTTATACGGAGGGTATTGCCTCTACGGAGGGAACGGTTGGCGATAAGGTCAAGATTGTCAATACCGGTACGATCCGTAACGTGAAGATTGGTGATTACGCGACCATAGAGAATAGCGCACGTCTGGAAAATGGTTCCGTAAATAGTAAGAGAGAGGCCCCGGTATTTATCGGGGATAGTGTGATTGCGCAAGATTTCATTGTCTCTTCGGGAGCCAAGATCGCGGATGCCGCTAAGATTATCCGTTGCTTTATCGGACAGGCTTGCCAAGTGACGCATAACTTCTCGGCCCATGATTCCTTGTTGTTCAGCAACTGCGCTTTCGAGAATGGGGAGGCTTGCGCTATATTCGCCGGTCCGTTTACGGTGTCTATGCATAAGAGTAGTTTGTTGATAGCGGGAATGTATTCGTTCTTGAACGCGGGAAGTGGCTCCAACCAGAGTAATCATATGTATAAGCTGGGACCGATCCATCAAGGGATCGTGGAACGTGGTTCCAAGACTACCAGCGACTCGTATATCCTTTGGCCGGCCCGTATCGGCGCTTTCTCTTTGGTAATGGGCCGCCATCATCACCATAGCGATACTTCCGATATCCCATTCTCCTATTTAATAGAGAAGGATGATGAGACTTACTTAGTCCCGGGAATTAATCTTCGCAGCGTGGGTACGATCCGTGATGCCCAGAAATGGCCGAAACGTGATAAACGTACGGACCCGGATCGCTTGGATATGATTAACTATAATCTATTGAGTCCCTATACGATCCAGAAGATGCTGAAAGCGGTGGATATCTTGAAAAACCTGCAGGCATTGGTTGGAGAGACTTCCGAGATTTATTATTATCAGAATACTCGTATAAAAGGTTCCTCCCTCCGGAATGCGTTGAACTTTTATGGGATGGCAATTAATAAGTTCTTTGGTAACTCGTTAATCAAGCGTTTGGAAGGTACGACCTATTGTTCTATGGAAGAGGTCTGGGAGCAATTGCGTCCTACGGAATCCAAAGGCTCCGGAGAATGGTTGGACTTGGCGGGCTTGATCCTCCCGAGGGAACCGCTAGAAGCCTTGTTGCAAGATATCGAACAGGGGGAAATCGCTTCCTTAGAGGATGTGGAATGCTTTTTCCGTTTGGTTCACGGACGTTATTATTCCTTGGAATGGACATGGGCGTACGAGATGATCGAACGTTATTATGGGGTGGATCTCCGTTCGATTTCCGCCGCAGAGATTATTGAGCTGGTTCGTCGTTGGCAAGAATGTGTGATCCGCTTGGATGAGATGCTTTATGAGGATGCCCGTAAGGAATTCTCCTTGACTTCTATGATCGGTTTCGGTGTGGATGGTTCCAACAAGGAAAAGCAACAGGATTTCGAGGGTGTTCGAGGAGATTTCGTGAATAATCCGTTTGTTACCGCCGTGCAGGAACATATCGTGAATAAACGGGCGCTTGGGGATGAACTGATCGAGAGGTTGAAACCTTTAGTATAAAGCTTATGAAACCATTATTTCAAGAACTGCCATTCCCGATAGATAGTCACATTCATTTCTATGTGGAGGATCTACCGCATTTTATAGTGCCTTGGCACTACCATCCGGCTATTGAGATAATGTATATCACAAGTGGTACGGGTACTCGCTTTGTCGGGGATCATGTGGAAGGATATTTCGAGGGCGATGTTTGTATGATCGGCCCTCAACTGCCACATGAGTGGAGAAACGACCCTGTTTATTTCGATAAGAGTTCCGGCTTGCGGGCTACTTGTATTTGCTTGTTCTTCAAGCGTCAGATTTTTGAACCTAATTTAATCCGTCTTCCGGAGATGAGTAATATCCGGGAATTGATAGAGCGTTCCCGTAGAGGGATTAAGCTTGTGGGTAAGTCCCGGAAGAAGATTGCCGAGCTGATCAGCCAATCCGCCAATGAGACGGGAGCGAGTAGGGTGATCAAATTGATTGCTTTACTGGAATTAATGGCGACTTCCGAAGAATATGAGATATTAGCCAGTACGGGGTTTACGGAAACGGTCAACTCGGACGATTTCGAGCGCTTCAATAAGGTCTATAAATATCTGGTGAAGAACTTCACGTCTCCAGTGAAACTGGAGGAAGTCGCCGCTTTGGTAGGCTTGACTCCGACCGCTTTTTGTCGTTATTTCAAGAAACGGACCAAGAAGACTTTCGTGGAGTACTTGAATGACATGCGCATAGGACACGCGAAAAAACTATTGATAGAGGGAAATCTGAAGATATCCACGATTAGCTCCGAGGCCGGATTCAATAATCTATCCAACTTCATCGGCCAATTTAAGAAAACCACGAATATGCTTCCATCCGAGTACCAGAAAAAATATAAGGAGCGCCTGGATGGAGAATAAGGGCAGGATTTCATAGTTGTTTGGAAAAATACTAAAATAAAGCCCAAGGTATTCGATCTATTTTTGCGATATAAGTTGTATCGTAAAATAGAATATCATGGAACATAAAAAGATTGTAATCCCATCCTTGTCATTTTTTCAAGATGAGCTAAAGGGGGAAGGTGTGGTAAAGAGCCGGAGAACTTTAGGCGAGCTTGCCGGAATTTTTGAGAATCAAGATGCTTATTCCCAATTACCATTAGATCAATTAGCATACGAGGTATATAGTTATTTACCGGAGCGGGAAGGCACTCCGGGAGGGCTTTATTTTGGTATTACTCAATTATATCCGGGAAAGGTGGGAGATGAGTATTTCATGACGAAAGGCCATTTTCATCAACAAGAGGATCGTTCTGAGTATTATTGGGGATTGGAAGGCGAAGGTATGTTGATCTTGATGGACCGGGAACGGAATACGTGGGCGGAAAGGATGATGCCGGGTAGCCTGCATTATATACCGGGCGGTGTAGCGCACCGGGTAGCTAATACTGGAAATAGCGTCTTGTCATTTGCCGCGTGCTGGCCTTCGGATGCCGGGCATAATTATGAAGAGATAGCGAATAAGGGCTTCTCGGCCCGATTGGTAGAAGTGAACGGTACCCCTAAATTGCGATAGCTTATGTATACGATAGCGATAGATTTAGGGGGGACGGTCGTAAAGATCGGACTATTGTCTGATGGTGAGATCGTAGACTGTGTGAGATTACCTTCCCGTCTGGCTCTGGGATTAGCTCCGAACTTACCTAAGATAAAGGAGGCGATCGATCGGTTGTTGGCCGCTTGGCGTATTGATGTGGCTGCGCTTCGTTGTATCGGCCTGGCTTTTCCCGGGCTGGTAGATCCAATTCATAACCGGGTAATCTCTACGAATGAGAAGTATGATGATGCCTGTTCGATCAGTCTGGATAAATGGGCATGGGAGAATTGGGAAGTTCCTTTCTGCATGGATAATGACGCTCGTTTGGCCGTAGCCGGAGAATGGTGGCAGGGTGCGGCCCGGGGAAAGAACAATGTAGTCATGATGACAATCGGAACCGGTATCGGTACGGGAGTCGTGATTGATGGACGGCTTCTGTATGGACAGCATTTTCAAGCGGGTTCTTTGGGAGGACATTTTGTGTTGGATTATAAGGGCCGTCGATGTTCATGCGGGAATAAAGGCTGTGTAGAAGCTCTGTCTTCCTCTTTCTTCTTACCGACCATTGTCAGGGAGCATGCCCTTTTATCGGAATCGTTTAAACGAGATGCGGATGTCTATGATTTCAAGCGCATTTTTAGGTTAGCGCAGGAGGGGGATGAAGATGCTTTATTAATTAGGAATGAATGTATGGATATCTGGGCGTCGGCGATAATAACCTATATACATGCTTATGATCCGGAAGTCGTGATTCTAGGTGGGGGGATTTTAAAAAGCCAAGAGGTGATTATCCCTTATATCAGCAAACGAGTGGATGAGTTGGCTTGGTGTCCTTCCGGGAAAGTCCCGATTGTGCCGGCAATCTTGGGCGATGACGCCGCTTTATTCGGCTTGGAGTATTTCATGGTAAAACAACAGCAAAATGAACGGATTTGTATTTGATAAAGGAATTGATATAACACCGGTTCAATCGCCTATGGGGGTTACCTATGGGGCGGGTGTATTTGGTCCGGAGGTCGAGATTCGCCGGCTGGAAGATATACGGGCTAGTTTGCGTGATCCTCAATGCAAGGGACCGGAGCAGGTTTACTCGATCGCTATGGATGTCGGCAAGGAAGAACATCGTGCGTTGCTGAATAAGTTACATTTGTTATTCGGGGTAGTGACATATAGCGCTGGTAAATTGGGGCAGGAGCCAGTCAGAAGTCAAGGGCATATTCATAAGATATCTCCTTATAGCGGTTGGTCTACGCCGGAAATCTATGAGGTTTGGTCGGGAGAGGCGATTATTTATATGCAGGAGTATGCGGAGGATCAACCCGGTCGATGTTATGCGGTACATGCCTTTCCGGGGGATGTAGTGATCGTTCCTCCCTATTGGGTACATGCGACGATTAGCGCAAATCCGAGATTACCTTTGACTTTCGGGGCGTGGTGCGATAGAGATTATGGTTTTGTGTATGAGGGGGTTCGTAAACACAGGGGAATCGCTTGGTTTCCTGTATTTAATGGAAGCGATGAATTAGAATGGATCGCGAATCCGATGTACGATTCCTCTCATTTGATTTGTAAATCTCCTTCGGATTATATTTCTTTAGATATTCGGAAAGGAGTATCTATTTACAGACAATTCGAGGAAAATCCGGAGATTTTCTTATATGTGCCTAATCCGGCGTTGAAGGCGGAGGTATGGCGTGATTTCGAGCCTTGAGTTTATAGATGGATTAAATACACAAGAAAAACATGAAAAACACGAGCTATAGATATTGGATGATTTATGTAATAGCGATTGTCGCCGCTATGGGAGGACTATTGTTTGGCTTTGATACCGGCGTGATTTCCGGGGCGATTCCTTTTTTCCAGAAAGATTTTGGTATAGACGATAGTATGGTGGAGGTAGTTACTTCCTCCGGTTTGCTGGGAGCTATTCTGGGAGCGCTGTGTTGTGGTAAATTGACGGATCGCATAGGACGTAGGAAAGTCATTTTGACTTCGGCTGTTATTTTCGCTTTCGGTGCGTTAGGATCGGGTTGGGCTCCGGACATTTACCACTTGATTGCCGCCCGTTTATTCTTGGGAGTGGCTATCGGGATCTCTTCTTTTGCCGTACCTCTTTATATTGCGGAAGTTTCCCCGGCGAAGTCACGGGGGATGTTTGTCGCCATGTTCCAATTGATGATTACGATCGGGCTTCTGGTATCTTATCTTTCGGATTTGTATTTTGCGGATGAGACGTCTGTTTCATGTTGGAGGCCGATGTTTTATGTGGGGGTGATTCCCGCTATTATTTTGTTCGTGGGTATGTTGCTGGTTCCACCATCTCCAAGGTGGTTGATGTCCGTTGGCAGGGAGGAGGAGAGTTTATCGGTCTTAAAGATGATCGAGCATCCGGATCAAGTAAATGTCTCATTTGAGCAGATGCGGAATGAGATGCGGAAAAATGATGAGCAACAAGGGCGTTTTAAGGATTTGGCTCAGCCTTGGTTGAGGAATGCGTTGGTTATCGCTATTGGTATCATGTTCTTCCAACAGTTCGTAGGTATCAATACGGTGATCTATTATAGTCCTAAAATATTCTTGATGGCCGGTTTCGATGGTGCGGTCTCTGCGATTGGGGCTTCTGTAGGGGTGGGAGTTGTCAATTTATTGTTCACGTTACTGTCTGTCTATTTCGTAGATCGGCTGGGAAGGCGTAAACTTTATTTTCTGGGGTTGAGCGGTATCGTGATTTCCTTGTTGCTACTCGCTACCTCTTTTATATTCGCCGCTCAATTAGGGGATTCTGGGAAATGGCTTTCCATCGTCCTTATTTTCTTATATGTGGGATTTTTCGCTATCAGCATCGGGCCGTTAGGTTGGTTGATTGTGTCGGAAGTGTTTCCACAAAAGCTAAGAGGGCTGGGGGCTTCTCTCGGTTCATTGTCCGTATGGTTTTTCAATGCGATCGTATCGTTTACCTTTTTCAAGATACTGAAGGTATTCTCAATACCGGGAACCGATTTAACGATCAATGGCGAAAGCCAAGGGAATCCGGCAGGAGCGTTCTTATTTTATGCGTTTATTGGAATTGTGGCGATTATTTGGGGATATTTCTATGTACCGGAAACGAAAGGAGTTTCATTGGAGAAGATCGAGGCTTTTTGGAGAAAAGGAGGACACCCGAAAGATAAAATAATATAATATGGATAGAAGAGTATTTATTAGACAAACAGCAGTTGCGGCATTAGGCGGCTTAGTGGCTTTTGATTTATCAAATGCATTAGCTAAAAGTGAAATGGCTTTTGCCGGGAAAGGAGAAATCTCGCCCCGGGCAATCACCATGTGGGATTTTTCTTGGTTGGAGAGGCGTTGGCCCGGAGCCGGTTATGAGGACTGGGACCAAGTATTGGACGAGCTCTCGGAACGGGGGTATAATGCGATACGTATTGATGCTTATCCTCATTTAATAGCGGAGAATCCAATGAAGAAATGGTTACTTAAAGAAGTTTGGAATCAGCAAGATTGGGGAAGTCCGGATATGAATGAGGTACAAGTTCAACCGAATTTGAACTTGTTCTTGTCGAAATGTAAGGAGCGGGATATTAAGGTCGGGCTTTCTTCTTGGTATCGTCTCGATGTGGATGAGGTTTGCCTGAAATTAGATACACCGGAGAAATTGGCGGATTGCTGGCTGACAACCCTTCGTTCGATCGAGGAGGATGGGTTATTGGATACGATCCTTTATGTGGATCTTTGCAATGAGTGGCCCGGTGATTCGTGGGCTCCTTTTTTCGCTAAAACCTATCCGAATGTCGGTTGGGGGAATTGGTATAAGGAGGAATCCTTACGATGGATGAAAACCTCGTTGGAGAAGATGCGACAAGCATATCCGGATATGCCATTCTTATATTCTTTTGATCATGGGGATGTCAAGAAATATGAAGAGGTGGATTGCTCTTTTCTTGATTTGTATGAGCATCATATTTGGATGGCCCAACAGAATGGTGGAGAATTTTATAAGCTGGTGGGATATGGCTACAATCGTTTTTCACCGGATGATTATAAGAATGTGGTGAAAAACGCGGAACGGGTTTATCGGGAAAGACCTGAATATTGGCAGAAATTGTTGACTGATAAGATCGAGCTTATGGCTTCCGTGGCCCGGAAGAATCGCCGTCCTCTCGTTACGACAGAATGTTGGGGATTGGTGGATTATAAGGATTGGCCTTTATTGAAATGGGATTGGATAAAGGATCTTTGCGAGTTAGGAGCTATTACGGCTGCCCGTACGGGTATGTGGGTCGGTGTAGCGACCAGTAATTTTTGCGGACCTCAGTTTGTTGGGATGTGGCGGGATGTGGAATGGCATAAACGATTGACTTCTATTATCCGTTCTTCTTCGATTGATGCGTCTCTCATGAAGAATAATGAGGTAGCGGCCAAATTGTTGAAACGGCTTTAATCTTGGGATGGTATGTATTACGATCATTCTTATATTTTGATAAGATTCTAAAAGCAGGAGGTAAATTTCTATAAAGTTTATGTCTTTAATAATTGTAACTTGCCTTCGTGAAAGAGTTAAATAAATCGGATGTCATGAAAAGAATAATTTTAATTATGTGTTGTTTCCTATCTGTATTCGCTTGGGCCGATGATGGGAGGACAACGATCTCATTAAATGGGGAATGGGATTTCGATCAAACGGAACTGGCTTTTCCTCCACGGAAATATACCCGTAAGATACCGGTTCCGGGATTGGTGCATTTAGCGAGGCCTAAAATCTCTCAATACGAGAAATTCTTTAAGAAACCTGACGGCGTGGAGCTGGTGGAACAGTTTAATTTCTTAGAGAGAGATTATACGCCGATGTATAATTGGTATAAGCGGAAAGTATTTATCGATGAGAAATTTAAGGATGAGCAATTATTCCTTACGATAAAGAAAAGCCAATATGTTACACGAGTCTTCGTGAATGGGCATGAAGTGGGGGCTTCTATGGAATGCTATACTCCAATGGATTTTAATATTACGAGTGCCGTAAAATATGGCTCGGACAATGAGATATTGATTCAGGTGGGCGACCGGGCGTGGTTGCCTAGCGAGGCCGCCGGCGGAACGGATAAGGAGAAAGTCCATTACCTACCCGGAATCTGGGATGACGTGTTCATTACGGCTACTGGTAAGATGCGGGTCGATAAAGTTTTATTCCTGCCTTCTCTGGCTAAAGGATTGGTGACAGTTAAGACCTTGGTGAGAAGTTTGTATCCACCCCAAATGTTGTATGGGGATAAAATGAAGGATTCTTGTAAGATTGAGTACTGTGTCAAGGAGAAGACTACAGGGAGGATAGTAGGAAAGAAAATGATTGAAGGTGAGGCTAAGCGGGATAATAGGACTTATTTCGAAACGAGTATCTCTTTGGATAATCCGAAGGCTTGGACTCCTGATTCCCCTTTCTTGTACGAAGGTGAGGTCTCGGTGTATGACCAAGATGAGCTTGTAGATCGTTATTCCGTGAACTTCGGTATGCGTGATTTTTCGAGAAAAGGTAAATTCTTTACGCTTAATGGGGATAAATTCTACTTACGAGGTTCCAATATTACGCTTCAACGTTTCTTTGAGGACCCGGATTGTCAAGCGTTGGCTTGGGATCGGGAATGGGTGAAGAAACTGATGGTAGACCTGCCAAAGTCAATCGATTGGAACGCTATGCGAATATGTGTAGGAATTGTACCTGACTTCTGGTATGACCTTTGCGACGAGTATGGTATCGTATTACAGAATGAGTGGCTATATTGGCAAAATCATGGATGGGATGAACAGGTACGTAAGGAGTATACGAATTGGGTATGGAGCGATGGCAATCATCCCAGTATCGTGATCTGGGATGCGATCAATGAGAATTGGGACAGTTATATAGGAAATACGCTGATTCCCGAACTAAAGGAATTAGACCCGACCCGGATCTGGGATGCCGGTTACATGACATCAGATCAGATGGGGACGAACGATGAGATGGATGAACCACACCCTTATCGTGCGCTTACGTTGATGCATTCCAGCGAACTGAACGACTACTTCAAAAACAATCCCTATAACTTAGGTGCATTGCATGAGAATTGGGTAGGTTTCTCTTCTATACTAGATGCGGGCGTTCCTCAGTTGGTGAATGAGTACGGATGGATTTGGTTATGGCGTGATGGACGGCCCTCGAAATTGACACTTAACAATTACAATTACTATCTTGGCGAGAATGCCACTCCGGAACAATGTCGTGAATTGCAGGCATATTGGTTGGAACTTGAGACGGAATGGCTGCGTTCGGAACGTTCGGTAGGCGGAATCTTGGCTTTTTGTCATTTGACCAATAATTATGGTTTCACGGGAGATTGGTTCATCAATGATATCAAGGATTTGGAACCTTCACCGGCTTTCCGCTGGTTCAAGCATTGTTTCGCCCCCTCGGCAGTCTTTATCGATTTAGCGGATCGTCGTTATACCAAACATCTCGAGCCCTTGAAACCGGGTAGTGATTTAGTATTCAACTTGGTAGGGGTGAACGACTTGAATAAGGAGTCGTCTGGAAAAGTTCTCTTGAAACTACTAGACGAGAAAGGAACTATTATTTCGACACAAGAAGAGTCTATTGTGATTGAACCTTTTGGCAAGCGGCTTCAACCTTGCCTTCTGAAATTGCCCTCAAAATCAGGAGGCTATCTTCTGATAGCCGAGTATCATGAGAAGGGGAGGGCGAAACCAGTACTTAGTCGCCGTTATCTAAAAGTAGGCGATGCGGTAACCTCTTTCAAGGATTACTTTGAGTATACATTAAATTAGTTAGGTTAGCTTTTATATCCAATTTCCTACGGCGGCACTCCTCGTGAGTGCTGTCGAGGGGAATGCTACCCCTTTTTTGAAAATACTCAGAGTCCGACTAACCAAAAAGTAATGTTAGGAATATTGTTTAAACCTTTAAATTCGAATAGTTTATGAAAAAGAAAAGTAAGGATCAGCGATGGCGTTGGATATGTGTCGGGTCATTATTGCTCGCTTCCTTAAATGGCAATCTGGAGGCAAGCGGCCTTTCCCATCCTAATGTAAATCCGGTGGAAGTTTCTCAAGCGACAAGAAAATTGCGAGGAACGATCTTGGATACAAATGGAACTCCGGTTATCGGTGCGAGTATTTCCGTAAAAGGAACTACTACCGGTACGATCTCTGACATGAATGGCGTATTTACGCTAGATGTGAAAAATGGCGATGTATTAGAAATCTCGTTTATAGGCTATCTCTCCCATACGGTTAAGGTCGGTACGCAGACTGATTTACAGATTGTCTTGAAAGAGGACACGCAAGCCTTGGATGAGGTGGTAGTGGTTGGTTATGGCGTTCAGAAGAAGAGCGTGATGACAGCGGCCATCAGTCGTGTCACCTCCGATGATTTGGAGAAGCTGACGCCGACCCGGGTAGAGGATGTGTTACGAGGAAAAGTCTCGGGAGTAAGCATTATGCAGAATTCCGGACAACCGGGAGCCGAGTCGAGAGTCCGTATCCGTGGTACAGGAACTATCAATGATAGTAACCCTTTGTATATTGTGGACGGAATGCCACTTGAAGGAGGTGTCGATTATCTGAATCCGCAGGATATACAATCTATCGAGGTCTTAAAAGATGCCGCTTCAGCCGCTATCTACGGTTCACGTGCGGCTAATGGTGTTATTCTGGTTACGACAAAGAGCGGGAAAAAAGGAAAAGCGGTTGTCAATTATGATTTCTCTATCGGTTGGCAAAATCCTTGGCGAAAAATGTCGGTCTTGAATGCCACCGAATATGAGACAATAATGAATGAGGCTTACGTGAATGCCGGGATGGACCCTATTTACGATGATCCTTCGAAAGCAGGTGTAGGGACGAACTGGCAGAATGAGATTTATAACGAGAATGCCCCGATCATGAATCATCAAGCGAGCATCAGTGGGGGTGGTGATAAGGGAAGCTATTTCCTCTCTTTTGGTTATTTAGATCAAGAAGGAATTGTTGGAGGAAAAGATAAGTCGGATTATAAACGATATAGCTTACGTTTCAACAATACCTATAATGTGTTTGAGAATAAGGCGAATAAATTTTTCCGTAGTTTCAAGGTCGGTACGAACCTAGGATATACACGGATCATATCCAAAGGTATTTCGGAGAATGACAACTTCTCCGGCCCGTTAGCAAGTGCGGTGATGACTCCACCGAACGAATCGGTCTATCTGGAGAATCCTTCGGCGGAAGATCTCGCTTATTACGAGAAAAATTATCCCGGCTATGTCAAGGATGATGAAGGCCGCATCTATAACGTGATCGAGAATCAAGAGATCGTGAATCCGGTCGCTATGATGCAGACCTTAAACAATAACAAGGACTGGGATAAATTTGTAGGTTCTGTTTGGGGTGAATTGGAAGTATTCGAGAATCTTACGTTTAAGACCTCTCTCTCCACGGATATGGCTTTTTGGGGCGAAAGGAATTGGTTCCCAGTTAGCTATTTGTGTTATATGGTCAAGACTGAGAAATCGAGGGTGGAGCAAACGATGAATCGTGGCATGAAGCTTCTTTGGGAGAATACGTTGAGTTATAAACGTTCGATCGATAAACATAATTTCGCCGTTTTACTGGGAACCTCTATGGAACGGTATGATAGTAAAAAGGTAAAGGGAACAGCCTTGAATTTACGAGCGGAAGATGATCATAAAGCATGGATCGATTTTACCAATAGTGCCTCTCCCGGCGATCAGCATTCGGAAGGTGGTGCGACAGAGCATCGGATGGCGTCCGTTTTCGGACGATTAAACTATAATTATGACGAAAGGTATATGCTTGAGTTAACCCTTCGTCGGGACGGTTCCTCTAACTTCGGCCGGAATAATCAATATGCTTATTTCCCTTCCGTCTCCGCAGGCTGGACGTTGACTAACGAGCCTTTCATGGAAAATAAACCGGGATGGTTCGATTTCTTAAAAGTACGCGGAAGCTGGGGCCAAAACGGAAATGAGAAAATCGGGTCGTTTGGATATACTACGACGATGACCGGAGGAAATAACTATAGTTTCGGGGCAGGCTCGAACGGTGTCATCCATAGCGGAACAAAACCTACTTCTTTGGCCAATCCTGATTTGCGCTGGGAAACCTCGGAGCAATTGGACTTTGGATTTGATTCCCGCTTCTTTAATAACTCCCTTTCTTTTAGTTTTGATTGGTTCAAGAAAGATACAAAAGACATGTTGATGGAGCGTCCGATACCCCTATATGTGGGAAGTGGCTCGCCTTTGTCGAATGTCGGGACATTGACCAACCAAGGTATCGAGCTTGAAGTCGGTTATAAATTAAGTGTAGATAAAGTGAATCTATCTTTCTTGGCGAATGCTTCTTATGTGAAGAATGAGATCAAGAATCTAGGAAATCAAACAGGATATATCGATAAGGAGAGTTTACCGACTTTAGGTACGGTATCAAGGAACCAAAATGGTTATCCGATCGGTTATTTCTTCGGATATAAGGCGATTGGGGTTTTCCAGACACAAGAGGAGATCGATAACTATATCAGTCCTGCTACCGGTAAGCCTATACAACCGAATGCGGTACCCGGTGATACGAAATTTGAGGATTTGAATGGAGACGGCGTGATCAGCGATGATAACGAGGACCGTACGATGATAGGCAAACCTAATCCGGATTGGATGGTTGGACTTACTGTTGCGGCTGATTGGAATGGCTTTGATTTAAGTGCCTTTTTCCAAGGTTCTTTCGGAGCGGATGTTTTCGATGCGTTACGCCGTTATGAGTTGGCGGCGGTCAATTATACGTCGGATGCTTTGGAAAGATGGACAGGACCGGGCACCTCCAATTCGATGCCAAGGATTGTCTTGGGTGATACGCCTAAGAACTTCCGTCCGTCTACTTTGTTGGTTCACGATGCTTCTTTCTTGCGCTTACGTAATTTACAGGTAGGTTATACGCTGCCGGCCCAGTTGACCCGAAAAGCTTATATACAACGCTTGAGGTTTTATGCGTCGTTCGATAATTTGTTGACTATTACGGGATACAAGGGAATGGATCCGGAAATCGGTTCGACAATGGGTATAGATAAGGGTGTATATCCTCAAGCCCGGGTTTATACATTTGGATTGAATTTGACATTTTAATCATTAAAATTAGTGTTATGAATAAATATATTTATCTGCTAGCCGTTGTATTCGGACTAAGTGGCTGCAATGATTTTTTAGAGTTGTCTCCGACGAATAAGGTTATCGAAACGGATTATTACAAGACACAGGAGGATTTGACCGAGGCATTGGTCGCTGCCTATGACCCGTTGAAATGGAACGCTTATAATGCGTATAGCTCTTATGAACTGGTAAGTAATATCATGTCGGATGATGCGGAGACCGGTGGATCGACGGTATCGGATCAACCGCAGTTGCAGCGAGTGAATGATTTTACCAATTGGGTGACACCGACAAACTTACCCGAGGGTTTATGGGGGCGTTCGTATGAGGGTGTGAACCGTGCGAATATCGTGATAGAGAAATGCCCTCTTCTTCCGGAGGGGACGATGTCGGAGGAGCTTCGTGATCGTTATGTGGCTGAGGCTCATTTCTTGCGTGTATTTTATTATTTCCAGTTGTGGCGTTTCTTTGGATACATACCGTATTACGAGACGAATTTGGGATTGGATGATATAACAACTGTCCCTCAGTTACAGCCGGATGAGGTCTATGCGAAATTAATCGAGGATTTAGATAATAATGTTATTGGGAAGTTACCTAAGATAGTCCCGGCTAATGAGAAAGGACGAGCTACGAATGGTGCCGCTATCGCGATGAAAGCACGTATCGTTTTATATCAGAATGATGATACTAAAATGAAGGAGATCGCCAGCCAATTGAAAGAACTAATTACCGATCCTGCCTATCAATATGATTTGATCCCGGATTATAAAGTTCTTTTTGATGATGAGTATGAATGGTGCAAAGAATCTGTTTTTGAAGTCAATTATACGGAAATCGGGAACTCGAATGATTGGGCAGGCAAGGCTAATCAAGGTAACTCCGATATAATAATGCTAGGAGCCAGAGGTTTGAAAGATCCTAATAATGTATATGTGGAAGGTTGGGGTTTTGCGCCTGTAACAAAAGCATTGAATGATGCGTTTTTACCAAATGATCCTAGAAAGTGGACAACAATCATAGATCATGAGGAGTTTAGAGCGGAAGGCGGGACGGTTAGCTCGGATGTGAATCAATATACAGGATATAGCGTACGCAAATATCATCCTCGTGCGGGGTATTCTTCTACGGTTGGCACGGAAGCGCTGAATTATAAGAACAATTACCGTGTAATTCGTTTCTCCGACGTATTATTGATGGCATCGGAAGCTTTGTTGAGAAGTGGAGGTAGCGTAGGCGAGGCACAGGATTATTATGCGAGAGTCGTTAAACGTGCGATGGGGGATGATTATAAGGTTCCGGCGGTTTCATTGGATAATATCTATAAGGAACGCCGTTATGAGTTTGCGATGGAAGGTATTCGTTATTGGGATTTAGTACGTACGAACCAAGCAAAAGATTTTATCAAAGGCTGGGATGATACAAAGAAATACTTGCCGATTCCTCAGTCGGAGATTGATAAGTCGGATGGCCATTTGGTACAGAATCCTCATTTCTAAGAATTGAGCTGTATTTACATTTGTTCATTTTAGGAGAACCTGATAGCTTTTAATTTGTTGATAATTAGATATGGATGTGTGATCATTTGTCCACATCCATGTTTTTTGTCTTTAAGTAAATAGTTTAAATCGATAAAATATGAGATTAAAATAGAGTAATAACGGTACACGAATACCCATTTGCGACCGCTTACGATCCCGTTCGTTGGCTATTCACTTACGGATCCAAAAAGAAGGACATTTCTTTTTAGATGGGATAAGCTTGTATTCCAGATCTTTTTATGTACATTTGAAGCCACCCAATAGTGGGGTAACTAAAACATGATATGACTATGGAAAAGAAAACAGAAAAAGAGGAGAAGTATATGAAGGAATTACAAGATCGATATATCCGTTTCGACTGGGCCATCAAACGCCTACTCCGGCAAAAAGCGAATTTCGGAGTGCTAGAAGGCTTTCTTACCGTGTTCTTGGGCGAGCAGATCAAGATTGAGGAGATATTGGAGAGTGAGGGAAACCAGCAAATGGCCGATGATAAATTCAATCGGGTGGATATCAAGGCTAAGAACACAAAGGGAGATATCATCCTTATCGAGATCCAGAATACCCGCGAACTTTATTATTTGGAACGTGTGCTTTATGGCGTGGCGAAGGCCGTCACCGAGCATCTTCATTTGGGACAGGATTATTCCGGGGTGAAAAAGGTCTATTCCATCAGTATCCTTTATTTTGATATAGGCGTAGGAACCGATTATCTGTATCACGGGCAGAACCAATTTGTCGGCGTGCATACCCATGATCATTTACAGGTAAATACCAAGGAGAGGGGTGCGATCGTCAAGCGTCTTCCCTCGGAGATCTTTCCGGAGTATATATTGGTCCGGGTGAATGAGTTTGATAAGGTGGCCGTGACCCCCTTGGAGGAATGGGTGCGATACTTGAAAGATGGGATCATAACTTCCGGAACGACAGCCCCCGGCTTGGAAGAGGCACGAGAGAAATTACGCTATTACTCAATGTCTCCCGAGGAACGTTATGCTTATGACGAACATCTGAATGCGATTATGATCCAGAATGACGTGTTGAGCACTGCTAAGTTTGAAGGACGGGAAGAAGGATTAGCAGAAGGATTAGCAGAAGGCAGAGAAGAAGGACTAATAGAAGGTCGAGAAGAAGGCCGTGTGGAAGAACGTCTAGAAACAGCTCGGCGTATGCGGTCTGATGGGCTTTCGATGGAAATGGTCGTGCGTTATACTGGTTTGTCAGAGGAGGAAATAAATAATTTATGACATCCTTGAGGCTTTGCTAGCGGAGCAGGATCGGTTCTTTTAAGTTCTTGGCCTGCTCCTCGGATGATGTTCCAGTATCTCTTTGCGAAGGAATTCCCGGTCGATATGTGTATATATCTCGGTGGTGGTGATTTTCTCATGCCCCAGCATCTCTTGGATAGCGCGTAAGTTGGCGCCTCCTTCCAGCAAGTGGGTGGCGAAAGAATGACGGAAGGTATGGGGACTTACGTTTTTATGGATACCGGCGGCCTCCGTCTGTTGCTTGATGATATGAAATACCATGATACGGGAGAGGGCCGTTCCTCGCCGGCTTAGAAATAAAATATCCTCGAAGCCTTTTTTAACCACGACCGAATTCCGGTCATACAGATAGTTTTTAATTTCCCGCAAAGCAACTTCGGAGATAGGAACAAGCCGTTGTTTGCTTCCTTTACCCTCTACCCGGATGAAACCTTCCTTGGGATATATATCCGAATAACGCAGGCCAGTAAGCTCCGATACGCGCAGTCCACAACTATATAAAACCTCCAGCATCGCACGGTTCCGCTGTCCCTCGGGAAGCGTGAGGTCTATCGTGTCGAGAATGCTATTTATCTCGTTGACGGTTAATACTTCCGGCAGCTTCAATCCGATCTTGGGAGACTCTAACAATTCGGTCGGATCATTTGTTATATAATTGTCAAGCAATAAGAAACGATAGAACGATTTGATACCCGAGATGATGCGTGCTTGCGATCGGGGATGGATACCGATGTCACGTAATTGGGCGATGAACTGTTGCAAGTCGTCGTAGCTGATCTCCTTAACGTCCTTTTTCTCATCCTCTGCGAAACGTAGCAATTTGTCAAGATCTGTCAAATAGGCGTCGATGGAGTTGGCAGAGAGCGATTTTTCTAATCGTAAATAGGTGTTATATCGGTTTATTATATCTTTTCCTTGTCGCATTGTCGGTATGTCGTTATGAATGTGTCAAATAAAATCCTTACCTTTGCCGGATAATTCCGGCCTCAACGGGCGGTACAAAGGTAATAAACTTACAATTAAGAATGAAGAAGATTCAGATCATCAATGGCCCTAATTTGAATCTGTTGGGCAAGCGAGAACCGACAGTATACGGAAATGCCTCGTTCGAGGACTATTTGAGCGAGTTACGTGCCCGCTTTCCTCAGTGTGAGATATCTTATTATCAAAGTAATGTGGAAGGAGAGATAATTAACAAGATCCATGAGGTGGGTTTTGAATATGACGGTATCGTGTTGAACGCCGGCGCTTATACGCATACTTCCATTGCGTTGCACGATGCTATCAAGGCGGTTACTACGCCAGTCGTGGAAGTGCATATCTCGAATGTGCATGCCCGTGAATCGTTTCGTCATGTGTCGATGATATCGGCGGCATGCAGGGGAGTGATTCTTGGGTTTGGGCTGGATTCGTATCGGTTGGCGATCGAATCGTTTATGTGATAGAAGGTTTAGAAGGTTATCAAATAGAATTAATAATTAGGTTATAATAATTTAAGGTATATGTTAAAGCATACGAAGATTGTTGCTACAGTTTCCGACCAGCGCTGCGACGTTGCGTTCGTTGAGGCGTTATATAAAGCGGGAATGAATGTGGTGCGCCTGAATACGGCTCACATGATGGAAGAGGGGTTGACCCGTGTGGTAAATAACGTCCGTACCGTATCCGACCGTATCGGTATCTTGATGGATACGAAGGGGCCGGAAGTACGTACCACGACGACGGTAAACAAGGAACCGATCCCTTTCAAGACTGGAGAGATCGTGAAGGTAATCGGTAATCCCGATCAGGAAACTTCGCATGATTGTATTTGTGTGTCATATAAGAATTTCGTGAACGACTTGGCGATTGGCAGCGACATCCTTATCGATGATGGTGATCTGGAAATGAAGGTTACCGGGAAATCCGGCGATTGTTTGCTTTGCGAGATCCAGAATGACGCTACGCTAGGTAGCCGCAAGAGCGTGAATGTGCCGGGCGTACGTATCAATTTGCCTTCGTTGACTGAGAAAGACCGTAATAATATCCTTTGGGCGATCGATCATGATCTCGATTTTATCGCTCACTCATTTGTTCGCAACAAACAGGACGTATTGGATATCCAACGTATCTTGGACGAGCGTAACAGCCCTATCAAGATTATCGCTAAGATCGAGAATCAAGAGGGTGTAGACAATATCGAGGAGATTTTGGAAGTGGCTTATGGCGTCATGATCGCTCGTGGTGACTTGGGTATCGAGGTTCCGGCCGAGAAGATCCCGGGTATCCAGCGTATGCTGATCCGTAAATGCGTGGAGGTGAAGAAGCCGGTTATCGTGGCTACGCAAATGCTTCATTCCATGATTAATAATCCTCGTCCTACTCGTGCCGAGGTTACGGATATCGCCAACGCTATTTATTATCGTACGGATGCTTTGATGTTAAGCGGTGAGACGGCTTATGGAAAATATCCGATCGAGGCGGTACGGACCATGACGAAAGTGGCTCGTGAAGCTGAGAAGACTAAGCTTTCCGCGAATGATATCCGTGTGCCGATCGAGGGGAATGATTTAGACGTGACTTCTTTCTTGGCGAAACAAGCCGTTAAGTCTTCTTCTAAATTACATGTGAAGGCGATTATCACGGATAGTTATACGGGTCGTACGGCACGTTATCTGGCCGCTTTCCGCGGAACCTCTACTGTGTTCGCTATATGCTATAATCCTCGTGTGATGCGTATGTTGGGTCTTTCTTATGGGGTATGGGCGGTTCATCAGCCGTACAACGACAGTCGTAGGGGATATTTCTATGATGCGTTGAACCAGCTGATCCATAGCGGACGTATCACTCGCAACGATATGGTAGCGTATTTGAGCGGTAGCTTCGGCGAAGGTGGCGGTACCAGCTTTTTGGAGATTAACAACGTAGGAAAGGTGCTGGATGCCGGCACGCAATATCAGTTGCCTACTTTTAAAGAGTAAGAGGAATGTTTACGGGCGAGATTGATGCGTATATTCTTTCTCATATAGATGAAGAAGGGGATTTGCTGTCGGCGTTGAATCGCGACGCCAATGTGAACCTTCTCCGTCCGCGTATGCTATCCGGGCATTTGCAGGGTAGGATATTGAAGATGTTTTGCCGGATGATTCGTCCGAGAAGAGTCTTGGAGATCGGGACTTATACGTCTTATGCCACTTTGTGTATGGCGGAAGGCATGGAAGAGGGGGCGTTGATCCATACGATTGAGATCAATGACGAGATGGAGGATTTTATCATGAAATATCTTTCCCGCTCGCTACATAAGGACAAGATAAAAGTCCATTTTGGGGATGCGATGGAGATTATCCCCCGTTTGGATGAGACGTTCGATATGGTTTTTATCGATGCCGACAAACGCCTGTATTCCGAGTATTATGATTTGGTATTCCCGATGGTCCGTCCGGGCGGCTTGATTCTCGCGGATAATACGCTTTGGGACGGTAAAGTGGTAGAAGAAGTGCATCCTTCCGATAAACAAACGAAGGGAATACTGGTTTTTAATGAAAAGGTTAAGCAAGACGATCGGGTAGAGAAGGTGATCCTCCCTTTACGTGACGGCTTGACGATGATCTGGAAAAAGTAAATAATAAAGCGTATGGAAAGTACTAGATTACAAAAGATCGAACGCCTTCTTCAGAAGGAGTTGAGTGATATATTTCAGAAGCAGACGCAAGGAATGCATGGCGTATTGGTCTCTGTCAGCGTAGTTCGTGTAAGTCCGGATTTAAGTGTGGCGAGAGCTTATTTAAGCATTTTCCCGTCGGATAAATCGCAAGAGCTATTGGAGGCTATACGGAGCAATACGAAAGCGATCCGTTTTGATTTGGGGCAACGTATTCGTTTGCAGGTTCGTAAGATTCCTGAATTGAGCTTCTTTATAGACGATTCATTGGATTATATCGAGAATATCGACAATCTTTTGCATAAGTAATCAGAGGAGCCTTGAATCTTCCGTTCTATATAGCCCGGCGATATCTCTTTTCGAAGAAGTCGCACAATGCCATAAATATCATATCGATGGTATCGGTATGCGGGGTTGTTGTCGCCACGATCGCCTTAGTATGCGCCTTGTCGGTCTATAATGGTTTCAACGATTTGGTATCTTCTCTCTTCAGCAATTTTGATCCGGAGTTGAAGATCATGCCCCGGAAAGGGAAGGTTTTCGACCCGACCTCGGAAGAGATACGTAAGGTGAGGGAATTGCCCGGCATTGTTTGTTTTAGTGAGGTATTGCAGGACAATGCCTTGGTCCGTTATCGAGATCGTCAGGGTGTAGCTACCTTGAAAGGTGTAGACGAGCAATATGAGAAACTGGCGCAGATCGATAGTATCTTGATCGATGGAAAGTTCCTTCTGAATGACGAGGTGGCGAATTACGCGAATATGGGGGTCGGATTGGCTTTCTCGCTAGGAATAAACGCTGGCTTCGTCTCTCCGCTAGAGATCTACGCTCCGAAGCGGGAGGAGAAGGTGAACATGGCGAATCCGGCTTCTTCTTTCAATTTGGAATATGCTTATATCGGTGCTGTCTTTCGTACGGACCAACAGGTTTACGATGATTCATATATGATCGTGCCTTTGTCATTGGCCCGTTCTTTATTTAATTATGATAAAGAAGTGACAGCGGTGGAATTGAAGGTGAAAGATAGCGGGGATATCGCTCCGGTAAAGAAAGAGATTCAACGTATCCTAGGTGATCAATATATCGTGCAAGACCGTTTTGAGCAACAAGAGGCTTCTTTCAAGATGATGCAAGTCGAGAAATGGATGACCTTCTTGATCCTTACTTTTATATTGGCGATCGCCTTATTCAACGTGGTGGGTTCTTTATCCATGTTGATGATCGAGAAACAGGAGGATGTGAGTACACTGCGTAATATGGGGGCTGATGACAGTCTGATCCGTCGGATTTTCTTGTTTGAAGGCTGGATGATCTCCGGTTTTGGAGCTTTGATCGGAGTCTTGATCGGGGTTATACTTTGCTTGCTACAACAAGAGTTTGGCTTTATAAAACTAGGGGAAGCTGCCGGAGCGTTTATTATAGAGGCTTATCCGGTACGTGTAGTCCCGGTCGATATAATAACAGTCTTTGTAACGGTATTAACGATAGGCTTTTTGGCTGCGTGGTATCCTGTACGATATCTTGCTAAGAAGTTGAAAATTGAGAATTGAGAATGAATACCGCTTGCCGATAATTCTCAATTCTCAATTCTTAATTAGTTGTATTCTTTTCCGTATTTGATTTTAGCGTCGGCTACGAATTGTTTGATACGTTGTTCGTCATCCTTCTTACAAATCAATAGTACGTTTCCAGACTCGGCCACGATGCAATCTTTTAGTCCTTGGATAACGGCTAGACGTTTCGGGTTATTTAATGCGATCACATTGCCGGAGCATTCGTATAGCATTGCCTCGTTATTTTTCAATACTGCGTTCTCATTTTCGTCTTTATTCGCTAGGTCGAACAAAGATCCCCAGCTACCGAGGTCGGCCCAGCCGAAATCTACACATAGCATATATACGTTGTGCGCTTTCTCCATGATACCGTAGTCGATGGATATATTTAGGCAATAAGGGAAATTTTCTTGGATGAACGCTTTTTCTTCCGGGGTATTAAATTTATCCTTACCTAGATCGAAACGGCTGCTGATATCCGGGAGATATTTAGAGAACGCTTCCAAGATCGTATTCACGTTCCAGACGAACAAGCCAGAATTCCAGAAGAATTCTCCACTTTCCATAAATACCTTTGCCAACTCGAGGTTCGGTTTTTCAGTAAAGGTCTTCACCTTGGTGAAATCATCTACTACCGTATCACTGCTTTGGATATATCCGTATCCTGTTTCCGGGCGGCTAGGCTTGATGCCCAAGGTGACCAACGCACGGTTTCTCTTCACGAAATCCAACGCCTTTTGAACGTCCCTCAAGAAAACATCCTCTTTTAAGATCAGATGGTCGGAAGGGGCTACGACAATATTGGCTTCCGGATTGCATGCCTTAATATGATAAGCCGCATAAGCGATACAAGGAGCTGTATTGCGACGAGCCGGTTCCAAAAGGATTTGTTCTTCCGCTAATTCCGGCAACTGCTCCTTGATTAAGTCCGCATAAGATTCGTTGGTAACGATGTATATATTTTCAGTAGGGATGATTTTTGCGAAGCGATCAAATGTCATTTGCAGTAAAGACCGTCCGCTCCCAAAAAAATCAAGGAATTGCTTTGGGTAACTTTCTCTACTGAAAGGCCAGAAACGGCTACCGATTCCGCCTCCCATGATGACGCAATAATTATCTTTCATGATATTGGCTGTTATTATGATTATACGTTTACAAATGTAACGAAATAATCTTTCTATGCGAAACAATCCCGTACATATTCCCACTGTGAAAAAAATATTTGAAAATTTTCACCCAAACGCTTGCGGGTTTAAAAAAAAGCTGTACCTTTGCAACGCATTTGAGAAACAAACCTACTGCTAAAGGTTAATTAAAAATGCCCAGATGGCGGAATTGGTAGACGCGCTGGTCTCAAACACCAGTGGATTCACTTCCATGCCGGTTCGATCCCGGCTCTGGGTACTGAAGTTGAAAAGCTTGATTGAGTAATCAGTCAAGCTTTTTTTGTATGTAATTATTCGGCAGGACTATCCACGGCTAGACAATTTTTGTATCTTTGCTCAACTCATGAATTTATAAACAACAAGGTGAAATATCCCATTAAAACAGAAAGATTAATCATACGGCTTGCTGAACCGGAAGATGCAGAAAGCATTTTTTCTTACCGTTCTGACTTTGCGGAAAATAAGTATCAGGGATGGTTCCCTGATTCAGTTGAAGAAGTCCGTGATTATATTAGCAATATGCCGGCGACAATGGATATTGCCAATATATGTTTTCAGTTTACCATTATTCTTGCAGATGAAAACAGGTTAATTGGTGATATGGGAATCAGCTTTACCAATCACAACAATATGCAGGCTGAACTTGGATGTACGCTACATAAAGATTATCAGAAAAAAGGTTATGCTACAGAAGCATTGAAAGCAATGGTTGATTATCTTTTTGGAACGCTCGATAAACATCGGATTATAGCCTCAGTCGATCCGAGAAATACAGCTTCTATCCAGTTAATAGAGCGATTGGGGTTCAGAAAGGAAGCTCACTTTAAGGAGAGCTATTATTTGCGTGGGGATTGGGTAGATGATATAATTTATGCGCAGCTTAAAACCGAATGGGGTAATAATGATAAATATAGCAAAGAAGAGATAATGATAGACCCCCAAATTATTGCCTTGCAATTTAATGAATGTATCAGTAGGGCTGACATTAACGCACTATCCAGTTTAATGACTGAAAATCATATTTTTATTGATATGGCAAACAATCGAATTGTAGGAAAATCTGATAATATAGTTAAGGCATGGAAGCCGTTTTTTAGACTTTATCCGGGATATCGAAACATTTTCGAGAGCGTAACAGTAAATGGTTCTATGGTTATTATGCAGGGATATTCCATTTGTTCAGATCAGGTTCTAAATAATGTTCATGCTATTTGGGTTGCAGAAATAAAGGAAAATAAGGTTAATCTATGGCATATCCATCCGGACACGAAAGAGAATAGAAATAAGTTTGGTATATAAACATGAAACAATGAGTATTGGAGAATATAAATGAATATAGGTTACAAGGTTGGTGAGTTGATTTATGATGCAAATATATATGATGGATTAAATACCTTTCTATTTGATTTGCAATTCTACAAAAAGTGGCTACCGAAAAATAAGGAGGCTGAAATACTTGAACTGTGCTGTGGTACAGGCAGACTTACGATCCCCATTGCCAAAGATGGATACAGCATTTGCGGAGTAGATTACACACCCTCAATGCTCGAACAAGCAAAGATGAAGGCTATCGAAGCAGAATTAGTGATTGATTTCATAGAAGCAGATATTAGAATGCTCGACTTGCAAGAAAAATTCGACCTAATCTTTATTCCATTTAATTCAATCCACCATTTATACAGAAACGAAGATTTATTCAATGCGTTAGGATGCGTTAGAAATCATCTCAAAGTAGGAGGCTTATTTCTGTTAGATTGCTTTAATCCCAACATCCAGTATATTGTCGAGAGCGAAAAAGTGCAGGCAGTAATTGCCGAATATACAACGGATGATGGACGGGATGTGTTGATAAAACAAACAATGCGTTATGAGAGTACAACCCAAATCAATCGCATCGAATGGCACTATTTTATCAATGGCGAGTTTCATTCAATCCAGAATTTGGACATGAGGATGTTTTTCCCTCAAGAATTGGATTCATATCTGGAACGGGCTGGATTTGATATTATTCACAAGTTTGGAAGTTTTGAAGAAGAAGCATTTAACGATAATTCGGAAAAACAGATATATGTTTTAACCCTTAATGATAATAAGGTATTATACGAAAAGATACAAAACCAAAGATGAAAATGGACTTTAAAATCAGAATAGCGCAACAATCTGATAGTGCTGAACTGAGAGATTTATATAAGAATACCGTGCTTGTAGTAAACAGGCGTGATTATTCACAGGATGAAGTTGAAGATTGGGCATCATGCGGAGATGATCTTTCCAATATAGAGGAAATGATAAAGACTCACTATTTTATTGTGGCTGTTAATCAACTGTCTCAGATTGTAGGTTTTTCATCCATTACGCCGCAAGGCTATCTGCACTCTATGTTCATTCACGCAGACTTTCAAGGCAAAGGCATTGCAACTATGCTTTTGGAAGAAATAGAACGATATGCTATTACAAAAGGTATTATACAAATCACATCAGAAGTGAGTCTAACTGCTCGTCCATTCTTTGAGAAGCAAAAATACGTGGTGAAGAAGGAACAAAAACGACAGGCAAATAAATTGAATTTGACTAATTTTTGGATGGCAAAAACCTTATCTGTAATAAAACCATATCATGGTCGTATTCCTGCTTGTGGTGTGTTCTGTGGCGGTTGTCCAAGCTACACACGAGATGAAAAAAATTGTCAGGGAGCAGAGGAAAACAAAACCCGCTGTGAAAAATGTAGAACATTTTACCTGTGTTGCGTTGAGAAAGGAATAACACACTGCTACCAATGTCATCTATTTCCTTGCACTAAGTTCAAAGGTTTTACAAAACGTTGGTTAAAGTATGGGCAAGACTTTATTGAAAATCAGAAATTTTTAAAGCAGGTGGGTGAAATGGAATTTTTGAGGTTTTATAATGAAAAGGTTACAGATTAAGTTTAGTCCATTTCTCTTGTATATCTAAAATGAACTAAACCTTTGTTTTTATTGAAAGTTGTTAGCCTATCTCCTTTGAAAGAAATCTCTTGATTTCTTCCTCACTGGGCAACTGGATTTTATACTTTTGTACAAAAATATTTGGGTCTAATCCTGTTGTGGCATAACGAACTAAAGTATCTCCTTTTTCAGTACAAAGCAAAATACCGATTGGTGGATTATCATCGGGCTGCATTACTTCTGCTTTGAAGTAGTTTAGATACATATTCAGTTGGGATGCATATTCATGGTGGAATTTGTCAATTTTTAAATCCACTATGACATGGCGTTTCAGTATGCGGTGATAGAAAACGAGGTCAGCAAAGAAGTAATCTTCATCTATCAGTATGCGTTTTTGGCGAGCTTCAAAGCAGAAGCCGTGTCCCATTTCCAGAAGGAACTTTTGTAAATTATCAAGGATGGCTTGCTCTAAATCATTCTCTGTAACTAATGCCCGTTCATTTAACCCTAAGAACTCTAAGGTCAAGGGAGTATTTATTACATCCGCAGGCTGTAGTTGAACTGCCTGTTGCTGTACTAATGCAGAAAGAGCTTCTTTGTTTTTAGATAATCCACTACGCTCGTAGTACAATGAATCAATCTGCCGTTCCAGTTCTTTTACAGTCCAGCATCCCCTAATCGTTTCCATTTCATAAAAGGCACGTTTAATAGGATTGTCAATAGCAGATATTGCATTCAAATGCGTAGAAGATAATCTGTTAAATAGCTTTTCTGCAGCCAATTTCCAGTCATTATTTGCTATTTCTGAAACCACTTGCAATTTGGCGGTTACTGACCGCCGAATTCCCGAACCCGACATAACATAGCCTAAAACCTCTTCTTTCAACTGTGGATAAACAAGATACAAACGTCTGAACTCCCGGAATCGACGTTCATTCAGCCCTTTGGTATTCAGTCGTTTTTCCAGCTTCTTCAAGAGTTGCTCACCATAGGCTGCACGGTCTTCACCGTTTTGTTCAAACTTCAATAGCTTGTTTGAGTAGTCTACATTCTTATATGTAAGGTCTTTCACATCACAGAAGCGTAAACCACAATATAGGCAGAAGATAAAGGCACGTCTTACCATTGAGTTCTCATTCTCATAATGGCAGTTGATAAGAGCCTGAATTTCTTCCAGTGAAAGCACATCTTTCCGTAACATTTGGTCGTCTACCTTGCAAATTACTTCTTTACACGGGTCTTTCAGTATCACATCGTGTTCGATGGCATAGCGTATCACTTTCTTGAAACGCTGATAGATACTTTTTGCTCCCTCGCCAACGCTACGGGATTGCAAATAGTCTACAAACAGAACCATCATATCTTTAGTAATAAGTTCGGGCTTGATGTTACATTCATATAATGGCTACTGTTCTTTCAGAAAATCCTTAAAACGACTGAAAGCAATTTGCATCATACGCAGGTCTTTCTTAATATTTATGGCTAATCAGTTAAAGAAATCCCTTTCTTTGGAGATTGAACGGTTCAATGCTTCGCAGAAGAAAGGATTTAGCTTTATGTTTTGATGTAAAATGCTTTTTCATAGTTCCTCTATAATAGAAGCTCACGCTAGTAGCCAAGAGGTAGTGTGGCATGTTTAGAACATGTATTCCCAAAAAGAAGAAGGAATCTGCTCTTTTGTCGAAAAAAAGTCTTATGTTTACGCACGATATGAAAAACAGGGTTTATATAGGCCCTGATATCAGTAAATAACCAACCTTGACATGTGTACAAACAGAGATAAGGCTATCTCTTTTGGGCGGGACGGCGGAGATGTCTGCCGTTTCGTTTTTTGTCTATGAGCCAGTGACGTGGTTGCTGACGAATCGTTGCCTCAAGATATTTTTCTGTAGATTCATCATTCATATATTACCAATATTAATCAAGTAAACGCTCACCCGATATTTATTGGGGACAGACTTAATTCAAAGGGATAAGACAAGAATTGCGGATGTCAGCTTAATGCGATGAATGGTATCTTTTTGATTGAAATACCTTCTTTTTTACGACACGGCTCTCTGGCTATAAAAGCCAACGAGCGTAAACGGGGAGCGCGAACAAGCTGCCACAACCGCTTTTTAACACGATAAGCGTCGCTTTTTAACGAATATATACGTATCAACCTACACATATGGCTGTATCAACTCACACATATAGCAGTGTCAACCCACGCATATAGCCGCGTCAAGCTACACATATAGTGGCGTAAGCCTACACATATATAGGCATCGGCCCTCACATACGGTAGCGTTGGGCATTATTACCGCCTAACGACCGTAAAACATGAACTAGGGTGAATTATTTCGGCTGGAACGAAAGGCCGTTTTTTAGCAAATAGCTATCAAACAGAGAATTGCTGTTTTTTTCTCTCGAATTTGGAAGCGAGACGCACTTGGGTACGGAATAATCGTTTCTCCGGGACTTCAGATTACAAGTTGTCAAAAAGACAAATGGGCCACTTGTATCTATAGTTCCTCTGCCATTTCCCGATAACCATCGGGGGAGAGACGCTTAATGTATAATTTATGCCTTGTCAGGTGAATAACTTACGGCTGGGGGTAGCCGTAAGCTTACGAGTCTGGAAGTGGTTAGTTATTCACTTGGGAAGCCTTTCTCAAGTGAGTTGGCCTGTTGGTTAATAGTTTATAAGACAGCGATTTATATGGCAATAGTTATCTCATGATCTCATCTGTTGGCCGACTTATCTTAGGCTGCCGGCTGAAATATAGATGAGCCTGAAGATATCCCCAATGATTATCGGGTGAGCCTATAAAATACCTATAACTCGAAGCTAGCGGTACTATCAATACTTTTGTGTCAAAGAGGAAGCTTGATTCAGATCTTATGCTTTGATAGGTTTACATTATTTTAATGTACGCCTGTACATTATATATAGTTAAAAACCTTGATGTTTGACAATCTTTTATGGGATAGAAACGACTAGTTTAAACGATCGATTCTTTTAGTCATTTGCAAAGGTACGCGTTTCTTCGATACTTGCAACCCTTCTGAGCTATTTTTTTCACCCCTTATCCTCTTTCTTATCAATCAAATAGGCTATCCGTTACGAAACAGCCGATTCCTTTCACGAACCATTCTTTTTACCCCCTTAAAAAACGCAAGATCTAGACGATCGTTTAGACTAGTCGTTTTCGGGTAAAACAAGGGTGCTAAACGACGGGATGGACTTTAATTAACACTATTATTAATATTAAATTTTGAGTTTATGAACAAAAGGATTTTTACCTTGTTAACAGCTGGTTTACTGCTAGGTGGACCTGCTTTTAATGCTGCGTATGCCGCTACTGATCTTACGGCTAAGACCGTAATTTCCTATAGCGAGAATAAGACGGCTCTTGCTAATGGAATGAGCTTTTATCTAGGTGCGTCTGAGAATGAATTGTTGAAGGTTACAGATGTTCTTACGACAAAGGACAAAAAGAAGGTTATTTCTTTTGGTGATGCTGATGGTAATGCAACTACAGGAGTCGTATTTACTATCCGTAATTATTCATCTAACTCTTTTGAGTTGTGGGCTAATGTTGGTGGTGTGGCTTATCAAGTAGTTACCGGTAAAGACGGTAATGCGTTGACTGCCGCTACCGACAAGAATCTTTCTGAGTTGAATGCTAAGTTCGCTGTATCAGAGGGCAAGTTGAAATTCTCAGGTTTGTATACAGTAACTGTACCTACAAAAGAAGTAAAGACTGGCTTGAAAGCATTCTCTTGCTCAGAGGGTATTGATGCCGCTTATTTGAATGACTATAATTCAAATGGCACAACATTGTCATTCGATTATACAACGAATGAACTGGTTGGAAATTTGTTTGATAAGGTTGTTCCCGTATCATTTACGGATGAGGTTGCGGCAACTCAACCTTCTGATGAGAATAAGTTGGCTGCCGGTACTTATTTCGTGAAAGGTGATTCGAAGAAAGTTAAGGCATTTGTTAGTGCGGTAAATGCAGAGACTCCAGATAATGACGCAATCTTGACAGCGGCTCAAGAAATTACATTCTTAGCTTTAGATCCCTCTAATCGTTATGACATCAATGGTAAGCAAGACAATGAGGGATATGCTTTGTATTGGATGAAGGGATCGGTTGCTACGGCCAACGCTGACTCTTGCTCTAACGCAAACTTTACGATTACGGCGAAAGACGTATTGAATGAGGATGGTAAATTGACGTTGACTGTTGATTATAAGAAAAAAGATCAAACAACAGCCGCGACGAAGGTTTACGTAGCTGCTGTTAAGCCATCTGTTTCTGATACGAAAACTTATGTTACTTCTGTTCTAATGTCAGGAACGAAATATTCCGCTATCCATCCTCAACTAGGTGAAAACTCTTACCTTGACGCTTCAGTATTGTTGAAGAAGAACATTGAGAATGTGGTTAATATCTACTTCACTAGCTCAACCAAGAGTGAGAATGATGAGGCTGATTCACAAACTGAGTACCATAAGTATTTGACAATAGATCCTGCTGATGGTTCAAGCTTAAGTGTCGCCGCTTATAATAGCGTAGATTTCACTATGCCGGTATCACAATGGATCGTTTCTGGCTTCAACGGCAAATATGAATTTACATTGACAAACCGTGAGACTGGTGATGATTTAGTATTACGTTTACAACCTAATGGTGCTGAAGGTGGCTATAAGGTAGTTAACGCTAAGTACAACGGCACTGATGTAACAATCGCCGCAAATAAGGGTGTAACAACAGCGTTAGCTTTAGCAAACAATACTTCCGTTAAGTTCAACACGATCGCTACGACTCGTACGGACGGATATAAGGTATTCACGGATACTCAGATCGCAGAAGGCTTTAAGATGACATTCAATGGTAAGGACGCGTTATTTGGAGAGAAAGCTCTTTACGCTATTGATGACAATGCTACTAAAACAATGAAGGCTTCAACCAAAGAGGAGAATTTAATCGTTCTTTATCCGGAAAGAATAAAGGGAGCGAAAGATCATTCTACTAAATCTCTGCAAGGTGTTGAGGATTATGTGATAAGCACAAATGCTTTCGCTTATTTGAATGATAAGGGAGAGGTTGTCATGAAGGCTGATGGCGATACATTGGTTGTTCCGACTTATGTTTTACGCTATACGGAAGCCAAAGGTGATGATGCTAAATATCTTGGCGCTGCCGCATCTAGAGATAAGGCTGCTGATGCCGCTACAGAGTTCGCTGTTGTTAAGAATGCCGCTGGCGCTTATTCTTTAGTTGCGGTGAGCGCTGTAACAGACGGTAAGCTTAGCTATGATGGCTCAACTGGTAGTAGTGCAAAAATGGCTAGCGTAAATACTACTTCTATGGCTATTACTTATGCGGCCAATCGTTACCAATCTGCTGATGATATTAATAAGACTTACGCTAACGTTGAGGTTTTGGACGCTAATCCGTTCAACCCGTCATTGGCCGCTAAACCTCGTCACGCTTCTTTCGACAATATGTTAGGCTCTATCAACTATCAGTTGAATAAGAATGGCTTCAACGAGGGCATCTTGTCCGCTGAAAGCATGATCTTCTGGTTAGATACAGCGGATAGCAAGGCTAAGACTCCGTCATTCTATATCTCTAAGGGTATTGAGGTGGCTGAAGGTGAGGAAAAACCGGCTGAGAGAATGTTCATGTTCAATCCGACAGATTCTTTGCATTATTTCGTTGAAGGTTCTGCGCAACAATATACGGACGAGAAATATTATTTGGAAGGTTCAGGCAAGTCTGAGACGAAGGTTATCTTCCGCCCGGCTATCCTTACGGGGGTTGATACAATCACTACTACCGTGAAAGGTGAGACCGTTAAGGTTGTTAAGGAGCTTAACGATGACAAGAGCGTGAAATCAACAGATCGATTGGATGCGTTCAAATTTAATATCACACTTGCGGAGGGAGATGATGAATATTTCGTTTCTTCTCAAAGAAAGGTCAAAGAGGGTGATGTTTATAAGACAGCTTATGTATATGCTTTGAATGGTATGTTAGGTTTAACAACAAATCCAGAAAAGGCAATGGTCTTCACGCTTGGCACAGAGGTTCCGACAGCCAACGAATCTATCGACGCAAAAGAATCTTCTATCGTAGTTGTAGCCGGTAACGGTGTCGTAACTATCCAAGGTGCCGCAGGCGAGACTGCTTACGTTCGTACTGTATTAGGCCAGACAGTTGCTGAGACAGTTCTTACTTCCGACAACGCTACTATCGCCGCCCCTGCTGGTGTAGTATTCGTAACGGTAGGTAACGAGACAGTGAAAGTAGCTGTAAAATAAGGATATTCAATAAAGGAATAATGAAATAAGATAATCAACAATTCCCGTGAGGGTTTCGATCCCAAGTAATCCGTGACGGATGAACAGGCGGGAGTTGGATTAATATTAATACTAAAGTAATAAATTAAGAGGTCCGTAAGTACCTCCGTGAGGATGGAGTACGGATAAAGAAACAAGTCTCCGGCAGGCGTAAGCTTTGCTGGGGACTTCGTATTTTGCGACCTTATTTATGTGTAACTAATGAAAAAAGAACTGTCTAATAACGTGAAAGATGGGGCCTTTTTGTATTTTTGCGGAAATTAGGAGTAATAGTAGTATCAAAAATAAGCTCAAACAATTAATGTCAAACTCAAAAATCTCAGCGGCCGCATTTGCGGACACAAAACCTCATTATGACCTTCTTGATGGATTGAGAGGTGTCGCAGCGTTAATGGTTATATTTTATCATGTATTCGAAGCCTTTGCTACGAGTCCCATTGATCAACAATTTAATCACGGTTATTTAGCCGTTGATTTCTTCTTTATCCTGTCTGGGTTCGTGATTGGTTATGCTTATGACGACCGGTGGAAAACCATGACGACAAAGGATTTTATCAAACGTCGATTGATCCGTTTGCATCCGATGGTTGTCCTTGGAGCTGTTTTGGGAGTTATCGCGTTTTGTATACAAGGGTGTGAGAAGTGGGATGGTACGCATGTCTCTATATCCATGGTGATGCTAGCTTTGCTTATCAACCTTTTTTTGATACCGGCTGTACCCGGTTCCGGGCCTGAGATCCGTGGAAATGGTGAGATGTTTCCTTTAAATGGCCCTAGTTGGTCTTTGTTCTTCGAGTATATCGGGAATATTATGTATGCCTTGTTTATTCGTCGGATGTCAACGAAGGCGCTTACGGCACTTATTGTCTTGGCGGGAATCGGATTGGCTTCGTTCGCTATATTCAATTTTTCCGGTGCGGGGCACCTAGGTGTAGGGTGGACGATGGAAGAGTACAATTTGATCGGTGGCTTTTTACGAGTGTTATTTTCTTTCTCGATGGGATTGTTGATGTCGCGCGTCTTTAAACCCATTCATGTCAAAGGTGCTTTTTGGATTTGTAGCTTGGCGATCGTTGTTTTACTTTCCATGCCCTATGTCGGTGACGGTGAGGCTTTATGGATGAACGGTATCTATGATTCTGTATGTGCGATCCTAATATTCCCTATGCTTGTTTATCTGGGGGCCTCCGGGAAGACAACCGATAAGCATTCCGCCCGTATTTGTAAATTCTTGGGAGATATCTCTTATCCTTTGTATATGGTACATTACCCTCTTATATACTTGTATTTTGGGTGGGTGAAGAAGGAGAACCTTACATTTGCCGAGGCATGGCCGGAGGCATTGGCCTTGGTTCTCGGAAGTATTGCGCTGGCTTATATCAGTTTGAGGATATACGACGAGCCTGTCCGCAGGTACCTGACCAAACGTTTCTTGCGGGTACGTAAATAAGCCCGATTGGATAGCCTATAGACTTGCCCCAGTACTTCGTAAGGAGTACTGGAATACTTTGATGAAAGTACCGAAGTACTTCCTACGTGGTACTGGGGTACTCCCGCCGGGAGTACTGGGCTGACTGTCGGGGGTGTCTCGCTGTTTTATCAATCTTTATCCGCTATACGATCTAAGAGGATAGACACATGTCTGCCGTCCATCAAGCCATGATGAGCCGTTACGGAGATAGGGAGCATCCGATGCCCGTTCTGCTCGATCAGCTTTCCGGTGGAGATACGGGTAGCGGAATCGCCTGTACGGAAAGAGGAAGCGTGTTTCATCTCCGTGAAGGCGATCCACGGAACCGGGGAGAAACGGACTAAGTCTTGCCGGTCTGATTCCCTATCTTTGCAAAGGCCTGTGAGAGCTTGCACACGTTCGATCTCTTTCTGTGCGTTTTGAAGGAACAGTTGCCTGTCCGGTGTATATTCGAAGAAGCCGAAGCCGAATGTACCGTCTTCCCGCCCGATCGTTGTTCCCACGTGGATTCGGTCGAAGCAGACAGGGATGTTGTCGATGATCCGGTACCGGAACTCTTCCACCTCATTAACGGCTGTCATAATCTTATGTAAGGAGTAGAGGAAAAAAGAGGCATGATCCGCTTTCGCCTCTTTATAGATGGAGGTCACGTCTATCTGGGTGGTCAGCCCAAAGAAAGGGTCGTCCATAGAACCGAAAAACAGGAAATGTTCTTTCCGGTTCCAATGCTCTAGGTCAATAGGATGCTTCATGATTCTTTATTTGTTGGGTTTACTATTTTGTGGAAAGCGATGCGTTCCGTACCATTTGCGATGTAAATGATACCGCATTGCTTGAAGCCATGCTTTTTCAATAAGTTTTGCATGACAATATTATCCCGGTGTGTATCGATACGGATATTATCGCAATGAGCGAATGCCCATTTTAGACATTCGGTCGAGATCCCCTTTTGCTTACCGTTGGAGGCCATGCGATGGATCACGGCATAAGGTTCATCGTTCAGCCATTCGCCTTCATAGATCTTTAGGTAAGTAGGGTCGATTCCCTCGATGTAACAAAAGGTCCCCACTAACTCGCCCTGCTCATTTTCGCATACGAAACTATGGCTGGCCTTGATCTCGTTGGAGATCAATTCCTCGGAAGGATATCCGTTGATCCATTGATTCCCGTTGCCATGCTCTTGCATGAACCTGCGTGCATAATCGTACATAGCCATTACCTCGGCCAGATCTTCTTGTCGTGTTCGTCTGATATTCATGATCGGTAGAAAAAGTTATCCCGCAAAAGTAGTATATTATTGTTATCTTTGCGAATCTAGTCGAAAAATATATAAACCAATTAAATCAAAATATCATGGAACCATTAAAAATTGCTACCGTGCAGTTCGAGACACGGGATAACGATAAAGTGTATAATCTTTCTATCATCCGGGAGATGTGCCGGAAAGCGTCGGTAGAGGGAGCGGATGTAGTGGCTTTTCACGAATGCTCGGTTTGTGGATATACGTTTGCCAAGGACTTGTCTCGCGAGGAATTGTTGGCTATTGCCGAACCGATCCCCACGGGGGAGAGTACGCAAGCCTTGATCGCCATCGCCAAAGAGTTTGGCGTCACGCTACTGGCCGGATTCTTTGAGCGGGATGGGGATCGCATCTATAAAGCGCAAGTTTGCGTGGATGGCAATGGCTTGAAGGCAAAGTACCGCAAGCTACATCCGTTTATTAATCCGAATATCTTGCCGGGCGATCAATATGTGGTTTTTGAGATCAAGGGATGGAAATGTGGCATATTGATTTGCTACGATAATAATATCATAGAGAATGTCCGTGCCACGGCCTTATTAGGGGCGGATATCATTTTCATGCCTCACGTGACGATGTGTACCCCTTCCCCTCGCCCCGGGGCTGGTTTGATAAATCCTATGTTATGGGAGAACCGGGCAAACGACCCGACTTCCTTGCGACAGGAGTTCGATGGCCTGAAGGGACGTGCTTGGCTTATGAAATGGCTTCCCGCTAGGGCGTACGACAATGCGGTATATGTGGTATTCTCCAATCCGATCGGGCGTGATTATAATGAGATCAAGAACGGTTGCTCGATGATTCTGGATCCTTTCGGCGATATCGTGGCGGAATGCCGTAAACTGGGTGATGATTTCGTGATCGCTACGGCTATCCCTGAGAAATTGAGACAGGCTGGAGGATATCGTTACCGAAATGCCCGTCGTCCGGAACTTTATGCGGATATTATCGGCCAACCGCATGAGTCCAATCAAAAGGTAGCATGGTTAACAGAAACAACAAATAAATAGTATGCAACAAACAACAATCTCTAAGTCACCTCGTGTAGAGGTGGTGGATGCGCTACGTGGATTCGCTGTCTTGGCAATCTTATTAGTGCATAATGTGGAACATTTTATCTATCCGGTCTATCCGGACCCGGCTACGCTGCCGGGATGGTTGAACGTATTGAATGAAGGCGTGTTTACGGTGGTATTCGCTTTGTTTGCCGGGAAATCGTATTCTATCTTTGCCTTGTTATTTGGTTTTACCTTTTATATACAGTATTCGAACCAGCAGGCGAAGGGAAAAGACTTCGGTTACCGCTTCCTTTGGAGATTACTGCTGTTGACGATCTTCGCTACGTTGAACGCCGCTTTTTATCCGGCAGGCGATGTTTTGCTGCTGTATGCGATCGTGGGCGTTGTTTTGTTTATCGTGCGTAAATGGAGCGATAAGGCTGTCTTGATAACGGCTATTATCTTTTTATTGCAGCCGGTGGAGTGGTATCATTATATCGCTAGCCTGTTTAATCCGGATTACCAATTACCCAATTTAGGAGTAGGGGAGATGTACTCAGAGATGGCGGAGCATACCAAGCGGGGGGATTTATGGAATTTCATCTGGCAGAACGTGACGTTAGGACAAAAGGCTAGTTTGCTCTGGGCTGTTGGTGCCGGCCGGTATGTACAGACCTGCGGGTTATTTATGCTGGGAATGTTGATCGGGCGCAAAAAGTTATTTATCCCCTCGGAGGAGAATTCCCGTTTTTGGATAAAGACCTTGATCATTACTGCGATCGCTTTCGGTCCTTTATACCAACTGAAAGTATTGTTGATGGATACGGCGGACAGCGCTATCGTGCGCCAGACGGCAGGTGTTGTGTTTGATATGTGGCAGAAATTCGCTTTTACGTTCGTATTGGTGGCTTCCTTTGTGTTACTGTATCAGCGCGAGGCCTTTAAGCGTTTTACCTCTATCTTACGCTCTTATGGAAAGATGAGCTTGACGAATTATGTGACACAATCTTTTGCTGGTGCGTTGATCTATTTCCCGATCGGCTTGAATCTGGCTCCTTACTGCGGTTATACGGTCAGCATGTTCATCGGTATCGCCTTTTTCTTCTTGCAAGTACGCTTCTGTAAGTGGTGGGCTGAAAGACATAAACACGGACCGTTGGAAGGTCTTTGGCATAAGTGGACATGGGTAGGTTCTAAATAAGGATCTGATTATCTGGTGAAATGAGATGGGGTATGTCCCGTCTCATTTCATTACAGACAGTTCTCACTCCATAAAAGGTTTGGCATATTTAATCATTCCATGCACGTTCTTGAGTCCTTCCGGTGCCAACTCGACAACCATGCAATATTCGCTGGGGACATCGAATGGAAACTCAATGCCGAAATCAATCGCCCTTTTATATCCGAATCTCGGATAATAATCCTTATGCCCTAATAAGACGACCGATTTATAGCCTAGCTCTCCAGCTCGCTTATGCGCTTCACGGATCAAAGCGCTACCAACGCCAATCCTTTGGTACTTCGGTACCACCGAAACCGGTGCTAGCCCAAGAGAGATCACGCTTTGGTCTTCTGATACGATTTCCACCTTACTCATCATGAGATACCCTATGATTTCGCCGTTTAATTCAGCGACTAAGGAGAGCTCCGGAATATAAGCGTCCGTTTTTCGTAAACGTTCTACAAGGTACGGTTCGCTTTGATCACTGTCCTCCACGTCACGGAAAGCAAGTTCCACGACTTCCCTTACTGCTTGAAAGTCGTTCTCTTGCTCTTGTCTAATCTTGATTTCTTTATTCATATGTTGCGTATTTCCGGTTATCGCTCAGACCCGTATCGTGAGTCCGTTTTTATCTTCTGCGTCGAACACTGCGTACCGGAGCGGATTTTTCTGCTTTCGGAGCCTTGACAGTGGGAGCTTTCTTTTCGGAGGCAGGTTCTTTGGTTGTAGTACCTTTTCCTCTTGCGGCGCTCTTTCTGGCTTTCTTCGCGGCTTTGCTGTCTACCGCTACTTGAGTCGTATCCGGTTGATACCAGAGTGATTTCTCAAAGCTGGTTAATTGACCTTCGATACGAGCTTGCTCGTTCTTTAAGGAATCCGGTGTCGGGCAATACGCCTGCAATGGCAGATTCATCAAGTTTTGGGTCTTGATGATATCCCCCTCGAACATCCGGCGACGGAAATAGTCATCCATCGTAAAAGTCATGGCGTTATTCATATTAGACGTCATGATGTATGAATTGCTGATATACGGACGTATATTCTCGTAAGGAAGCCAGAACATAGGCATGGTTGTCTCTCCCATATCACCTGTAGAGGTAAGGATCGGGCAAATCGCCAATATCTTGACATCAAAAGCGGAATTATTCTGGTCGAAATACCATGCTTCTTTTACATAGTAAGACCGTACGTCGGCTGCAGGTATATCGCTTTCATTGATTACGAAAGTCGGTTCCTCACCCGCTCTCCCCGGTATCTCCTCATAAAGGATGTAGAAGCGATCCAGCAAATCCTTGAAGTTGATCAAATGGGCTTCGTCAAACTCCTCGTATCCGTCCAGATACTCATAGGCCTTGATCTTGTTCTCACCTAAAAGCTGGAAGATTACGGAGAAAAGATTCATCTGTCCGTTCATCGGGCGGGTCGGGTAATAAAGCGGAGCGTTCTGTTCTTTCATCAAGTCCACCTGCCGGTAGATAATACGCATCCAGCGAGCGTTCCCGATCTCTTGCGTCAAACGCTCGTTCATATCTTGGGCCCGTACGGTCAGTTCGGGTAAACCGGTATCTTTCTTATCGTTTCTTTCCCCACGGCTGGCTTGAGGCGAACGGCGACGCGTTTGTTGTTGCTGCGTAGCTTCGTTCTCAACTTCTTCTTGCGCATGAAGAGGCATCGCTGTTAAAAAAGTGGCGGCCAAAGCGGCTATGTAATACAGATGTTTCATACTGCGAATCTTAATTTACGATTACTTCGATAGTCGGTATGGTACGTTCGATACCGTCCGGACCTTTCGCGACTACACGGGTGATATAAAAACGTTTACCCTTACTTAAATTGCGGATATAGTTTTTCTGACGTTGGGAGAAGTTGGTTCCTTCGGCCACTTCCGGGATAGCGTTACCCATGGAGTCGAAGAAAGTCAGCTCAAAACGTAATACCGTATATTTTACATTTAGCAAATCATCGTCGATAGCGGCCAGAATACCGTCAGCCTCTACCAAGCTACGTTTGGCGATCATACCTCCCTTGAACTTACGGACGTTACCGTTTTGATCCTTATACTCGATATAAGGTAGGGGATCGGGGAGGGCACGCACGCGGAAGGTAGTCTTTGCCATTTCTATGTTCCGGCCATCCGCCATGCGAGCGTTTACCGTGATCACGGCTTCCGTTCCTACTTTAGACGGGCGGGCTTCCCAACCATCCTTGCTGCGGGTTAATGTGCCGTTCGTCATGGTAGCTGTCACATTACCGCTCGGTACACCCGGGACGGCGATACGCATCGGGTTGGCGATACCGGCATATAATACGTTCATCAATGTCGGGGCCACGGTAGCTGTCGGCTCGGTCACGAAATACTCGCTCTCGAAATCCCGGCGCATGATGCTGCCGTCGCTATTCGGCATCTCGATATAACCTTTGATCGGGAATGTCCCGGCAGCTCCGGTATTCACCGTGAAGACTCCTTTATTCTCGTAAGGTAATTCTTTTCCGTTTACATAGATCGTAGGACGTTTCGTAGAGTCTACCGCCGATAATACGATATTCGCCTTGTACTGGCTTCCTCGCATTACGATCTGGCTTTCCGGGATTACCTGCGCCGTGATCTGGTTCACACGGTAATCGCCAACGTCTACGCTATTCAATAAGTTCGATAAGACCTCACCTTCGGCGTAGCGAACGTCACTTTGCATTTTTGTTAACAGGGTAACAGCCGCCGCTACCGGCATATTCTCGAACAAGGCCTCTTCCCAAGTACGGGTATTGATCCCCGCTTTATGAGGGGGAGTCGTGCTTAGGTTCGCCTCCAATACGGCAGTCTTCGCCGAATCTTCGATAAAGCCGCCCATCCAGATACGATACTTATCGATTTCCGCTCTCAGCTTTTTACCTTCTCCGCTTACAGGAGAGAGCATTACACGGGAAGCGGCTTCCAAATCATCCTTATGCTCGATGCTGTTTACGTTGGCATTCTCGCCATCAGCTACCTTAGCGATACGGATCTTTAAATCTTGTATATACGTATAGAGGCTATCTGAGGCTTTTTTCACCTCACGGGCCTTCAATGCCCACTCACCCACTTTCTGGGGATTCTCTTGGTAATAAGCTTCCATCTCGTCCGCTACGATCTTGTTTCGGCGGGAGGAGTTATCGATAGAGGTTCGCAAGCTACCTTCCACCAACTCAAAACCATCCAGCACCTCCGACGACACATTCAGTGCCATCATGGCGATGAACACCAGATACATCAGGTTGATCATCCGCTGACGGGGAGAATTGGGATTATTTGATATTCCTGCCATATTTCTTTACTTCATTGGGTTGTTTGTATACGGAGCCTGTTGTGGCTGTTGGTAACCATAGGGTTGCTGATATTGCTGTTGGTAACCGGGCTGTTGTGGCTGCTGATACATCGGTTGTTGAGGTTGTTGTTGCGGCTGCGCCGGTTGTTGGTAGCCCATATTCACGGTCATCGCTTGCAATAAACGACTGTATACTTGGTTCAATTCGGCCAGTTGGCGAGTCATCTTTTCCGTCTCGTTACGGAATACGGAACTATCTACCACCGATCCGTCATACATCTCACGGATACGATTCAAGCCACTATTGATGTGTTCGATAGATTCGATCTGCGAACTGATACTCTTCAACTGGATCTCATAGATGGTATTCAATCCGGATACGTTACGGTTCAATTGTTCCATCTGGTGTACGTAACCACGGGAGTTTTGGTTGATGCCATCGGAATTATCCGTGATACTCTTATAAGAGTTCAACAGTGTATCGGATACGTTCGTAAGCGAATTAGTCACTTGGCTGAAACGCTCCATGTTCTCAGACATGCCAGATAATTGCTCCAGATATTTTTGGGTAGCTTCCGTCAATTCCGCCATCTTGGAAATTTGCTCGGCCGCTCCGCTTAATTTCTTGATGCTCTCGGATAAGTTCTTGGTATCTTCTTCCGTCACGTCCAGATTACCTGCGATATTCAAGGAACCACCTCTTTGCGCGTTCGCCTTAGACGCTGCCGAACCGATATTTATTCCCCCGGCTATCTCATCGTCTTCTACATTATCCGTAGAATTGATCATGGTTGAGATCGGCGTACCGGTGAAATCCGGACGATCCATCGGGTTCTTTGATTTCAATACGGGGAAAACATCTTCCCAATGATATTCCTTGTTCGGATGCTCGAACGCCGAGATAAAGAATACGATAGACTCGGTGATCATCGCCACGAACAAGATTTGGTTAGCGTATGGTATATGTAATAACTTAAATAACGCACCGAGGATTACGATGGACGCACCCCAACTATACAGGAAGTTCAATACTCGTTTTCCTCTTTCGCTGGAGAGGAACATCTCCAGTCTGTTTTTATATCTTCTATATTTTCCCATCGTCGTATTATTGTCTTAAATGATTCAAAACTTTAAATTTATAATTCCCGCTTATTTCTTTCCCTTGGAGCGAGAGAATCCTATTTGGGTACGTGCGCAACGGAAACCGATGTAAGAACGGCTCTCGTTCTGGAACTCGAAAGTACGCATGTCCGAACGGATAAATTGTGAGACATCTTTCCAAGAACCTCCTCGCACTACTTTCTTTTTCATGGCGTAGGGATCGTTCTTGGCGGCGTTGTAACGCAGATCCGGGTTCATGTCGCTCATTTGGCTCGGGCCAGACTCGGAGTAAGACGTTGAGGTCCATTCCGCCACGTTTCCTGCCATATCGTATAACCCGAACTCATTCGGGGCGAAAGAGCCTACACGAGACGTAATCAAATGGCCATCCTCCGTATAATTACCTTTACCCGGCTTGAAGTTACCTAAGAAACAGCCTTTGCTGTCTTGAAGCTCGTCGGTAGACCAAGGGTACTTATTCTCGTTCTTACCTGTACGGGCGGCATATTCCCATTCTCCTTCGGACGGAAGACGGAATGGCTCTACCAATTGTCCCGGTGGCAAGCTCAAGGATTCTTTGTATAAATTCGTACGCCATACGCAGAAGGCAGTCGCTTGTTCCCAAGAAACACCGACTACGGGATAATCATCGTAACCCGGATGAGAGAAATACATACGGGTATATGGCTCGTTGTACGCATTCTTGAAATCGTTCACCCAGCAATTCTCGTCTGGGTAGATATTGACGATACGGGTATTCAAGAAATCCCATTCGCTGCTTAACGGGCGGGTGATCGTCTCGTTGATTACACGTCCTTCATCATCGATGTAAGCGGTGTCCTTGGAGATCATGACTACCTCGTTCGGATCTACCTGAATATCCGTATTACGAACCCGGTCCGCCGGGTTCAATTGATTCTTGCGGAGAGCGGCGGCGGTATAGTCGTACCATTCGTATTTATAGATCATTTGTTTAGGGTCCAAACCTTTCTCTCCGGTAACGGGATTCGTGTAATAGACACTTTCTATCGCACGTTGCTCATCCTCGTTCGCCCGTCTCCAAGGAATCGGACGGTTCCAGTCCAAATGCGGAGTGACAGGTTCCCCGTAACGGTCTTCCGTGATCTTGAACAGATCGTTGCCTCCATAAGCCGGGTCCGCCAAGCGTTCACGGATAATAGAGTCTCTCACATAATAAACGAACTGGCGATATTTGGCGTTCGTTACCTCTGTCTGATCCATCCAGAACGCGTCGAAAGAGACCCCTTTCGTCTCCGGCATGATTCCCCACAAGGAATCCTTGTCGGCGGGACCCATCTCGAACGAACCTCTTTTAACCAAGACCATTCCATACGGCGCTGGTTCATTGAACGCTACCGATCTGACACCTGTCACCTCACCGCCGGCACTCCGGAGAGATTTACCGCAGGAGGTAAGCAAGGCTACCGTTACAAGTACTAATAATACTTTTTTCATATACTATAATATACGTACACTTTTATGTCTATTTTTCCCTGTCTTCGTCTTGTTCAGCTTTAAGGCATACTTGACACATAGCTCGTGGCTACCGCTACTTGCCCGTCCTAGGGCCGTGGTCGGGAAATCAAAGGCGTAACCCGCATGGAAACGACCTAGCTTTACGCCGAACATGATGCCCACCGATTCATTCACCCGATAGGAAAAACCACCATTAAACATCTTATTATATTCCAGCCTAGCGGTAATATCCGCATGAAAACTTTGCATGTCTGTCAGCAAGAACACCGAGGGCTGTAATTCTATCAACGGATTCTTTAATTGAATATTGTATCCACCCATTAAATTAAGTGAACGACCTATATAGGTATAGGCGTTCTCGTCCAGTTGAAGCTCCGGTTGGGTGATATGCGTCATGCCAAACCCGGCGTAAAACCGTTTATGGGTATAGTAAATACCGAAGTTCATATCCAACCCCATGCCGCTGACCTGCTCTACAGGAATGGCGGCGTCGGTCTCTTGATGGTATTCGGACTCAACCTTTATCACCTTGGTTCCGTCGAACGATTGGTTGACTAAGCCGATTTGCAGACCTCCGCTCAAGACTCCCCCGAATAATTTATACTTATAGGCGTATTGCGCCCCTACATGTGTATTCTGGAAAAGTCCGATCGCCTCGGTAAATACAACCAATCCGACACCATGATTCGTCTTGCCTAAAGCGAGTGGCATATCCGCGGTAATGAAGAACGACTTGGGTGCCCCATGTACGCCGATCATTTCCAAGCGGGCGAGAGCCAATATATTCAAGTCCTCCGTAGCTCCGGCCACGGCCGGGTTATAATACGGTTTCGCCATGAAGTATTGACTTAAGCGTGCGTCATATTGCGCCCGTACGATTCCCGCACAAGTACACAAAAGGATCAAGATCGAAAGAAGACGTCTTCTCATTTAAACATTCACTTCACGTTGTAACTACAAACGCAGCAAATCCGGATAAATTGTATTTTCACAAAAAAACAACGAGGCAGGGGAGCTCGATCGTCCGCCACCTCGTTCTTCTATTTCTTAATTTTCAATTTCCAATTCTCAATTGAACTAGTATTCTTCCTCGTTGAAGAAGAAGTCTTCTTTACTTGGATAATCCGGCCAGATGTCTTCCATGCATTCGTAAATCTCGCCTTCATCTTCCATTTCCTGCAAATTCTCAATCACTTCTAATGGCGCACCAGAACGTTGTGCATAGTCAATAAGTTCATCCTTAGTCGCAGGCCAGGGTGCGTCTTCCAATTTTGAAGCTAACTCTAATGTCCAATACATAGCTGTCAAGTATTAATAACCGCCGAAGCGATTTGGTTCTCTATTTTTCCGCGAAAATATGACTTTATTTATTATACGCAAGTATAATCCCAAATAATTTCTTTACCGTTATTATTTATGCATTCTTTTCGTGCCAGAACGAAGAAATAATCCGATAAACGGTTCATAAATATCAATACAGGCTCCTCAACGGGGCAATTCTCGGCCAAGCGATAGATTTGTCGCTCGGCACGACGGCAAACGGTGCGGCAAACGTGTGCGAGGGCGGCCGAGCGGCATCCTCCCGGTAGGATGAACGCGTGCATTTTCGGCAGCTCATTATCCAGACGGTCTATCTCCCGCTCGATACGCTCGATGCTCTCGGGTGTTACCTTGCTCTCGATTTTCAATTCCGTGGTCGCTTGATCCGTGGCTAGGTAAGAACCGATCGTGAATAGCTTATGCTGGATGAATGATAAGAAATCAGTATCTTTCTCATCATTCAAGGCCGTGATTAATAATCCGATAAAGGAGTTCAGCTCATCTACGGTGCCATAGCTCTCGATCCGATCGTGCGCTTTCGACACGCGTTGTCCACCTACCAGTGAAGTGGTTCCTTTATCGCCTGTTCTGGTATAGATAATACTCTTCTTCATATCTGACTTGTTTTGAATCCTAAAAATAAACAATATAATCTCGTTTGTGCAATTTCTTGTTGAATAAGATAATCCCTAGCGAGTAAAGATCTAAGGTGACCGTCACTTCCGGACATGCGCAGATCTCTTCCCAAAGTTCACGCATCTTACGGCTCGCCTTGATTCCCTCAAAAACGAATACCGTATCGTTGTGCGCGTATTTCATACATTCATTAAACAGCCAGAGGTTGTTATGTTGTTCATATAAAGTGTTGAAAAAAACAAAATCTAAGCTATTTATGTCATTTAAGGCTTGGGGAAGCAAGTCCTTATAATTACCGATACGCAAATCGACGGGATTACGTCCCTCTTTAGCGAATGCTTGACGGGCAATCGTGGCGAATTCCGGTACATTTTCCAAGGCGATACATTTCAATCCCGTGGCATAGGAGGTTAGATATAAGGTAGACAACCCCATCGTGGTTCCTATCTGGAGGATATTCTTGGACTTGAAATAGTTTGTCAAACGGAATAATAAGGCGCCATGCTTGGGCCGGATGGATTCCCGTTTTACGATCTCGCTGATGGAACGGGTCTTTCGTTTCCCTTTGTTCTGCCGGTCTGGATAGGTGATCTCTCCTTCCCTGAATAATAACTGCTTACGTAAAAGCTCTATATCATAGAAACTATAATAGGAGCATTTTTCCTCGATGACCTTCGTGATGAGGTTAAAAACGAAAGGCGAATGTACTCCGAATCCTTTACGGTAACGGATGCTGCGGTACAAGAGCGATCCTTTTCGTAATGTATTAACCTTTGGTAGTATTTGCATTTCTTTTTGTCATTGGGCAATGAGACCTTGCCATTTACCGCGAACTTACATAAAAAAACGCAATTAGCATAAGCCTCTAGTCATTAAACGGGGTTATAATGACTTGTGCCATGCGGATGGCACAGCCGTGCCATAACGGTGGCACCAGCGTGCCATCGCAGTGGCACAGTCATGCCATCAGCGTGGCACTGGCTTTATCTTAGAAACTGGCTTTCTCCGGTTCTGGGCGGATATAGGTTAATATCTGCCCGCTTAATTGAAGCAGCGAGATCTCACAGATCTTGGTGGAATATTCCGCCACGGAAAGACGCTCCTCCGCTTCCAGCAGACTGTTTTGTGCCTCACGCAATTCGATACCAGACAACTCGCCGAGTTTATAGCGGTCGATGGCGATCCGGTAGTTCTCTTGGGCGGCTACGAGGTTCTCTTTCTCTAGGCTCCATAGGTCGAGGTTGTTTTTATAGGCCATCCAGAAGTTGCTCATGTCCGCACGCAGGGCAAGTTCCAGTTCTTGGATGCGCAATTGCTGGTTCTCGATTTGGATGCGGGCGTTGCGTTGCTCACGTTTCCGGTTGAAACCATCGAAGAGGCTCATACCGATGGTCACGCCGTAATTAAGCCCCAGCCGTTGTTGGAGGTCGTAATTGCCCACTTCCGTCCAGTTTGCCGTGTAGCCGTAGCCTGCGTTTAGCTTGACATAGGGATAATAGCGGCTTTTTACCTTTTTATAATCAAGCTCAGACAACGTCTGGTTCTTTTGGGCGATCAGGAGTGAGGCGTTGGCTTCGAGGGTATTCTTCCATAGATCTACCTCGTCGAGGAACGGGTTCGGGTAGATCAAGGAGTCCTTGATCTGGATTTCCTCCTCCACATTATTTAATGCCATCAACTCGTTCAGGCGGATACGGGAGGTATGCACGACCTCCAATTGGTTTAATACCTTGGAGCTATCCGAGTTGAAGTCCACTTGAGCCTGTTGCAAGTCCAGACGGGACATGGAGCCGATATAATACCGTTCTTCCACGATCCGTAAACGCTCCTTGGAAAGATCCAAGGTGGAACGGAGGTTACGCAAACGGATTTTCTGTCGGATTAGGTTGTAGTACTCGCTGGAAAGGTTGGCTACGAAATCCTCGATGGTCATGCGGGTGTTCAGTTCCCCCATTCGCTGTAATTCTTTCAAGCGAGAGTATTCGGCTTGGATACCGAAACCGTCGAAAACCGTCCAGTTAACGTTTAGTCCGACGTTGCCCGTCTCGCTGTTTATACCATTCGCCTTCTCGATCGATCCGTCTTGCAGGCTGTTACGGTTGTTATTGATATTTCCGCTGAATCCGCCGCTCATATCTACGGTAGGCAGATAACCGGCGTTTCCCGGGGTGGCGTTATTGTCGCTGATCTGTTGCTCGTTACGAATGATACGGATGGAGTAGTTCTGCTCTAATCCGGTTTCGATACACCGTTTCAGATCGAATAGTTGCTGCGCTTCCGCCATAAAGAGGGAAGAGAAGGCAAATAATAAGGTATATACATATTTCTTCATAAATCTACAACTAGGTGTTTTGTTTTTTTCGGTTGGTGGATATAAATGAATACATGGCCGGTACGATAAACAGGGTCAAGAAGGTCGATACCAACATTCCGCCTACTACCGCTACACCCATGGCGATACGCCCTTGGGCACCCTCGCCAGTAGCGTATACCAACGGTACCAGACCGAGGATGGTCGATACGCTGGTCATCAAGATCGGGCGCAGACGCTGGGTCGCGGACGAGCGGATCGCTTCCGGCAAACTAAGTCCCGACTCTTGCCGCTGATTGGCGAACTCTACGATCAAGATACCGTTCTTCGCCACCAAACCAATCAACATAATGATACCGATCTGGCTGAATATATTCATCGTGATACCCGAATAACTCATGAACATCAGCGCACCGGCGATAGCCAAAGGCACGGTGAACATCACTACCAACGGGTCCTTGAAACTCTCGAACTGGGCGGCCAACACCAAATAAATCATCAGCAAGGCCAAGATCATGGCGAACATCAAACTGGAAGAACTCTCACGGAACTCTTTCGACTCGCCGGAAAGAGCGGTGCGGAAGCTACCATCCAGCACCTCCGAGGCGATACGGTCCATCTCGTCCAGACCATCGCCGATCGTGTATCCTTTATTCAATCCACTGGAAACCGTCGCTGATACGAAACGGTTATAGCGATACAATTGGGGCGGCGCCACGTTTTCCGTAACCTTAACCAAGTTATCCAGCTGGATCATTTCTCCATTGTTACTACGTACATAGATCGATTTTAAATCGACAGGGGTATTTCGTTGCTGGCGGTTGATCTCGCCCAATATCTGGTATTGCTTACCATTCATATAGAAGTAGCCCATACGCTGTCCGCTCAACGCATATTGCAAGGTCTGGGCGATGTTGCGGGTGCTGACGCCCAATAAGGAAGCCTTATCCCGGTCGATCTCGATACGTGCCTCCGGCTTGGTGAAGCGCAAGTTCACGTCCGCCATCTGGAAGACCGGGCTCTCGTTCACCTTTTGCATAAACGTGGGCAGGAACTCTTGCAGTTTATCCAAGGTCGGGGCCTGCAATACGTATTGGATAGGCATACCGCCCCGGCGTCCGCCGAAGGTGGATTGCTGTTGTACGAAGGCGCGGGCCAAGGTCTCTTTGCGAACCTCTTTCGACAAGGTCTCGGCGATCTCCATTTGCGAGCGTTCCCGTTCCTTGATATCGCTTAATATGAGGTTTAGCGAACCTCCTCCTTCCCACGAGCGGGTCATGATGGATTGCTTCTCGGGAGCGATGGAGTCGGCTATTTGCTCGATACGGTCCGCGTAGTCGCGGATAAACTCGAAGGTAGCCCCTTCCGGCCCGCGCATATTCACGGAGATCATGGAACGGTCCTCCAAAGGCGATAACTCGGAACGAATGTTCTTCCAGAAGTACCCGATCGATCCGAAAAGAAGGATAACGATAGGGATCGACCATATCTTATGGTTCAGGAATGCGTTCAACGACTTGGCGTAGATCGTGTTCAATCCCTCGAAGAACGGCTCGGTCTTCCGATAGAACCAGTTTTTCTTCTCTCTCCTCTTCAATAGCTTGGTAGCCAACATCGGTGTAAATGTAAGGGCCACGAACGAGGAGATAGCGACCGAACCGGCGATCACGATACTGAACTCCTTGAATAAGCGCCCCGTCATACCTTCCATAAACACGATCGGCAAGAATACGGAGATCAGGGTGATCGTGGTAGATACCACGGCGAAGAAGATCTCTTTCGATCCTTCGATACCCGCCTCTTTCGGTGACATGCCTTGCTCGATACGTACATATATATTCTCCGCCACCACGATTGCGTCGTCTACCACCAGACCGACCGAGAGCACGACCGCCAACATCGTCAATACGTTGACGGAGAATCCGGAGATATACATCACGAAGAAAGCTCCTACCAACGATACGGGGATAACGACGACAGGAACCAGCGTGACCCGCCAGTCACGGAGGAACAAGAAGATAATCAATACGACCAAGAGGAAAGCCTCGTAAATCGTCTGTTGTACTTCACTGATAGAGGCCCGGATAAAGCGAGTGTTGTCATACATCATCTCGATCGTGACATCTTCCGGCAGGTCTTTTTGTAATTGCTCGATACGCTTGTAGGCTTCGTCGGCGATCTCGATATGGTTGGCTCCCGGTTGGGGGATGATAACGGTCATAACCATTGGCTCGCCGTTCTTCTTCAGTAAGCTCCGCAAGTCCTCGGGAGCTACCTCCGCACGTCCGATATCGCTGAAGCGCACGATGTTGTTGTTGTCTTCCTTGATAATTAAATCGTTGAATTCCTTGGCGGTATGCATCAATCCTAAGGTACGTATGGATAAGGAGATCGTATTTCCCTCGATACTACCGGAAGGAAGCTCCACGTTCTCGTTATCGACGGCGTTTTTCACGTCCATCGGGGTCACTCCGTAACCCGCCATCTTGATTGGGTCCAGCCATAGACGCATGGAATACCGTTTTTGTCCCCAGATATCCACGCCACTCACGTTCTCGATGGTCTGCAAGCGCTCTTTCACCGTTAGCTCGGCGATCTCGCTCAACTCCATCAACGAGCGTTTGTTGCTTCGGATGGCGATCTGCATGATCGGGGAGGCATCGGCATCCGCTTTCGATACCGTAGGCGGGTCGCAGTCGCGGGGAAGGTAGCGTTGGGCACGAGATACCTTATCACGTACATCGTTCGCCGCCGTCTCCATATCCACGGACAACTCAAACTCTACCGTGATGCGGCTGCTGCCTTGGCTACTCACGCTACTCAATGAACGGATACCCGGGATACCGTTGATATTCTGCTCCAACGGCTCGGTGATCTGGTTCATGATCACGTCTGCGTTCGCTCCGGGATAAGATACATTGACCGAGATAATCGGCTGGTCTACGCTCGGGAACTCCCGGACGCCAAGGAACCGGTAACCGATAAAGCCGAACAGGAGGATGACCAGCATCATCACTGTCGAGAGTACGGGCCGGTTTATACTGGTTTCTGAAATATTTGCCATCGTTCTTCTCCTTATTCAGTCAAGTTATCAATAGAAACTTTCATGCCGGTACGTAACTGCATCACGCCGGACGTGATCAGCGTATCGCCCACATTCAACCCTTGCAATACCTGTACACGGCTCTCGGTTCGAATACCGATCGTGATCTCTTGAGGCTCGGCCACGCCGTTCTTATATAAGTAAACGATGTCTTTTCCCATCTCGGGGATAACGGCCTCGCTGGGGATGGCTAAAGCGTCCTTGATCTCCCGCTTGCTGATCTCGACGGAGGTATAACGGCCGGGTAAGATATTCTCGCCCGGATTCGGGTAAGTGGCACGTACTTTCAAGGTACGGGTTGCCATATCTACCTTGCTTTCCACGGCGTAAACGGTCGCCTTATAGTTCTGCATCATACCGTCTTTCTCCATGCGGAACAGGATCGGGGTTCCGTCTTGTACCTCGGCCGCGTAGCTCTCGGGGATGGAGAACTCGATTTTCAAAGGGGATATCTTGGTCAACTTGGCGATTACGGAAGAGGAGGAGGTAACGTACGCGCCCTCACTCACGGAGCGAAGTCCGATGATTCCATCGAAAGGAGCCCGAAGCTCTGTCTGGGCGATATTCGCTTTGACTAGCTCGATATCCGCCATTAGCTTCTCGTATTCGGTGGCTACTTGCTCGTAGGCCTCTTGGCTGACGGCGTCTTTCTCCAGCAAGGTACGTTGGCGATAGACACGATCCTTGGCTAAAGGAACTTGAGCCTCCAGCTTCTTTAGCTGGGCTTGCAGCGGCTTGTCATTGATTTTGGCCAACAGATCGCCCGCCTTTACGTGGGTACCTTCCGTGAAATAGATGGCTACCACCTTACCGGAGGACTCGAAAGCCAAATCCACCTCTTCGTCCGGAAGGGTACTCCCGGTACTCATGATCTTATCGGTTAATGATTGGTATTTTAATACCTCGGCGTTGATGTTAAGTGTCTGGTTTCGCAGGCTCGTGCCCGGTGTGGGTACGACGGAAGCGGCATCTTGGGATGCCTTGAACTTGTTTTTCAATTGAGGGTAAGCGATCATTCCCGCTATCATTAATAAGATAGCCGCCGTAACTCCCCATTTCGCTCTCTTTGTCATCATGTTCTCGTATGGTATTTACTGATAATTTACACTCGTTACTCCAAAATATATAACTAAACGCAAGTTTAGACTGCCCTTTCGTAAAAAGGTTTAATCAAAGATGTTATTTTTTTGAGAGATGAATCCTTGATTGGGAAGAACGGGAAAAATAAGGGAATTAAAACGAATCTAGGGAGGAAGTCTGATCGGTTTGTGGTAGAAGAAATGAGTGTCTCCTGTCGTATAGATCTTTTCACATAGGTGAAAAGAACGTTTCACAGCCGTGATCCGATCGTTTCACATGGGTGAAAAGATCAGATCACACTTGTGAAACGATCTGTTATAGCTTATGTATAACTTTCATTAACTGCTCGCCCAAGCCAATCGTATAGCCTTGAGAGACAAATACGACACGGTTGAACGTATCGGCGATCAAGAAGATCGGCAAGGTATTGGCGTTTTGCAATTTCATCGCTGTAGCCATCTCCTTTTGGATCGCCCCGTCGATATCCAGACCGTATGTGATCGTGCCCGGTAAATCGCCGAACTCTTTCGGATCGAAGTTCTTATAGCCCTTCTCGTCAGGGAAGAGAAGCACGATGCCTCGTCCCCAATCTTCTAGTTCCTTCTTCACGGCGGCGATATCACGCATCGCATGGTTTGTCGGTTCTTGGCGGGAGCCTAGAAGCGCTACGATATAGTAGCCACGTCCGGTAGTAGCTAGCAAGCTAGTTTCCTCGCCGTTGTCCGCACGTTTGAATTTATTCTCGGAGTTGAAATTACCGATCACCTGTATCTCGTCCTTGCTTTCGCGCATCTCCAATTGGATCGGGGTGGTCTTGTCTGCCTCCACATTGAAAAACTCGATCTCGGCCAATACGCTACCGTTTGCCATACGAGTACCGGTCACTAACATATAATTACCTTCATCCATGGATAACGGTTTCTTCAGTAATCCGCTCCAAGTATCTCCCAAGCCCATATCCACATTACCGCCTCTCTCGAAATTCAAGGTCTGTAAAGTACCGTTCGGCAAAACCTTGGCGATCGTGAAGTGACTGTAATATTTCGGGTCTTGCAGCGCCTTGATCGGTTGGTAAGAAGCGATTACCTTGCCTTGTTTAGCGGTCGTCTGTACGGCAGCCTCGAAATCGACGTCTACCCAAGCGTTGTCCTTGAAGTACTGGATCTTGCGGGCTACCGGCTCGATACGTGCCGGAATACCTAAGCTACGAGCCACGGCCACGAAGAAGATATTACGGGAGCCCTTATCAGCGATACGAGATTTCCATACACCCATCGGCATGATCGGAATACGTTGTGCGTTTAGCGCGTCGTTAATGGAGACGTTATTCTTCACCCAATCCACCAATGCCTGTGGATTCTCTACGGCTTGTTTCGCAAGGGAAGGCTCAATATTCGCGGCGAAGAAACTCTTATAAGGAGTCAGGAACTCATTGGCCACACGAGGATTCATGATATATTCATTGAACCATTCGCTTTGAACGGCCGGCGTATTATTCAAATGATCCGCGAAGACAGATGCGGGTGTATCACGTAGATCCTTAGCGGACACGACATCCAATAATGCCATCGCTTGCGCACGCTTCTCGGCGGGAGTCTCCCGTAAGAACTTCTCGATCTCCATCCAGTTACCACGGCTACCGATTATGAAATCCTCCGTCTTCATCGGGTCGATACCCAATTCTTTCGCTAAAGCCTCCGCTTTCTCTTCCGTATAGAAAGTGGCTACATATTTATTACGGATAGCGTCTTCCTCCAATAAGCGTTTGGCGTTCGCTTCCTTTTGCTCCGGTGTAACTTCCGCTGGGATAGAGCCGTCCACCGGTGGTATGATATCTAGGGCGATCGTCTCCACATCTCCCGGTTTTTTGTTCAAGGCGATCGTAACCTCTCCGTCTTTGCCGAAAGAGACCTTGCTGTAGCCGAACTTGCCGTCCTTACTGGCCCATACCAACATATCCCCTTTTCCGGCGGATAATGAGCATTTGCCATCCGCATCCGTCTTCTTGCGGGCTACACTGTTAAACTCGGCATAATTATAAATCTTGAATTCTACCAAAGCGTCCTTCACCGGCTTGCCATTGGCATCCGTAACCGTGATAACAGCTTTAGCCGAAGGCGCGTAATTATCGATCACGTTGATCTCGGTATACCCATCGGTACGTTCCATGACATCCTCCGGGCCATTGTATTTACCGAATACTTTCGTATGCATCAACATACCCCGGTAAGCAGGGCCGTTGAACCAACCCAGATTCAATACCGGTTCGGGCTCGCAAGCGCCGAGGAAATACCATTTACCATTCACCCAAGCTTCTACCCATGCGTGGTTATCATCCGTATGCGCCCAGCGAGGCGTATATACCTGACGTGCGGGGATACCCACGGAACGTAAAGCGGCTACCGTGAAGGTAGACTCCTCGCCGCAACGACCGTAAGCGGTCTTTACGGATGCCAAAGGGGAACTTGTGCGCCCATCGGAAGGGGTATAGATAACCTTCTCATGACACCAGTGATTTACTTCCAGTACGGCATCGTACAACGAGAGACCCTTCACCCGGTCTTTCAACTCATCAAAGAAAACCATGCGGCTTTCATCCAGATTCTCATTGTTGATTCGTACCGGCAATACGAAATGGCGGAAGATATCCTCTGGAATGCTATCGCCCCAAGGCATCTCATTCCGTGCTTGGAAAGAGGAACGGATGTTTTTCAAATAGAAATCGCCACTATAGTCCGTGATGTCTCCAATCGGCATATAGGCGTACATGAAGGTTAACGCCTCCCTCTCTTCGGGAGTCATTTGATCGTTAAATACTGCGAAAAGGTTTCCGTTAGGCAGAGCGGCCTGTTTCGCTTGGAAATCGTTCTCAACCTCAGCTCGGTAAGCGGCGTCGGTAATAAAATGTTGTTGGTTGTTACAGCTCGTCCATACGAGTAATGTGAACAACAGCGCAAATAGATGTTTTTTGTTCATAAAGCGGATATGTATGTTTGCCAAAAGTAATGATTCTATGCGAGATAGAAAAATTCTCGAACAATTTGTAAGAAAGATTTGTTTTTCTATAGAAAGAATAAATCTGGTCTTCCTGTAAATTTGGGACCGGATTTCTTCTTTTTGTGTGATTATAATTGCAAAAAGTTTACGAACTTTGTGACAAAGTATCAAATCACTAATCATAAAACCCGTTTTGCGTATGTTTCAAAATCCTGAGCAAGTGCTATTAATAGCCTCGGTGATCCTGTTTTTTAGTATATTCGCTGGTAAGGCCGGTTATCGTTTCGGCTTACCCGCTTTGTTGTTGTTCCTTGGTGTGGGAATGTTGTTTGGCAGCGATGGTCTGGGCATCCAGTTCAGCGATCCGAATGTAGCCCAGTTTATCGGTATGTTGGCGTTGAGTATCATCTTGTTCTCGGGTGGTATGGATACGAAAGTTGCGGAGGTCAAACCTATCGCCTCTCAAGGTGTGGTATTGGCTACGCTCGGGGTGCTGGCCACGACTTTTATCACGGGCGGGTTTATCTATTGGTTATTTGGTTTATTTGGCAAATATGTTACGTTGACTTTCCCGGAATCTTTATTGCTGGCGGCGGTCATGTCCTCTACGGACTCAGCCTCGGTTTTCTCCATCTTGCGCAGTAAAGGGGTTTATTTGAAAGAGCGTCTGCGTCCTACCTTGGAACTGGAGAGTGGTAGTAATGACCCGATGGCTTATATGCTTACCTTGCTTCTGATCGCTTACATACAAAGCGGAGGTATGAATATTTGGGAGGCCGGGCTATCCTTGGTCATTCAATTATCGGTGGGAGCTATCGCCGGTTTCTTATTGGGGAGACTGGCTGTGTTGATTATCAATAAGATCGATATAGATAACGAGTCTTTGTATCCGATCCTTTTATTGGCTACGGCTTTCTTCACCTTCGCCGCTACGACCTTATGTAAGGGTAATGGCTATTTAGCGGTTTATATCGCTGGTTTGGTGGTTGGTAACGCTAAGATTGTTCACAAGAAAAGTATGGGGACGTTCTTTGACGGTTTCGCTTGGTTGTGGCAGATCGTGATGTTCCTTACGTTAGGCTTGCTAGTGAACCCGCATGAGTTATTACCGGTGACGGGTGTAGGTGTTATGGTGGGAGTCTTTATGATCTTGATCGCCCGTCCGATTAGCGTGTTCCTTTGCTTGATACCTTATAAGAATTTCTCCTTCAAAGGTAAACTGTATATCTCATGGGTGGGATTACGCGGGGCGGTTCCTATTATTTTCGCTACTTACCCGATGATCGCCGGGATCGAGCATGCCGGTATGTTCTTTAATATCGTATTCTTTATCACGATTCTTTCTTTGCTGATTCAAGGAACCACGGTTACTCAAGCCGCAAAATGGCTGGATATGGTGGATGAGCCGGAACGAAAGGATGAGTTTGGCATCGAGCTTCCCGAGGAGATCAAGAGCGCTATGAGCGAGATCGATATTACCCCGGCGGTATTATCCCATGGAAATAAATTGATGCAGCTGACTTTACCCGATCATACCTTGGCGGTAATGGTGAAACGGGAAGGCCGCTATTTCATCCCGAAAGGAAATACGGAATTAAAGGAGAACGACAAGTTGTTAATGATCTCCGATAATGACGAGGCGCTTTTGCAGGCGTATGATTCCTTGGGGGTGAAGGATTATACGATGAAGAAGAATTGAAATAATGTGCCAATGCGAATACTCTTTGTGTAGAATAAGCATTGGCACATTATTTTATCGTACCGGGAACTCGGTTATACGTAAAGTGGTACAGCCATAAGGAATTAACTCGATCGTCTCTTCATCACCCATCGGTTCGTTGGCTTGCATGAAGAAATTTACGGGGCCGGCGGAACCTTTGAACATTTTCCATGAAGGTAAGATCCGTCCCTTTGTTTTGATCGTGATAGGGGCATTCTCTAGGTTCCATGGGTAAGGGGCTATGTTCTCTGCCTTTCTAACGACGAAATTTTTCTCTAGTTCTTCTTCTTTCAGATATTTGCGAATCAGGGAATAATTCCATGCTGAAGTAGAGGTGACCTCATAATACCATTCTCCTTTATGTGAAGACTCCGGGCGTTGATCAACCTTGCGTTCCCATTTCTCATCCATCTTTAGGGAATACAATAATGGGCCTCGTTCGATGACAACCGCATCGTCATACCAATTGCTTGTGGATATACGCATGGGTAGCTCTAGCTGGATATGATCGCCATCTTTCCATTCCCGGTTGATTCGTACGATTTCGCCAGAGTGAGCTGCGATAGAGACAGCCTCGCCATTTATCGTAATCACGGGATTATTACACCAAGCAGGAATACGCAAGTGAAAAGGGAAAAAGGCTTTCTTGTCTTTCTTGCTAGGGAACGATAAATTGAAATCGATCTTTTCTTCAAAGGGATAATCGGTCTTCTCTGCGATTTTAACCGTGATGTCGTTTCCCACTTGGGCAGTCACTTCCGATGGTGCGTAGATAAGTGAAGCGATGCCATTATCGGCGGTGGCAAACCATAGATGTCGTGTGAATTTAGGCCAGCCTTGATGTAGATTGGAGGTACAACAAAGATAACCGCTCAATTCTCCGAAAACAATGTCTGTGTCCTCGTGTGGTGAGACAAAGTTACGTCCTTCGCAAGTGATCGCTATTTGATTGACTTGCTGATAATATTGTCGTGCGGAAAAGTCATCCTTGATCTGCGTTGGCAGTACATTGTATGCGACTTTCTCTAAATGATCAGCCCACTGGACATCTCCGGTTATCTCTAACATTTTCTCGAGAGAGAACATCATCTCGACAGCGGTACAGAGTTCTGATCCTTGTGTCGGGTTACCGAAACGTAAAAGTTCATCTCCCGCCCATAATCCTGTAGGAAAACCAATCGTATGGCGCATTTTCCGTACAGCTTCCTTAACCGCTTCCAGATTTTGAGGATTATGGCTCTGTTGGTAATAAATGACAGGTTCCTTGAATCCTTGGGCGAGATTTACACAATGCAGGCTGTTTTGCCGGGCTAAATGATCTTGGTTCAAGAACACGTCGGTCCAATTGAAGGTTTGCTTATGGATTAACTCTCCTAACTCCAGAAGGAAAGGATCACCCGTGATATTATAAAGCCAATATACGACCATCAGATTATCCCCTCCTCGTTGTTCAGCCCAGAAAGTCCATTTTCCCAGAGGACTTTTAGGTAGTTCAGAAAGCTGGTATTTGAAATAATTAGTGAGGAACGAGATAACTCTTTGATCATTGGTAGCGGAATAATATTGTTGCAGAACTTTGAGCATAACCATTTTGGGCCACCAATCTTGTGCGTTATCCCGTTGTAAGCCGGGTTCATAGTCTCTGTCTGTATCTGGCCCGAAATATCCGTTAGGCTTTTGAGAGGCCAATGTCCATTCAACCCAAGGCTTTACTTTTTGGATCAGGGCCTCATCATTCATGATGTAAGCCAAAGGTAGTAAGCCATCTATCCAGTATGGGCCTCGTTCCCATACGTCTCCATCTCCGCCTAACCAACCGTTACGCGGTCCCATTACTTTCGTATAGATAGAATCCAGATGGCCGGTCATTCCCGTACACATTCGTTCCATTTGGATTTTTAGCCAACCCGCAGGTTTAACATCCCCAATAGGCAACTCTATATAAGGCTTAGAGGCTAATGGATAACGATTGTTCGGGTAATTAATGTTGATAGAACCTTCATTTCCCGGCAAAGTGGCAGAAAAGGAGGTAATTGAGATTAGGCTTGATAATGTTATCGTTAATAAATACTTCATTTTGATGCTTTTTTAGTTATTCGTTATAGGGGATCCATACCCTCATTTTTCCTGCTTTACGGTTATCCCACGCATAATAGGGAATGAAGGTAGCAGATTGTGCCCTACCGTTTGTTTTAATTGTTTTTATCCCATTCAATATATCGGAAACGAAGGCTGTCTGGAATGTTGTACTTGGGCTCAACTGGATTTGATCGAAATATTCCGGGTTGTCTATTTCTTCCATGCAGTATACAAGTGGCCCTCGTTGAATCGCCCGTTTGCCGAAATTTTCCTTGACATGCGGATCTGCCGCAACAATTTCCACGGGCATATCCATATCTAGAGCGATTACATCTTGCGATTTCCAATCCTTGATTACCGCATAGCCTTTTTCCTCAGACACGTTTATTCTCTTACCATTGATACTTAAATCATAGGTTTTGCACCAATTCGGAATGCGGAGGCGTATCTCTTTCTCCAAAGGCTGAGACGTAGAAATTGTTAGTTTTACCGATCCATCCCACGGATAGTCCGTTTCTTGTGTTAATAGGATATCAGTCTCTCCTATCCGTATTTGCCCCGTATTTCCGATATATAGATTTACCCATAACGCATCATCGGAGGAGGCGTAGATATAATTTCCGATAGAAGGCAAGAAGCGTGAAAGCTGACTTGGGCAACAAGCGCAACCATACCATTCTTGTCTATGGTGATCACCCTTAGATTCCAGCGGATTGACATAGAAGAAACGGTCTCCACCCAAGGAGATACCGGCAAGCGCACCGTTATATAAAGAACGTTCCAGTACGTCGATGTATTTAGAGTCTCCGGTAAGTTGGTTCATACGTTGGTTCCAAAGCACCATTCCGACAGAAGCGCAAGTCTCGCAATAAGCATCTAGGTTCGGTAAATCGTAATCCTCCGTAAACCCTTCGTTATCCCGGGATGAACCGATTCCCCCGGTGATATACATATTGCGGTGTACCACATCATCCCATAGACGATCTATGGCGGCTATATATCCCGTATCATTCTTCAAGGCAGCCACATCAGCCATACCGCAATACAAATACATACATCGTACCGCATGCCCGGAGATATCGGTAAGTCGCCGGACGGGAACGATATCTTGATAGTAAACCGGGTCCCATTTACCTTCATCACCCATAGTGCCGTGACCGTGTCCACGTTCCTCCAGCAGCCAATAAGCGAAATCCAGATATTTCTGCTCTTGGGTGGTTTGATAAAGCTTGACAAGCGCCAGTTCTATTTCCTCATGTCCCGGTACCCAATGTCTTTTTCCCGGACCGAATTGGCTCATCATATGATCTGTCATGCGGATACATACGTCTAATAACTTGCGCTTTCCAGTAGCTTGATAATACGCCACTCCAGCCTCAATCATATGTCCGGCACAGTACATCTCATGTTTGTCCATATTGGTCCACCGTTTATCCAATCCGGTGAGTGTATAGAAGGTATTGATGTAGCCATCTGGTTGTTGGGCGGCAGCGAATTTATCAATCCATTCGTCCGCCTTCTTCTCCAGCTCGGGATCCGGATTGTTGATCAGGCTATAAGCCATACCTTCTAACGCTTTATATACATCGGAATCATCAAAGAAAATGCCGGAATGCTCTCCTTCCCCTTTCGCTGCATTCTCGAAATTACGGATACGCCCGGTTTGATTCTCTATTTGATCGATACAGACAGGCAAGGTCGCCGAGACATGTTTACTGAGTCTGGGTGACCAAAAGTTATCATTGATTTTCACATGAGAGAAATCGATCTGCTCGATCATTTTCAAAGGCTGTTCCTTTATATCTTCTTTAGAGGTCTGGCACCCTTGCAAAAGAAAGGCAGACGCAGCGAGTAAAAGGTATTGCTTCATATAGCTTTAGAAATTGAGATTAAAGGAGGGTATGTCAATATAGAGACATACCCTCTATGTTATTATTGATAATTCGGATTTTGTTCCAGATTCGGATTGGTATCTACTACTTTTTGAGGTAAGGGAAATACCGTTTTATAATCTCCATTCGGCTCATGAGATAACCATTTAGCTTTTGTGAAATGACCGAAACGTATCATATCTCTCCGGCGATAAGATTCTCCAGCGAATTCCCAACCTAGTTCATCATAGAAACGTCCGAATTTTTCCGGATAAACTTGATTTTGCGAAGTTAATACATAGTTTTCTACCGTACCGTATTTATAACAGGATTTTTCTTGTAATTGCGCTCCTGAGACAATTGCTTTTTCAGGATGTTCTTTAAAAGCTCTTTTTCTGACCATACTTACAATAGACGCTGCTTGATCTGCTTTCCCAGTACGTAAAAGGCATTCTGCTTTCATCATATGGACTTGCGTAAGTCTGAATAAGACCAAATCATTATTTAGTTCACTTCTGGCTCCCATCTCAACCTCATATTTTAACCAGCGATATCCTTCTGCCTCACCAGTGAAAATTCCGTTGGGCATTTTGTTGACGAAGATAAGCGGTTGTCCCATTAAGTCATAAGAGCCTGTGAGAGGTGTCCGGTCAGATGCGTATTGGGGACCTCCTAGCCAAGTCGCATTTAAACGTTCGTCATCTGGATCATAGGTGTCGATGAATTGAGGTATTCCTTTATAGGCCCCAGCTCCCCAAGGGCTTCCAACTAGATCATACGTTTTTTGGTTTGCTCCGTGTAAGGCGGCTAAATGATAGTTAAATCCAGTGGCAAATATTTCATCATAAGGAATGACTAATATATTTTCTAATGAGTTTTCATTGTGTGCCTTAAATGGATCGCTATAATTAATGTCTAAACTATATTTTCCGGAATTAATAATATCATCACACTCTTGAATACAAGCATTCCATTGGGGATCACCTGTATATACTTCTGCGTTCAAATATACGTTAGCGAGGAGGGCTTTAGCTCCCCATAATGTGAATCTTCCATAATTAGATTCATTTTTCTCTGTTGGGAGATCGCTGAAAGACTCTTTTAGTTCTTTGACTATAAAATCATAAAGATCCTTCCGGGATGTTTTTACAGGTAATTCTGAGGTGGGTTCCGTTACTAAAGGAGCATCTCCGAAATTATCCATGATGTACCAGTAATAGAAAGCACGTAATGCTCGAGATTCAGCGATCATGGCAGCCTTGTTTTCATTTGCGGCAAAAGGAAAATCATCTTGGTTGATAATGCTGATAGCCCGGTTTGCCAAGATAATTCCGGAATAGCAAACTTCCCATAAACGATTCACTTGTAATTGTTCGGAGTTCCATGAATGTTGATGCATTCTACGAAATACACCTCCATCATCCCAACCGGAACCATTAGCGGGGAACACTGCGGCATCGGTACATATTTCTTGACTCAGCATTGGAGCTTGTCCGGAACCGCAATATCCCCAATCTTGAAGATTGGTATAAGCGGCACCAACCACTTTAGTTGCGTCTCCAGCTTCATATTTATAACTATCTTCAGTAATGTCAGAGAAGATTTCTTCGGTTAGGTCTGTGCAGGAAATAAAATTCAATGAACAGCAACCTAATAATAAGATATTTATATGTTTTTTAATTGTATTCATGAGTTTATTTATTTTAAAAAGTAAACATTGCGCCTAAAGTAAAGGAACGTGTAGAAGGGTAACGGCCTAATTCATCACATCCGGGATTAAGTCCTTGCGTATTAACCTCAGGGTCTAATCCACTGTATCCTGTAAATGTGAATAGGTTATTACCGGTTGCGTATATACGTATCCTTTTTAAATAATCATTCTTAAGTTTTAAGGTATAACCAATGGTGATATTATCAATTTTCCAAAAGTTTCCTCTTTCGATGAAATAGCTAACATATTGAAGTTCCTGTTGGTCGTTTAGTACAGTCTTTCCGTACTTCGGTTCATAAGCTGTGGCAAGCAAATTTCCCCGGGTCAAGTTTACAGGACATTCATAAAACATGCGGGGGTAGTTGAGGATGTCATAGTCGAATGCACCTCGCATAGTTATACCTAAGTCGAAATTTTTGAAGGTAAAACTGTTATCCCAGCTTAATAGGTGTTTGGGCAGGCCATTTCCAATAATTTTTTTATCTTCTGCTTGTTGCTCTGAGATCGGTTTTGGATTACCGTTTTTATCTTCAATAATCCAACGTCCTTCGCTATCTATATCAATAGTTTTAAAACCGTAGAAATTACCAACCTCACCCCCTTCAAATATTCGATGGGTATATTGTTGGATAGGTTCGCCAGTCCAGCCATCTTCTATATAACCGGATTTTAATTGGAATTCCTCGTTGGATAAGGCAACCAACTTATTTTTGTTAGTCGAATAATTAAAGCTAGTTGTCCATGAGAATTCTTTTGTTTGTACTGGGATTGCACTGAGGTGTATCTCTAGTCCTTTATTTTGCATAGTTCCTGCGTTTGCGAGGATTTCCTGATATAAATAAGGAGGAGTGGCTACTTGATAGTTCCATAGCATATCTTTTGTCGTGCGTTTATAAAGGTCTATAGATCCACTGATACGGTTATCAAGGACACCGAAGTCTACTCCTAAGTTCCACTCTTCTTTTTTTTCCCAACGCAGGTTTGGATTTGCGTTACTTGAAGGTTTTAATGAAGGGAGCCAGCCAGAACCAGTATAGAGATTCTTATCGCTGGTCAAGCGGCTTAATGACATATATGGATCTTCAGGAATGGAACCCGTTACACCAAAACCTAAACGAGCTTTCAAGCTACTGATAAAACGTAAGGAGCTCATGAATTCCTCATTATGTATATTCCAACCTACGGATACGGCCGGAAAATTTCCCCATTTATAATTAGCTCCGAATTGTGTAGCTCCTTCATGACGGATACTGACAGATGCTAAATAACGATCATTGAAACTATAGTTGATACGAGCAAATACACCGATTAACTTAGACTTGTTTTTTTCAGACTTTTCCTCAACTTCTCCTCTTTTTAAGGCAGCTCCAGCCCCCATATTATTATAGCTATATTGATCGGATGGAAAATCCCAGTTTTGCATCCAATAATTTTCATAAGTATTGTCTTGATAAGAATAACCCGCTAAACCAGTAAGATTATGAGCACCAAAATTATTTTTGTATTGGGCTGTGATCTCTAACAGATTATCGATAGAAGCAGTTGTTCCGCGAGAAGCAAACCCGTTTTTGCCATTGCGGACAGTTGATATGTGTTTTTTAGTTTCAGCATATCCGCGGGTTTGATTATAAGAGGTTCTCGACACTAATGCTTTTACGAAAAATTCATCCATGGGAGTCAATGTAACGGTTCCGAATGTACGTAATTGGGTACTTTTATTCTCGCCATTACTTTCATATAGCGCAGCTACCGGATTCATATATCCGTTCATTGTCGGATGTTCAATCCAGTTTCCGTTATCGTCTTTCGGACGTTCAGTTGGAATATTGATTAACGCATTTCGGTAAATTTCCCCATTGAAGCTTTTGCCATCTCCTAAGGCTGTATATCTTTGTTCTTTACCCATGATGTTTAAATTAAACTTTAATAAATTATCCCACATAGAATGGTTGATTTCCAATCGTGTGGTTAATACTCTATTGTCTGAGCGTTTGATAATGCCTTGGCCAGACTTATAGTTTATGTTTGCGATATAATTAGAGTTGCGATTACCTCCGCGTAGACTGGCATTAGTTACGTAAGAAATAGGAGTCCTTAATATCTGGTCTAGCCAATCTGTGTCGTAACCATAATCAATAGCGCCGGGTTTCCCTTGTTTTACTAATTGACGGTATTGATTGGCATCCATCATATCTAATCTTTTTTTGATTTGCTGGGTAGTGACATAAGCTTGAATATCAATAGTTACAGGTATCTCTCCTTTCACTTTTTTTGTGGTGATGAAAATAACACCATTATTTCCTCTGGTTCCATAAATAGCGGCGGCTGAGCCGTCTTTTATAACATCTATGCTTTCGATATCTTCTGGTGCAACAGTGCTCATATCACCCGGAACTCCATCGACAATAACTAATGGCACCCGGTCTCCTTTTAGTGAGCCGATACCACGCAATACAATTTGGGATGAAGACGTCGGATCACCATTTGGCATGACAATGCCAAGTCCCGCAACCTTTCCTTGAAGCAACTGGGCTGCGTCTTGCACTGAACCTTGAATGAATGTTTCACTTTTTATGCTGGAAATAGATGAAGTTAATTCCCCTTTTTTCTGTGTACCGTAGCCAACCACTACCACCTCGTCTAATTGTTGCGTATCTTCTACTAAACGGATATTGATTTGTTGTTTCCCATTTACAGGAACATCTTGTGTCAAATATCCGATATAGGAAATCTGTAAGATGGCAGAAACAGGAACATCTAACGTATAATTACCATCTATATCTGTAATAGTTCCGTTAGTTGTTCCTTTTATAACGACGTTAGCACCGATAATAGGTTCTCCAGATTTATCTGTAATTGTTCCTGAGACCTTATTGTTATCCTGTTGTTGTTCTGCTTTTTCATCTTTCTTCATCAACATGATATTACTGCCTTCAATCGCATATCCAATATTCGTGTTTCTGAAAATTTGTGACAAAACATCCATTACCGTTTGGTCTTGAGCGTGTACGGATGCTTTACGGTTTAAGTCGATTTCATTTGTATTATAAATGAATAAATAATCAGTTTGCTGTTCTATCTGTTCTAAAATTGAATGCGTAGATTCATTATTAGCATTGATATTGATGCGCATCGTTTGTGAATGTACGGATGCGAGTAAGCTGAAACTGAATACAAATAATGCAATGAATGTTAATCTCATTATTCGAAATGTTTTGTCTTCTGTGTTAAAAGGGGACATAAAATGCCCGTTACAAATTTTTTTCATACATTTGTAATGTCTTATTTGTTAGTACTAAATGAATTTATTTTCGCAAGTCTGGTACTGACTTACGGAAGGGGGATGTTGCAGCATCTCCCTTTTTGTGTAATTTGTGCTGTTAATTGTTTGTTATGTTTTCATTCTCTATATTCTGTATTTAAAAGGTTAACGACTAAATATTTATTTTATCACGATTAGATTCGTCTCTTCATTTTTTGTATAAGTGAATTTATGTTTTAATTGTAATACTTTCAATACATGGTCAATTCCGTCTTTGATACGGAATTTGCCGGAATAACGGTATTGAAGTAAGGATGGTCGTTGAACATCAATTTTAATATCATAATAAAGCTGTAACTTTTCTATTAAACTTTGGATCGACTCGTCTTCGAAACAGAATAATCCCTCTTTCCATTTAAAGTAGTTGTAGTCAGGAATATGGGATGTATTTAATCCTTCCTGACTTGCGATCGCCATCTCGTTCGGCTTTAGGCGTAATCTTTTCGGCATAGTTAAGGAAGATATTTCTACGCTGCCATTTAATAATGCTGTCTCAAATAAAGGACTGTTGTGATATGCCTTAACATTAAATTCGGTACCCAATACATGAATTGCGTATTTTTCGGTTTGTACGGTAAAAGGACGTTTTTTGTCATGATGTACAGAAAAATACCCTTCTCCGTTAAGTTCTACGTTCCGTTTATTTGTACCGAATTTATTAGGAAATTTCAATGTCGAGCGAGAGTTGAGCCAAACATGTGTCCCGTCCGCTAAAGTTAACTCAGCTCGCTGACCTGTGGGTACATGGATGGTTTGTATTTGTATATCCTCTACTTTTTGTTCTACGAATTGTTTAGTAACAAAAATTCCAATTAAAAAGATCGCTGCTATTTTTAGTGTTTCGATTGCGATACGTCGAATTGTTGGAATGAATTTTTTATGAAGTGTTTTTTGCTCTGTATCCGTATGCCAAAGTGAAATATCATATAATTTACGTAAAGCCAGAAATTCACGCATGTTATCAGGACTTTCGTCCAGCCATGACACTACTTTCAGTCTCTCTTCTTCGGAAACTTTACCTCTTATGTACCGTTGTAGTAATTGCTCCATGAATGTCTGTTAATTTATTTTCTATTATAAAAACAACGCTGTGCGCTAAATCCCTAGTGGAAAAATGAAAAAAATTAAGAAAAAAGAAAATAAAATAAGGGTAGATAGTCTTTCAAGTTGATACGCAAAGCTTTTAAAGCCTTGGTTATGTGGTATTCTACACCTTTTATGGTGAGGTTTGTCTCATCCGCTATTTCTTTTACGGTTTTATTTTCGAAGCGGCTCATCTCGAATATTCGATGAGTTTGTTCTGGTAAGTTTTTTAAAGTTTTGTGGATGATCCTATTGACCTCATCAGAGAAGATCTCTTTCGGATCGCAAGCCTCGAGTGTGGAAATTCTAATGCTTAGTTCTCTATTTTTTATTTCCTCTAAATTTTCAATAGCGGCATCATGTATGGCTTTATGGCGTAAATAGTTAAGGGCTTTATTTTTCAAAATCGTGAGCAATAAGGCTTCTGTTATCTCGTTTTCTCCAGCAGAGACCAGTCGCCAATATTTTACAAGCGATTCAGCTACGATATCCTCAGCCACCATGTCATCATGTACATATGATTTGGTGAACAGGAATGACCGTCGGTAATTCCGTTCATAAATGATATTAAAATCGTCTCCTTTCATCTTCAATACAGATTTAGCGGTAAAAGTAGGAATTTTTGATAGAAAAATAGTTAAAGTAATCATACTTTCATTTTCCCCGCTTTCCGGTTATCTCAAGTATAATATGGGATGAAAGAAATTGATTGTTGTCCATTTATCGCATTGATAGTAAAAGGTTAGAGTGGAAAGAGGTCTTGAATACGGAATTCAGACTAAGTTCTATTTACTCAAAATAGTTGGGGTTATCTGCTTTAATTTTAGATCATTATGAGGCGGTGTCTATATGTGGAGACGGGGCATGCCCCGTCTCTCTCTAAATCCGTTGTTCCTTACCATTCACGATAAATCGCTTGATAGGTTGTTTTACTGGTCTTAATAGGTAACTCCAATCCTTTTCAGTTGTATCTAACGTGATTTCCAATCCATCTTCCAGTTGTTTTACTTTATAATTAATCTTATTATTTCCAACAGGAAGATCTTTCATTTCAATAAAGTCCCAATCTGATGGTAAATTAGGACTTAGGGTCAAGGTCTTTTTATAGGCTTCTGGTTGTATGCCATATATATAACGAATCAAAGGTGTTGCTATACCATAGATGGTCCATGCTTGAACAGGGCAGCCATAATCAGGCATCATCTCATTAATTGATCCCGGAAGTGTACGGCCAAATGTATCGACGATGCGATTGATATACCATAAAGCCTCATCTACACGTCCGTAAGCGCATTCGGCCATCGCTTGTACGCCTGTTGCGATAGTCATCATACGATCTCTTTCGACTGCGGATAAATAAGGACCATATTCGCCGCAATGCTCTTTTCGTACTTTATCCAATTGCCGAATAGCTCTGTCTTCTGAGGCAATATGAGTTTCTATTGGAGTGCTTATTACCCAATTCTTGTTAGTTAACCATCCTTTCATAATACCAGTTGGATACGCTTCAAATTGTTTATACATATCCTCATACATTGCGATATGCTTTTTCTTGCTATCCTCATATTCCTGTAAGGAAACCTCGGCAACATCCCACCTGTATTCTGTATTACGAACCTGTTCGATAGCACCTTTAGTCGTTTCTAAGGCTTGCTCTCTCGTTCCATAAAAATCACAATAAATTTCTAAATCCTTATCCCAAAATAGGTCGTTTATCCTTTCTTTCAAATCGATTGCTTGCGAGGCGCACTCACTGGCAAATGCTTCTTCTCCCATTATTAAGGCAATCTGCGACATAACTTCCAGTGCTTGCTGGGTATAAACAGAGACATCAATCAATTCCGCATTTAATCCTCTAACTTCCATGATTCCATACCCTTCGGGGAACATATTCTTATTTGTATCCATATCTTTCAAAAGGAAGTTCAGACCTTTTTGCATATAAGGATACATATCTGCAAGGAATTTGTTATCACCAGTCCATTTATAAACATTCCATACAGCGATGACAAAATGAGCAGTCTCTTGAGTATTTCCTTTGTGGCTGACGAATGCGTTGAATGCCATTTCATGCAAAATACGGCCATTCCCATTGGCTTTCTCTGACATCTCTTTGATAACTCTCAATGTCTCTTTTGCTAATTTTTGGTCACCTGTAGCGACAAGACCTTGTAATGAATAAGAATTATCACAACCGAATAACCATGGATATTCAATTGCGCCCGCTCCCAGAAAGCGTCCTGCACTTTCCATATCTGCCGCAAGCCATTCCGTATTGATTTTGCACCAGTTATAAACCTCTTGTAACTTTTTATATGGAATGCTAATCCGTCCTCTCTCTAATAGTTGGGTGTAATACATTTTTTTATCTTCCAACATTTCGGAATGGTTCGCTAAGATGTCTTTGTAACTTTTTAGGGCATCCTCCTCACTGTCTTTTGATCCTGCGATGACGAAAGAAAGTTTTTTCTCCTGATTCTTAGGAAGTGTAATCGTATAAGTAGAAGAGGCACTTTTACCCGTTCCTTGCGTATTTATATAAGTAGGTGCATCTAGTTGATAAATACTCGTATGTTGATCCGCTCCCCAAATCACGTTCCAGTTATTACCTAAATCTTTCGCTTTAAAAATGGCATCTTGGGCATCCCAGTTCACGACATCATTTGCGTCTTTTAACCCGATTGTCCCGGATGACCATACAGGCAACAAATCTGTTTTTGCGACAAAATCAAAAAGGACCGTTTGCTCTGAATCCGATACATTTTCGATGGTATAGGTAATAACAACACCATTTTTTCCTTGTGGGCAAAATTGGAAACGATTGACACGGATACTATTATTAAATAAAGGAGCGTACTCAAATTTACTTCCAAAAGGATAATTCGTATATTGTATTGCGTTTTCCAACCAACAAGAATTACCTTTATTATCTGTCATTTTTACCCAAAAGCCATCTAATAGCTTGATCAAATGATTCCAAACTCCTCCCATCTCTCCGGGAGTATGTCCGCCAAGATCAGGGAAGTTTCCATCTTGCGTACCTATTATGTAGGTTTTATCTCCTGCTGTCAGATAAGGATTTTTTTCTTGACCCGCTTGATTCGAGATTCCTTCCATGATTGTTTGTATCTCCTCATCTTGAGTGATACTTTCATTTGTTTGACAAGATATAAATCCCCCCAGTAAACAAATGCATAGATAAAGTGACTTTAGATATTGTGTCATATTCAAATCTTTTGTAGATAAAAGTGGAGGGGATATTATGATACCCCCTCACACTTACTATAATTAATATCCCGGATTCTGTGTCAACGTCGGTTTACCATCGACATAGCTTCTATCTATTTCAGTTAGGGGAATAGCGTAATAGCGATGGTTCTTATCAAAAACGGCTCCATTTAAATATTGGATATGTCTTTTTTCTCTTTCGACATATTTATTTAAAAAATCCTCAGCGATATCCCAACGTACCAAATCGAAGAAGAAATGACCTTCTAACGCAAGTTCCAAGCGTTCTTCAAATCGTACACGTTTTCGTAATACGTCTTTACTAAGTCCTGCCCATGAATCTTTATAGATATTCACTTTGTAATTGGCGGCAACTGGACCATTGCCAAAAGGCGCTTCATCTCCTAATCTCACGTAAGATCCGTCTTTTGCCCTTTGACGAATCATATTGACATATTCTTTTGCTTTCTCAGGGTTACCAATCTCCACCTCACATTCCGCTGCCCACAATAATACTTGAGCGTATCGAATAATATTGAAATTCATTGCGTTAAATTTTGCTGTATTGTCATAAGCGTATGTAGCAAGTTGGCTTTCTAATATAATCCATTTCTTTTGGTTATAAGGACCTGCGCTGACTTGATCCCTGATCCAAGCTTTTCCCGGGTGCAATCCCCAATCATGATATGGAACGCCTCTACGACCAACGACCCAGTCTAATCTCGGATCTACAGGGGTTTCCATATCCGGTTCCCATGCCTCGCTAGATTCGATATCTTGGTCGTTTTTGAATTCATGGTCAGCGTAAGTGTCAATCATGGGTAGGCCATTTTCGTCTACTTGATAGGCATTTACTAAGTCGAAAGTAGGTTGTTGGAATCCGGCTCCACTTAAGTTTGGTTGATCTGGAGCGTTGGGATAAGATAAGTCGAAACCACGTTGGCTACGATCGTAACCAGCTCCCGCTACATTTACCGCTACCTGGTTAGACCATACCACTTCTGCGTTATTGTTTTGCTCCGCATTGAAGTTATCAAAATAATTGTCAAGTAACTTATATTTTCCGCTAGTGATGACTTCGTCTAATAAAACTTTTGCCTCGCTGTATTTTTGCTGGAATAAATAAGCCTTGGCCAAGAACGCTTTAGCGGCGTTTTTCGTAGGTCTTCCAGGCTCACTCTGATTATCCGGTAAAATTCCGGTAGCAAAAGAGAAGTCTTCTTCAATATTAGGCCAAATATCTTTGTCATTGGGAACCCTTCTTTGCGGATCTTCTACGTATTCATCAATATAAGGGACCATGTTCCAGATTTTTTTCGCTTCAAAATGATAATATCCTCTTAGGAAACGGGCTTCTGCTCTAATTTCCATTTCACTTTCTTCTGATAAGCCATCAATTTTATTATCATTCAGCATACGAAGTACGTCGTTGCAACGCTCAATAGCTCCATATACCAGTATCCATTTATCCCGGATACGACCATTTTCAGCAGTAGCGACATAACGCTCCATCTGTAGCAGTTCGCCTTGATCGCCGGTAGTACTTCCTTTATGGATATTTCCAGCGCACATATCTCCATAGAAGACATTATCCGGCCCACTTGTTATTCCCCAAACTCCGTTGATAAATCCGTTTAATGGACTATAGCAGGCAATAAGGAGTTTATTCACGGTACTTTCATCTGTTAATACAGACTCATTCAATTTGCCTAATGGTTGTTTATCCAAAAAATCAGAACAACCATTAAACAGGCTAACAGCCATCGTGACGGTTACCCATGTGAACGTTTTTTTCGCTATATGAAATAGATTTTTCATGTTTGTTTAATTTTAAGTATTAGAATGATAAATTGAAACCAATGGAGAATACACGTGCTAGTGGCATATTATTCATATAATCGACACCCATATTCTTGTCATCGCCGTTCTTAACCTCGGGATCAATGTTGTTATACTTTGTCAATGTCAATAAGTTTTCCGCGTTCAAATAAACACGACATTGCTGGAGTCCAATTTTCGAAAGCGTTTGTTTCGGAAAGGTATATCCTAATTCTAATTGTTTCAAACGAATATAAGAACCATCTTCAATTAAGTATGAAGAAACCTTACCTGCCTCATCATTTGGATTCAAGATATTGATCTCCGGCAGTTCCGCATTTCTGTTTTCAGGAGTCCAAGTATTCAATATACGGGTACTTTTATTGAAATAATCTCCCCAGAAATCAAGGCCATCCCTACCGCCTTTCGATGCGAAACAAATATCATTTCCTTGACTGCCTTGGATATAAAGAGACAAATCGAAGTTCTTGTAATAGAAGCGTGAACTCAAAGAGTACTCGAAATCAGGGTGAGGATTACCGATATAGGCCCTATCTTGGCTGTCTATTTTTCCGTCATTATTCACATCTCTATATTTCCAACGGCCGATTGCTTTGTCTGACTGTTCTACATGCGAGTCGACCTCGCCTTGTGTTTGGAAAATACCATCGATCACATAGCCATAGAAAGAGGAAATCGGATGACCTACTTCTGTTCTTGTATATGTGTTCGATATGAATTGATTTGAAGCTAATTTCTTTACCTCATTACGATATCCGGACAAAATGAGCCCTAATTCGTACCGGAAACCATAGTCTGTCGTATTCTGGAAATTGATATTCAATTCATATCCGTTATTTTGCATTTCACCGATATTCATAAATGGGGCACTTGCCACTCCTCCGGTAGAAGGATAAGTAATTCTTTGCAAGATGTCGGTAGTATATTTATGGTAGAAATCGAATGACAAATTCAGTTTATTATTAAAAAGACCTGCGTCGATACCAATGTTTGTTTGTGTAGTCGTCTCCCATTTAAGATCCGGATTACCAATGCTCTCCTTACTGATACCTTGAGTGACAGAGTTTGGATCTCCCGCTATAGGATAGCTGCTAGTTGAGATATTCGTATAATACATGGACGCAAATGCGTAGTTATCGATATCCTGATTTCCTGTCAAACCGTAACTGGCTCTGATTTTCAAATCACTAAGAATATCTTGCCCTTTCATGAAGTTTTCTTCCGTAAGTCTCCATGCGGCGTTTACCCCTGGGAAGTAGCCATATCTATGATTCGCACCAAAACGTGAGGACCCATCTCGACGAATAATAGCCCCTAAATAATATTTGTCTTTATATTGATAATTGACACGTGCGAACAGAGAGAACAAAGCGTATTCATTTGCGTTGCCTGTATTGTCCTTGTTGGATTCGCCAGCGTCAAGGTATCTATAATCGGGATCCTCGATAATAAAATTACTTCTATAAGCAGAGAGATTCTCTATTTTAGAACTAATGGCTTCTGTACCTAGCAAAACATTCAGATTATGTGTTTCACGAAATTTTTTCGTGAAGGTCAAAGTATTGTTCCAAACCAATTCTGATTTACGGCCTCTTGCTTCCTTTAAAGAATTCACTAGCGTATTTGCGTCTCCTTTGTTCCAATAAGTTTTTGGATTGAACTCTTTGGAGCCGCTATCCTCAACGTTTACGCCGACATTTGTCTTGAATTGGAAGTATTTCAAGAAATTGATATCCAAATACAAATTACCTAACAAGTTGAGGTTGTCATTGTAATTCTCTCTTTGATTATAAAGTTGGGCTACCGGATTCTTGGAATCACCTAAACCATTAGCTTTTGTTCCGGCCCAATTACCTTCTACGTCGTAAACCGGAATAAGCGGAGCCATACGTACGGCCTCATGGTCTGATTTGCTTCCTTTGTATTTAGAGTAAGTTGCGCTTAGGTTTGATCCTAATGTGGCGAAGCTCAAAATCTTAAATTGAGAATTGGCTCGTAAAGAGAAGCGATCATAGCCCGCCCATTTTACAAGAGCTTCTTGTTTATAATAGTTTGCGCTCAAGAAATATTTAGACCCATTGCCACCTCCTTGTGCGCTGATATCAATGTTTGTAGTCGGTGCGGGGCGATAAACTTCATCAGCCCAATTAGTTCCGATCTTATTAGCGCGCATAAATTGATTTTCTGCGGTATTATAAGTGCTGAGATCTACCTGGCCTTCCATGGCTCCTGCCGGTAGAATATAATCAGGAATGACGGGTGTAGCTCCGTTGCCATATTGGTCATGCTGTGGTGTTAACCCGGCGTTTCTCATCGCATTCCACAAGACTTCTCCATATTGTTGGGAGTTTAGCATTTCCGGCAAGTTGGTAGGAAGTTGTACACCTACGTTTACTTTTACGTCAACGGTAGGTTTTCCTTCTTTACCTTGCTTTGTCGTGATTAAGATAACCCCGTTAGCTGCTTGGGAACCATAGATAGAGGCGGAGGAAGCATCCTTCAATACTTGTACAGACTCTATACTTGAAGGATTTATTTGGGATGCGATCTCGCTTTTTGTAGGAAAACCATCAATGACATACAACGGGCTGTTATTATTCAGTGTTCCGACACCTCGAATACGGATAGCAGGAGCATCGCCAGCTACGCCGGAAGTTGTTACGGACACACCGGATAACCTACCTTGAAGAAGGTTCTGTATATTCCCGGATGATTGAATAGATAAATCCTTCGTAGATATGGAAGAGATAGATCCGGCTACGTCTTTCTTGCGTTGCGTACCATAACCGATAACAACGACATCATCCAATGCTTGTGCGTCATCCTTCATGGTAATTTGGATGTTCGTCTGCCCTTTGGTCGGGATTTCTTGTGTCTGATATCCGATATAGGAAATTTGCAAGATGGCGTTCTCGGAGACCATAAGGCTGAAATTTCCGTTAATGTCGGTGATTATACCGTTTGTGGTTCCCTTCTCCACGATATTTGCTCCAATGATAGGTTCACCAATTGCGTCTTTCACAACACCGGTAATTCTCCGGTTACTCTGTTGTGTAACAGAAGTGTTTTTTCGCATTAACATGATGTTATTACCCTCCATCGCATATGAGATGTCTGTTTGGGTAAAGACAGATGATAACACATCTGCTACGGTTTTATTTTGCGCCTCTACGGAAACCTTACGATTTAGATCTATTTCTTTGGTGTCGTACACAAAGAGATAGTCTGTTTGTTTTTCGATTTCGTTTAAGACAATTTGAGTGTTTGCATTGTTCACATGGATATTGACCCGTGTATTTTGCGAATTAACAGATGCAAACATTCCTGTGGTTGATAGAAATAGTGTTATAAAAGTTAACTTCATAACTCTTTTTGTTTGATTTTTCATACATTTGTAACTCTTGAATTTGATACTGATGATTTAAGTGCATGTGGTATTGATTCTTTCCGGGGAGTGTTGCCGCATTTCCCGGTTTTTATATACCGTTTCTTTTTTGATATTTTTTATCTCATAGGCATACATGATTTATAAGGTTAACATTCTGTTCTTACTTTATGATTATTAGATTCTTATCGTCATCTTTGATGTATGTGAATTTATGTTTTAACTGAAGTACTTTTAATACATGCTCTATTCCATCTTGAATACGGAATTTGCCGGAATAGTGATGTTTCAACAATGAGGGACGTTGGATCTCAATCGTAGTATCATAATAAAGTTCTAGTTTCTTTATTAGATCTTGGATTGATTCATTCTCAAAACAGAACAGGCCTTCTTTCCATTTAAAATAGTCGCTATTATTAATTGTAGATTTCTTGAGCATCCTATTCTCTATACTAACGATTTCATTAGGCTTGAGTTGTAATCCATTTCTTAAATTAGGGGAACTGATTTTTACACTTCCCTTTAAAAGGGCGGTTTCGAACAAGGATGTGTTATGGTAAGCTTTCACATTGAGCTCTGTACCTAATACTTGAATATCATGATTTTGGGTATGTACGGTAAATGGACTATTTTCATTGTGCTGGACAGAGAAGTAACCTTCGCCGTCTAATTCCACGTTTCGGGTGTTTGCGCTGAATTGTTCAGGAAATTTTAGGGTTGAGCGAGAGTTCAGCCATACATGCGTACCATCGGCTAAGGTGACCTCTGCCCGTTGTCCGGCAGGGACATGAATGGTTTGCATTTGTTTCTTGTTCGATTGTTGTATCTGCAGTTGTTTGCTTCCCCAAAAGCCGATTAGAAAGATGGCTGCGATTTTTAAGATCTCGGCCATTACCTTCCGTATGGAATAATGTACTTTCTTTACGGAATTTGTCTTATCTGTATTGGCTTGCCAAAGTGAAATGTCATATAATTTGCGTAAAACCAGAAATTCACGCATGTTTTCAGGGCTTTCGTCTAACCATGATGCTATTTTCAGTCTTTCTTTCTCTGAAACCTCTCCTTTTATGTATCGTTGTAGTAATTCCTTCATGGTATCTATTAATTTCGCTTTATAAATAATAAACGATGCTGCAAGATAGATCCCTAGTGGAAAAACGAGAAAAGTCAAGAAAAAAGAAAATAGAATAAGGGAAGATAATCTTTTAGATTGATACGTAATACTTTTAAAGTCTTGGTAATGTGGTATTCTACTCCTTTTACGGAGAGGTTGGTTTCTATAGCGATTTCTTTCACTGTTTTGTTTTCGAAACGACTCATCTCGAATATCCTGCGAGTTTGTTCGGGCAATGATTGTAGGGTGCGCTGAAGGATTGTGCGTATCTCTTCCCGGAAAATTTCTTCTGGATCACAAGCCTCTAAAGTGGATATGCGGATACTTAGTTCTCGCTTTTTTATTTCTTCTAGATTTTCGATCGCAGCATTATGTACAGCTTTATGGCGTAAGTAGTCGAGAGCTTTATTTCTCAAGATTGAAAGTAAAAGAGCTTCTGTCGCTTCTCCTTTTTGGGTGGAGATCAGTCTCCAATACTTCACAAGAGAATCGGATACGATATCTTCTGCTATCATATCATCATGTACGTATGATTTAGCGAACATGAACGATCGTTGATAGTTTCGTTCGTAAATAATGTTAAAATTGTCTTTTGCCATTATAAGCTAAATAATAAAAATAAGATTACATGACTTCTGGAGTAAAACTAAGTTCTGCAAAGTTCCCTAGGAACTATATTTGGTATTTACAAACTACGCTTCTTTCTAATTCACATATTGTATCTACAGAGCGTAAATAGACTAACCGGTGAGACTTTTATGCCCTGAAATCATATAGTTATGTCAATAAAATATAAGACAATATTGATTTAGAATAGAAAAGATTGTGTTTTGCTAAAAGAAATCAATATATTTGCCTCATCTTTTGGAGTTTTAACATAAAAGGCATTTGGCACTAAATAGTCATGAACATAGTTCCTAGGGAACTATTTTCTTCACTCCTACAGAAGACAAAAGTTTCGTGCCGAAGAAACCTTAGTTTCCCTATATAGAAACAAAAGTTTCCTAAGCGGAAAACAAAGGTTTTAGCGGTATAAAACTTTAGTTTTTCATGGATAAAAACTGTATAAGCTTATATGTTAATATTTTATCTATATCAAGAAGAGGCCGTATAATGATATACGGCGAATGTGGGGAGATCGTTCTGTTTAGAGATAGAAAAGCAGTAAATGATGGTAGATAGGGCCTGATAATTGTAGATGTTTTTTATCTACCACCATAGGCTAAACCGTCTAACGATAGATGATTACAAGGATAGTTGTAGATGTTGTAGATAAATTGGATATTTTTGAACCTTAGTCAGTAAGAGAGAGTACTGTTCGTGAGTTGATGAAGGAGATCTCCTCATTGGCTATTCGCTTATCTGGATTTGGGAAAATTACGAGATCAAATACGAAACATCCCGTTTCTTTCGTTGTTATATGGAGGATTATCCATATATTTGTAAATAAACTAGGTAAGCTTATGGCAGCGAAGAAAGATAGAGTACTTTGGGCTGATGACGAGATTGATTTGTTGAAACCGCATATCTTGTTCTTGCAGGACAAAGGGTATGAGGTCGTTCCGGTGGTGAGCGGGCAAGACGCTATTGACTGCTGTAAGGAACAATCGTTTGACATTATTTTTCTCGATGAGAATATGCCCGGCTTGACAGGATTGGAGACGCTGTCGCATATCAAGGAGATCGCTCCGAATGTGCCGGTCGTGATGGTGACTAAAAGTGAGGAGGAAAGTATCATGAATCAGGCGATCGGAAATAAGATTGCGGATTATTTGATCAAACCGGTAAATCCCAACCAATTGCTTCTCTCTATCAAGAAGAATGTCCATAAGAACGTGATTATCTCCGAGACGACCACGGTGGGTTATCAGCAGGAATTCGGTCGTATCGGTATGCAAATCAATGATTCCTTGACCACAGACGACTGGATGGAGGTCTATAAGAAATTGGTGTACTGGGAACTGGAACTGGAAAGCAGCCAAGTGGCAATGACAGATATGCTCCGTATGCAGAAGGAAGAGGCCAATAACGCTTTTGCCAAATTCGTGAAGAAGAATTATGTGGACTGGATACAGAATCCGGTCGATCGCCCGTTGATGAGCCCCGACCTGTTTAAGAAGAAAGTCTTCCCAATGTTGGATAATGACGAGAAGGTTTTCTTTATATTGATCGATAATTTCCGGCTGGATCAATGGCGGGTGGTAAAAGAATTGCTTACTGAGTATTTTACGTTTGACGAGAGCTTGTATTATAGCATACTGCCAACCGCCACGCAATATGCCCGCAACTCCATATTCTCGGGCTTGATGCCTTCGCAAATAGAGCGGATGTTCCCGGATTTGTGGGTGGATGAGGAGAGCGAGGAAGGTAAGAATTTGAATGAGGCTCCATTGATTCAAACCCAGATCGATCGGTTCCGTAAGAAATATACCTTCTCATATAATAAAGTACACGATTCCCAATATGGAGAGAAATTGTTGGCTACGATCCCTTCTCTTACTCGTAATCAACTGAATGTGATTGTGCTGAACTTCGTGGATATGCTTTCGCATGCTCGTACGGAGAGTAAGATGATCCGTGAGTTGGCGCAAAGCGAGGCAGCCTATCGCAGCTTGACTAAATCATGGTTCCAGCACTCTTCTACGCTTGAGTTGTTCAAACGAATCGCTGAGCGGGGAGCTAAGGTAATCGTTACGACCGATCATGGGACGATCCGGGTAACGAATCCGATCAAGGTGATAGGCGATAAGAATACGAATACCAATCTACGCTATAAAGTAGGCAAGAACTTGAACTACAATCCGAAAGAGGTATTCGAGATCCGGGATCCGGAAAAAGTAGGACTTCCCTCCCCGAATCTAAGTAGTAAGTATATTTTCGCTTACGGAGAGAATTTCTTCGCTTATCCGAATAATTATAACTATTACGTATCCTATTATAAAAATACATTCCAGCACGGAGGAATCTCGATGGAGGAGATGTTGGTGCCGTTTATTACGATGGAACCGAAATGATAATATGCCGAAAAGTTGCGTATATCATAAATATCACGAACTTTGCAGTCCATATAAACTGTAAACACGAATGCTATGAGCACACTGAAAATAGAAAGTTTGGATAAGATCCATGAGGCGGCCAAGGAGTTTATCGCCGGGATGGATGATCGTACGGTCTTTGCCTTCTATGGTCCGATGGGGGCCGGTAAGACTACCTTTATCAAGGCGATCTGCGAGGAATTGGGTGTGGAGGACGTGATCAACAGTCCCACATTCGCTATTATCAATGAGTACCGTAGCGATACGACGGGAGAATTGATTTATCATTTTGATTTTTACCGGATCAATAAATTGAGTGAGGCCGAAGATATTGGAACGGAAGACTATTTCTATAGCGGAGCTTTATGTTTTATTGAATGGCCGGAGAAAATAGATGAGTTGTTACCCGGAGATGTGGTAAATGTCACGATCTCGGAGAATCCGGACGGTTCACGTACTGTAGAGGTTAAGTAAGTCTATGGATCCTTCCGAATACTTTATCTTATCCTTGTTTATCGCTTTGGGATTGTTCTCAATCGTAGCGGCGATCTGTAATTTTGATTGGTACTTTAAAACCAGCGGGGCGATGACTTTCGTGAACTGGTTCGGTCGTGGCGGCGCACGTATCTTCTATGCGTTGTTGGGAATCGGGCTGATCGCTTGTGGGGCGCTGGGACTTATGTATTGGTGATAAAAAGTAAATTATACTTACTTGTCCTAGTAAGTATAATCAAAATGCCTAAGTAAGTATAACTTCGTTGTCTGATGAAGTTATACTTACTTTGAAAAAGGCCTTATTCCGCTAATTGGAAATCGAGTTGCTTACGTTCCAGATTCGCTTGCGCTACTTTGATAGTGATAGGGTCTCCCAAACGATATTGACGTTTCTTGCGACGGCCCAATAAACAATAATTCTTCTCATCAAACTCATAGTAATCGTCATCCAGATCACGGATAGGTACGAGTCCCTCGCATTTATTCTCGTTCAGTTCTACGTAAAGTCCCCATTCGGTGACACCGGAGATAACGCCGTCGAATACCATGCCGAGCTTATCCTGCATGAATTCTACTTGCTTATATTTGATGGATGCACGCTCTGCGTTGGCGGCGACTTGCTCCATGTTGGAACAATGATCGCATAAATCCTCATACTTCTTTTGTATAACGCTACGGCCACCAGCTAGATAACGTTCCAGCAATCGGTGTACCATCATATCCGGATAACGGCGGATAGGAGAGGTGAAATGTGTATAGTATTCGAAAGCCAAGCCATAGTGACCGATATTCTCCGTGGAGTAACGGGCCTTTTGCATGGCACGGATCGCCACTGTCTCGATCAAGTTCTCTTCCGGCTTTCCTTGTACATTGTCTAATAAGGAGTTGATTCCCTTGGAGACATCCGTCTTCGTGCCGTCTGTTTTCAACTTATAGCCGAAGCGACGGATAAAAGAGGCGAAATTCTCCATTTTATCTGGGTCCGGAAGCTCATGGATACGATAAACAAATGTCTTCTTAGTCTTTCCTTTAGGAGGACGGCCCACGAACTCGGCTACGGTACGGTTTGCCAATAGCATGAACTCCTCGATTAACTTATTAGCGTCTTTTGAGACCTTGAAATAAACACGGACCGGTTTCCCTTGTTCGTCGATCTCGAATTTAACCTCATAGCGGTCGAAGTTGATAGCGCCACTCTTGAAACGGCGTTCCCGCAATTTCTTGGCAAGATCGTTCAAGGCTAGAATCTCCTCTTTATAATCTCCCTCGCCGGTTTCGATCACTTCTTGTGCCTCCTCATAGGTAAAGCGGCGGTCGCTCTTGATGATCGTGCGGCAGATCCGGGAGTTTTGCACTACGGCATCGCTATTTAGTTCGAAGACAGCGGAGAAGCATAATTTTTCCTCGTCGGGACGTAAAGAGCATATTTGGTTGCAAAGTCGCTCAGGAAGCATCGGTATCGTACGGTCTACCAGATAAACGGAAGTCGCACGGCTTTGCGCCTCTTTATCGATGACACCGTCCGTTTTCACATAATGTGTTACGTCGGCGATATGTACGCCAACCTCCCAGTTCCCGTTATCCAAACGGCGTGCGGAAAGGGCATCGTCGAAGTCTTTTGCGTCCTTCGGGTCGATCGTGAAGGTTGTTATCCCCCGGAAATCCTCCCGGTTCTCAATTTCCTCCGGAGAGATCGCTTCCGGGATCTTATCCGCCGCTTTTTCTACCGAGGAAGGATATTTGTAAGGCAATCCGAATTCGGCAAGGATCGCGTGCATCTCGGCGGTATTCTGTCCGGCGATACCTAATATATCGATGACCTCACCCAGTGGATTCTTGGCTTCATCCGGCCATTCCACGATACGTACGATCGCTTTGTCGCCGTTCTTGCCCCCTTTCAGTTTATCCTTAGGGATGAAAATATCGTTTGCCAACGTTTTATTTTCCGTAATCAAGAAGGCAAAGCCTTTAGCTACTTGAAGTTTACCTACGAAAGTACGCTCCTTGCTCTCAAGGATTTCCACGACCTCACCTTCCGGCTCGGCACCTTTACGTTTGGCGAAAAGCTGTACTTTCACTTTGTCTCCATCCATGGCATGCCCGGAATTACGTTCAGCGATAAATACCGGCGTACCTCCGTCTTCAGGGATGAAAGAATTCTTTCCATTGCTGCGGCGTGCGAAAGTTCCTACGGCTAGGGTTCCCAATCCGTTGAGACGGTAACGGCCACGGTCGATCTCGGTGATGATATCCTCGGCGGACAAGTCATACAGGATGTCTACCACCTGCAATTTCTGCACTTGGTTCTCGACTCCGATGATCTTGCTGATTTGTTTATAGTTGAAAGGTTCCTTGGGAGAGGATTGGAATACGGAAATGATAGCTTGGATCATCGCTTCTTTTTTCATACGTTTACCAGATCCTTTGTCCTTTTTGCCTTTTTTCTCTTTGTTATCTTTTTTTGCAGGTTTATTCTTTGCCATTCTGTATAATTATTAGCATTTGTTAGATGTGGAGACAGGAGTATGCCTCTATTTTGCATGCTATGTCTACAAAGTAAACAATTTAAATTGATATTTGGTTTACGATTATGCTACTTTATAACCAAAAATACGGATTATTAATGAAAACAATTCGCCGGCACCCCTTTCGCTCCGGGCTTGCAACAGAATACGCTACCGCTTAGTGGATATTCCTCAAGCTGTTCCTCACTCAATCCAGCACGGGCGGTCGTTATATAAAGCGTGTCGAGCTTATCCCCTCCAAAAGCGCATGACGCTACGTGGGGGGCCGGTACGACAATTTTTGTCAACAGGTCGCCGGTATAGGGATTGTAACAATAAACACCGCCACCTCCCCATTGAGCCACCCAAAGGTTGTCGTTGCAATCTATCGTCATTCCATCCGGGGAGCCGGTGCCCTCGGGTATATTTACGGCTACGCCATCGTACAATATGTCACCGGAGCTATCGTCATACCGGAAACGTATGATCTTACGGGTAGGTGTGTCGTTGTAATACATGTATTTCTTGTTGGCGGACCATACGATCCCATTGGAGATCGTGACTTTTGTCAACTTAGTTTCGACGGTTCCGTCTGCCCATACACAATAAAGGCTGGCAGCCCCTTTAGGTGCGCCAAATCCCATGGTGCCGATCCATAAGCGTCCGGACGGGTCGCATTTCCCATCGTTGCAACGAATCTTCCCGTTATTGTCCGGGATTGGGGCGATGGATGTCGTGTTCCCATCCGTTAGGTTTACACGTATGATCTCGTTTTGTAAAGCGACGACTACCGTACTGTCCGTTTCCGGTACGACGGTAGAGACCATGCGGTCGAACTGCCATGAACGGCAATTTTGCAAGTCCGGTATATACTCATATAACGTCTTTCCTTCAATATCTACCCAGAAAAGTGTATTGCGATCGGGATGCCAAATCGATCCCTCCCCTGTAGTAGCTTCCGCCCGAAACGCCAGATCGGGGCTGATTATAATAGGATCGTTTATACAAGAGGTTCCTTCAAACATGATAAATGCCAATATTAATTTAATAACTATTTTTTTCATGGTATGCTATGAATCTGAGTTTACAAAGGTATAAATTTGTTTTATAATGCCATGATAAAAGATTATTTATGTAACTTTGCATCAAGAAGTTACGAAAAGAGTGTAATTTATTGGAAATGAGCGTAGGTTAATTGCTCTTGATAGTAATAGGTTACGATTTAGTTAGTTATCTACTGCATTATCCTTCTGCGCGTTGCGTAACCTTCAAAGAACTCTTCGTATGCAAAAGTAGCTATTTAATTCGAGATTTTGATATAAACTCCCGTTTTTTATCCCCTCATTCATAAGAATTTTCCGTAAAAGCGGTATTGTCCGTCGGCACACCATTGCCCAAAACGAGTTTGGAACAAACGTGTGCCGACTACCGCATAGCTGGAGAAAAGGGCATTGCCTCACGCCTAAACGATGTTTAGACAGATGAAGCAATGCCCCTTTCTTTTGCGCCTATGCCAAGAGGTGCTTTTACGGGTTTTCAAATGATTTTTCTTTTTTCGCTGTCTCTTTTGCCGGAAGCGGAAAGTGAATGCAGAGTGTGTCAGCCTGCCCCATGAATGAAACAGGCGCCCACACACAGCCGGACAAACCGGGAAGAATGATTGTTGCCACCCGGCTGAACAAGTTCCGTCGGATCGGAAACAATCATACTTCCTTTGTTGTGGTTTGCCCTTTTCACGCTTCCGGTGATGTCTTTTTCCTTTTGGTGATTCTTTTTTTTACGGATTTTCCCCTGAAGTTTTTTTCTACACAATCTGCCTCTGTTTTCGTTTACCTCCATTTTGCGCCTTTCAGTAAGCCGCATCAGTCAGTCATTTTCGTTCTGGGCGCAAAGGTAATTCCGGGATTGGACGGGAAAGCAAGGTCAAGCCTCCTGTTTTCGGTAAAAATCTCCAGCCCTGCGGGTAGTATTTTGACCGAAAAACCTTGCATTCCCTAATCCCTACCTTTTCAAGCACCCGAAACGAAAACGACCGATGCGACAGAAAGACGCATAAAAAAAATGTCGGATAAACGAGAGGCAGATAAGATAGTTTGAAACTCAACTCCCTCAGCTCTTGAATCCGCATTAAAAACAAAAAAATCAAAAACAGCGAAGATATGACGGCAACGGCAAATTTCAGACAAATGGCGCAACACATCGGGTTGGCGATATGCGGCTTGATGATGCGCACCGCCTTCGGGGTGTTCGGCATCCTTTGGGGCATCATCAGAGAGATTGTAAACGGAGTGTTCCGAGTGGCGATAGGTGTAATCGTGGCTATCCTTTCCACCATTGCCTTCTTTGGCTTCATCCTTTGGTTATTCACCCTTTAACCCTTACCGACATGGCAAAAAGAAACAGCAAGACGGCAGCGCAGCAGTGCAGATATTACGAGGTGGACAACATCTTCGTGTATATGGTGGAAACGTACATCAACGGCAATTTTGAAACTTTCCGAAGATTGTACCACGAACTGAACAAGGACGCACGGAGGGATTTCATGGACTTCCTTCTCAGCGAGGTAGAGCCGACCTATTGGAGAGAGATACTGAAACAGATAATCTAAAAATGACAGCGATATGAAAGGAACAGACCATTTCAAGAGAACGATATATATGTACTTGGAACAGCGTGCGGAGGAAGATGCGCTATTTGCAAAGAAGTACCGCAACCCTGCCAAGAACATGGACGAGTGCGTGACCCACATTCTGAACTATGTGCAGAAAAGCGGTTGCAACGGTTTCACGGACGGAGAGATATTCGGGCAAGCCATCCACTACTATGAGGAAAACGAGATAGAGGTGGGCAAACCGATGGACTGCCAAGTGGTTGTGAACCACGTTGTGAAACTCACGGCAGAGGAAAAGGCGGAGGCACGTCAGAACGCTGTCCGCAAATACCAAGAGGAGGAACTCCGCAAGTTGCAGAACCGCCACAGACCGTCAGCGAGAAAAGAAAACCAACCCCAACCCTCATTATTTGATTTAGGCTTATGAAACCGAAGACCAAGATACAGAAAGAGGTGGCAAGACTTTCCGCCAACCTTCGCCCCATATCAGCGACACAAATAGATTGGGCATACCGCCACTGCGTTGAGCATATCGGCTACCGCACCAAGAAAGGGAACATCACCTGTTCCGACTGCGGTCACGAGTGGCACAGCGACAGCGGACTATGCGACACCCTTGAAGGCTGCACCTGCCCCAAATGCCATGCCGAACTCAAAGTGCAGGACACACGCAGACGCATCTACAAGGAAACGCAGAATTTCAGCGTGATAACCACCTGCAAAGGGTATCAGGTAATCCGCGTGGCGCAGGTCAGATGCGAGAGCAGGAAAGGCGAACCGATGCGTTTCTACTGCCACGAGGTCGTGCAGCGTTGGATTTCACCCGACGGCAAGGTTACGGACATGGCGTTGCTCCGTGGCTTCCTTTTCTGCTATTGCGATGTGTGGGCATTAGGCAGCGATATGGAGGTAAGACCGCACAACAGCCTATACGATGATGTGGTGGCAAGAAGCTGTGCATATCCAAAGATGAGGATATTGCCCCAACTCAGACGTAACGGCTTCAAGGGCGATTTCCACGGCATCTCCCCCGTGCGTCTTTTCAAAGCCTTGCTTTCAGACCCAAGAATTGAAACCCTTATGAAAGGCGGTGAGATTGAGGTCATGAAACACTTTCTTTTCAATACCCGTACTGCCGATGAATGTTGGGCATCATATCTGATTGCCAAGCGTCACAAGTATCAGATAGACAACCTCTCAATGTGGTGCGACTATCTGCGTATGCTCAAAAAACTCGGTCAAGACCTCCGTAACCCGAAGAACATCTGTCCCGAAGATTTCATGGCGGCACACGACAACGCAACCCGAAAAATTGAAGCCATACACGAGAAGGAAAGAGCCGCAGAGCAACGCCGTTGGGAGATTGAAAGGCGTGAGCGTGAGCAACAGCGACAACTCCAACGAAAGAAAGATGCGGAGGATTTCATCGCCAACAAATCCAAATTCTTCGGCTTGGTAATCACGGACGAGGAAATAATCGTCAAGGTGCTTGAAAGCATAGACGAGTATTACAACGAGGGCAAGACGCAGGGCATCTGCGTGTTTGGCAGTGGATACTACAAGAAAGCCGACACCCTCATACTATCGGCAAGGATTGGCGATGAGATTATTGAAACCGTAGAGGTGGACTTGCGAACCCTCGAAGTGGTGCAGTGCCACGGCAAGCACAACCAGGACACCGAATATCACGAGCGCATCATAGACCTTGTGAACAAGAACGCCAACCTTATCCGTGAGCGGATGAAAGCGGCATAGCATAACCCCTAAAACAACATTGATATGGAAGTAAGAATTGAAAGTATGATTTGTGTGTGGGATGATGCAATCCCCACGATGTTCCTTGAATTTGTGAACCTCCTCACTCTCACAACGAGTGAGGGGGAATTGAGAAAGAGCGTAAAGGAGTTTGCCGAGAAGCACGAACTTGACAAGTTTTTCCTTTACGGCTTCGGCTCACACCATTTCTACCTGCACCAACGCTACACAAGCAACCCCGAAATGGTGATGAAGAACAGAGTTCTGTCAGTACATTTTTAACCATCTAAAAAGCAACATTATGACAACACGAATGACCATCAACGGAGTAAGCACCTGCGCGGAAGCAGGTACGGAGAAATACGAGCGTTTCCAATCGGGTATCGGAAGACGCAGGCGGACACTTGTGCAGTACGACTACCGCCACCCCATAGACAGAGAATTGTTCTCTTGTGTCAAACCCACGTTGGACGAGTGCCGAGCCGCACGGGACAAGTGGCTGAACGCAAAGAAGGGAAAGGAGGACAGACTATGAACACGACCTATCAAACGCTGATAGTCAAGTTCAGCGAACCTATCACGGCATTGGACGGTATCTTTGACGATACCGGAGCGTGGGGAACGGACACCCTCAAGGGGTGGATAGATGATTACGAAAGCACACGTTTCACCGCCACCGACAGCCATACGGCAGTCATCACGAGCGAGTACAATATGGAATGTGTGAAAGAGTGGCTACAACGGCAGACCCCCATTTCCGAAATGCGAGAATTTTGAACGGGATGGCGGTGTCCGCACCGCCAATACTTAAAACCCTAAAAACAAAAGATATGATAGCCAAGACGATATTACAGCAGATAGGCGGAAAACGCTTCACCGCCATGACAGGTAGCCGTGATTTCATAGATATGGGCAACGGCTTACGGATGAGCCTTGCAAGGAACAAAACAAGTGCCAACCGCCTTGACATCATCTATGACGAAGGGGCAGACCTCTACAATATGCGCTTCTACCGCAGGACGTTCAGCAAAAAGACCTTTGAGTGCAAGACAAAGGACATTGCCGTACACGAGGGTATCTATTTTGATATGCTGGAGGAAATGTTCACGATGGTGACGGGACTTTACACACGCTTTTGAGTGGCGGGGCGGCGAGAGCCGCCCTACTTTCTTTCAGTGAGCATGATGGCGGACAAAGAAAGTAGCAAAGAAACCTTTGTCCAATCTGCGATAACTAAAAAATCCGCAAGTAAAACTTGCGGAGGCTATATATTGGGTCGTTATTTTTTGGTGGAGGGGAATGATAATCTCGAACCGTTGAACTACACATTTCTGCTTCGTCTCCATTTCCCCCAACGATTTGATACGTTCAATCATTTTTGTTGTTCCTTTCTGAATTTTCCTAAATACTTTCTTCATAATTTCGCTATACTTTTTATGGTTAATAACTATGTTTTGTATTGCTCTCACAACACTTACAACTTGAAGTGTTATTTGGAAACCGATAGGCAAAAATGGCTCAACGATGTCAATTAACGAGAAAATCCTACGATAATCTATCAAGTGATAGAGCAAAAGACGTGCCAAGTTAAATATGGCACGTCTTTTGCCAGTTTTGTCAGTCCTTTTATGGGATATACAACAGCGCAAACTCCGCCTTTCTCCGTTTGAGCAGCATGGCGTGGCGTTTTCCTTTGTAGTTGCAGAAGGCTATATACTCACGGTAGATGTTCCTGTCACCAGCTTCCAGCTTCTTGATTAAGGTGCTTTTGGGGATTGTTTTGCTGCCTAACAGCTTCGCCGGTCCCACATTGTAAGCTAACGTGCCAAGCAAAATCGAATCAACCCCGAATTTACGGAACATGGCGACAAATTTGCGCAGGTCTTTCCGCAAAAGTTCATCCGCATCCCGTTTTGTCATGGTTCGTGCCGAATACTTCTCGTTTGGCAAAAGTTTGTGACCCCAACCGACGTATGGGTAGTGTTTTTCTGAGTGCCAGCCTTCAAAGTAGCGGCAGCATAAAAAAGCACGTTCCATAAGCGGCAGTCGGTAGATTGCCGCCTGCCCGTCCGTTCCCTCTTGGCGGCTGATCTGCGCGGACACAGAACAGACCGTCAGAAGTGAACAGAGCATTGTCATGAATACACGCATCATTTCAACAAGGGGCTGAAGTTGCCGATGGGAACGATGGTAAGATCGTCGTCCTTTACATTCCTGTTGTTGAAGTCAAATTCCAGTTCGTAGGAGTTGCTAAAGTTATCCTCCACCACCACGATGAAATTATGCGCCTCATCACCCGCCGCCGTGTAGTACAGGCGGAATTTTTCGTTCTCCAGCAGGTAGCGGTCGTTAGGCAGGAAGGTGATGCCGTTATCCATTTTGAGCGAGCCTTCCCCCTCGAACTGGAAATAGCGGATGGTATAGAGCGTACCCGAAAAGTCGCCCTCCTTTTTCAGTTCACAGCGGATTTCCACTGTCTGCCCCTTTACTACCTTGTTCGGCACGGGCATGACCTCCACCGTGAAGGGATAGGACTGCTGGATGTCCATGTCATCGTCACATGACACGAGGGTGAATGACATGGCGGCTATCAGGCATAACGCCACTGCCTTGAATATTGATGTTCTCTTGTTTCTGTTGTTCAGTATGTTCATTGTTCTTCGATTTTTAGATGGTTGTTTTTCTGTTTTTTCGTTGTCAGTTGCAGGTACTCGTTCAAGTCCTTGCAACCGTCATAGAGGGAGGAACGGTCGGTGACACGTTCCCCGTATCGCATGGTAAGTGCGGCAAGCGTCCGCCGTCCGGCTTCGTCACGGTCGAGGAAGCAGCCGATGCGCCCGTATCCGTCCAGCAATCCCGCCGCCTTCTCCACGTTGGCGACTGAGTTCAGCACAAGACAGTCAGCGTTACCGGTTACACCAAGCGTCACGGCAGAGAGAAAGTCCATGAAGCCCTCGAACACGAGGCACTCGTCAGCCGGGATGTCATTCGCCTTTACCAGTGATACAGACTTCGGAGGTATGCAACCCTTGAAATATCGGCTTCTGACTTCATAGCCACCTGCCATGTTCGGAAAGCCAACGGCAAAATACCGTTTCCCACGCACACCGTAGTTCAAGCGGCAGCAGTGACGGGATGCGATGGCGTAAGGGATGCCCCGTTCCTCTAAATACTCCGTCAGCAGTGAGCGGAGCAGCGGAGCGACCTCCACATCCTCAAAAACGGATTCGGTCGGCTTCGAGAGATAGACGGGCTTTTCCCATCCGGCAACCGTCATATTGGCGGCTTCCGCTATGAACTTCGCTTGCTTCATGAAGTCATCGCTTTGCAGAAACTCCCCGGCAAGCGTGAAGATGTCGCCGCCCTTGCCCAAACCGAAGTCGTACCAGAGCTGTTTCGCCACGTTCACACGGAAAGAGGATGTGCGCTCGCCCCTGTACGGGGCAAGATACCACAGCTCGTTACCGCTCCTTCTGACAGGCTCATGCCCCAGCCGTGCGAGAAAATCCGCAAGCGGCATCCTTCTGACAGCATCTATTTCCGTCCTTTCCATGCCCGTGTCAGTTGATGATGAACTTGATACCGACCCCGAACTGCGTGTGGAACTTCCGTGTGTCGCCACCCCAAAGGCAACGCTCCCGCAGGTTGGCAAGCAGGGCGATACGGTCTGCCACGTAACACTCCACATCGAGCGTCAGCGCACCGCCGTAGATGAAGGCGTCCCGGTCGTGCAGCGTGGAGCCGTCATGCAGCACCTTCTTCCCCCAATTTACCGCCTCATATCCGGCGAGAGCCGAAGCCCCGGCATAGACGAAAACAATCTTTCGGGCGTCCGACAGTATCTTGAAGTAATAGCCGCCCTCCGCCGTGAACTGCGCCACGGGTATCTTGGTGTCCTTGTAGGGATTGTTCTTCAACAGGTATTCGCCACCGAACACCCACTTGTTCCCCTTCTTCGTGTAGGTGGAGAGAGCCGCCCCGAAGCTGTACCCGCCGTCCTTGCCGCCGAGATTGAAGCCGTCCGCCATGTCCGCCCTCACCTCGATGCCCTGCATCTTCGGCAGACACCGCTGGGCGTGCGCCTGCCCTGTAAAAAGGGCAAGCGACGCGATGATTATTGCGATGTACTTTCTCATGGTCAGCGTACTTGAAGTTCGTTGATGGTACCCGCGCGTACCAAATCCTCGTTCTCAATCACGAAGGACTGGTGACGGCCGCCGTTCTTCTCGTTCAATTCCACCACGAGGCACTTGTCATCGGGGATGGTGAACTTCGCCATCGTGAAGACCGTGCGCTCGCTCTTTTTGCCCGGCACGAGGGTGGCGTAGTTCTGCGCGCGGAGCGGCAGAATAATCTGCTCCTGCACGGCAGTACGCTTCGCAACCTTCTTGTCCACGATTTTCCAAGTGATGTAGTCCACATCGAAAGGCACGTTGCTCTGGTTCTTTATCTCCGTGTGGAAATAAAGCAAGCCGTTGTGCGTGTAGATGCCTTTCAACAGGTATTGGATGCCGAAACGCTTGCAGCCGATATGCTTCACCTCGCGCTTGTTCTGTTTGTGGATGGACTTCATGATAAGGCGCACCAGCATCGGGCTTTCGCTGCCCAGCTCTTTCAGATAGATTTCCTGCGCGTTGTTCGGGCGGTTCACCGTGCTGCCGTCATGGATGAAGTCGCACATCTCCACGTTGAGCAACAGCGGTTCGGCGGCGTACTTCACGTTGAAGGTGTAGAAACTGCCGTCCTCCGTGATGACGGACATATTCGTTTCGTTGGGAAAATTCCTTACGGTAGCCTTCACACGGATGATGTTCTCCGCTCCGTCGGCTTTCCCGGCAATCAGGTCGGGCGAGCCTAAATCGACATAGCGCACCTCCGCCGGAAAAATGACGTGGACGGTCTTGTCGTAGGTCACTTCCAGACCGTGCGGCGGTATCATGCGGTCGAAGGTCAGCTTGCGTGACAGCCCGTGATATAGGTCGCCGTCCGCCTCCTTCTGCGGATAGACCTCCTTCGTCAAGGTCGGTTGTTCACTTCCGTTGGTCGTTTCAACGGTTACATTCTCCTGCGCGTTGGCAGTTATGATGCCCATAGCGAGGGCAAACATGATGATTACTTTTCTCATTACTTTTGGATTTTAGTGGTAATTTTTATTGTTTTCAATATTTTTCTTGGTAAAGCATGACCCTGTACCCGGCTTTCAGATGCACCTTGACGGTTCGCATCTTTTTGGCGATGTACTGGCTCGTGCCTTGTATCAGCCCCTTGCCCAAGTCGGAGGCGAGCTGCGCCCCGGCATTGGTGGAGATGTTGATGCTGCTTCCCAGCGAGCCGCCCATGTTGGCGGCGACCTCCCGGACGGCGTTCATCTCCATCGAGTTCGGGATGAAGATGCCGGGCTGTCCGTCCGTGTCATAGACCGCAAGCTCCACGGGGATAATCGTGCCGTCGTATTCCAGCGAGGTAATCTCGATGTCGAGCCGCTCACCCTGTATCTTGCCCGTGCCGACCACCACCGCACCCCGGGGTATTGTCCTGCCTGCCACCGCCATAGGCTCCAGCAGGCGCAGCCTTACCGTCTGCCCGTCCGTCACGCTCTGCGCCCCATGCACGCACGCCGGTATGGTGTTCCTGTCCAATACCTCCGCCGTGCCGACAGCCGTGTTGAAACCCCGGTTGCGTTCCTGCGATAAGGCGGCGACAAACTCCGCGTTACTCATAGGCTGTGAGAGTGAAGAAACTACTTGATGCTCCACCTGTCTGATAGGCATTGCCTTGTTCTTCTTCCCTTTCTGCACGGTAGTTGGCTCTGCCCTCTGTTCCGCCGATGGCTGTCCTCCGTTCTGACCGCCCATGTACTTTGCCGCCAGCTCGTAGGACTTCTCCATAAGAGCCACCTGCTCGTCCATAGAGGAAGCCTTGCCCCTCTCGCTTTCCAGTTCCGACTCCAGCGATGCGATGCGCTCCAACAATTCGTCCATCTCCGCATTGTCGTTTTTCGGCTGGTCGTAGAAGTTTCCGAGCGTGGCGTTCAGGTCACGGTAGGCGGCTGCGGAGGACTGGATGGTCTGCGGCGTGGCTGGCTTTGCCCTTTCTTCCTTGCCGCCCGGATTGGCGAGGTCGAAGTCCACTCCGTTCTCCGTTCCCGCTATCTCGCGGTCGAACATGTCGCCCAGCTGCCCGATGGCACGGTTGCGGCTCTCCTGACGCTCTTCCATCTCCCCATGCTCGTAGGCTTTCAGCTTGTCGCCGATAATCTGCCGGTTCGCCTTGTCAGCGTCGGGCATCTCGGTGTTGTATCCGTCCGTTCCCGGCGGTTGCTCCTTGCCGGAGGACGGGGCGAATATCAGCCACATCGCCCCGATGAACACCAACACCATAGCGGGCAGCACGATCATCTTCTGCCGTTTCAGCCGTTGCGCCTCTGTCAGCGGTTCGCGCTCCTTTTTCGGTTTCCCCGTTTCGGGAGCAGCTTTGTTCTCTTTCGTCGGTTCATTCTTTGTCTGTTCCATATAAATAAGGTGTTAAGTGATTGCCTGTTTCCGCCGGGGTCGGCAGTTCCACCCGTCCGGCGTGTCCCGTTTCCATATGTGAGCCGTCGTTCCTGCCGATGTCATAGACGGCTCTGCCGAAGGTGTAAAGGGCAAGCACCGCGAAGGCGGCGAACATCCCCAGCACGATGCGGCGGCGTGTTTCCGGCGGCAAGCCGTCCAGATACCCTTTGAGACTTGCCGCCAAGCGTTTCCGTTTGTCGTGGAGTTTCCAATACATGCCCCACATTGATTTTCTGATACTTTTCATGTCCTGTTACCGTTTGATAGTCTGTAAATCCTTGTTCTCAATGATGGTGAAACCCTCGATGGTAAAACCGTTCGGGTTGTCATCCGACCGCGATGCGTTCAGCAGGCGGCAGGTGGTCACGAGGCTGCGCTCGGTGACGTTGCTCTGCCGGATGATTTTCTGTGTGGCGTAGGTCACGGCACGGTAGGGATAGGCGTTGAAGTCGCACACCACGCTGTCCACCTTCAGCACTTGGTTGATGTTCCCGGCGATGATGCGGTTGTAGTACCCCTTCTCCGCGAAGTCCGAATAATAGTGGTACACGCTCTTGTCCGCCAGCAGCAAGGCACGTTTCACGTTGTGTTCAATCGCGCTTTTTTCAGGTGATAGCGTGAAGAACATCTCGTGGAAACGGCGCACATGTTCCCGTGCCTCCGCCGGGCGGTTCTGCGACAAATCCTGAGACAAGGCGAGCATCAGGCTCTTGCCGTTGTCCAGCACATAGATTTTCTCCCGTTGCTTCTCTGCGAAACGGTAGGAGTTCCACACGCTCCACACCGTCACCACGGCGCACAGCGAGAGGAAGACGATACCGAACAGGCGTATCTGCCTGAACGACGATTCGATGTTTCTAAGTGATTTGAATTCCATTTATATTTTCCAATTTATGATTGCACATTGATTATTTCAGCAATTTGCCGACACGTCCGACTGCGTTTCCTGCGGCTGCACCCGCCACGCTGCCCGCCATGCTTCCGGCTCGTCCCGCCATCTGGTTCACGTTGCGACCGTAACCGCCCATGCCTCCGGCTTGGATAATCCAGCCCGCAACGGTGGGAATGGTAAAGTAGCCGATGATGCCGATGCAGAGGAATACGATATACACCCCGTCGCTCGAATCCAGCGAGAAGTTCGGGTCTGCCTGCATCCGCTCGATGTCGTTTTGCAGCATCAGAACCTGTATCTTCGCCAGTATGGTGCTGAACATGTCCGATACCGGTAGCCACAGATAGACCTGTATATAGCGGCATATCCACTGCGTGAGCGTGTTTTGGAAACCGTCCCATACCGACAGGGCGAAGGCTATCGGACCGAGAATCGCCAGCACCACGAGAAAGAAGGTGCGGACGGTGTCTATCACGAGGGCGGCGGCTTGGAACAGCAGTTCGAGTATCTCGCGGAAGAAGTCGCGGATGCTCTTCTTCATGTTGTACATTCCCCGGTCGATATACATTCCCGCCATCGTCACCATGTCGGAGGGCGACCAGCCGAGTTCCTCCAGTTGCTTGTCAAATTCCTCGTTGGACACGAGGTAGGCGGTTTCGGGGTTGCGTACCATCGCCTCGTATTCCAGTTTGTCCTTCTGCTCCCGGTATCGGTTCATGTCCAGCGTTTCCGCCTCCAGCATCTTTGCCGTGCCCTGTACGACGGGTGAGAGGATGCTGTTTATCGTGCCCAGCACCACAGTCGGGAAGAACATGATGCACAGACCGATGGCAAAAGGACGGAGCATCGGGAATACGTCTATCGGTTCAGCTCTCGCCAGCGACTGCCATACCCGGTAGGCGACGTAGAACAGCGCACCCAGCCCGGCGATGCCTTTCGCCACACCAGCCATGTCCCCACACAGCGGCATCATCTGCTCATAAAGTGAACGTAAAATCTGATGAAGGTTGTCGAACTTCATAGGCTACCAGTATCTTTCGTTCATGTTCCCGTACAGCCCCATGATGCGGTCGAGGTCGTTCTTCTTTTTCGCACGCAGGTAACTCACGGAGATGTTCTTGTTCGTGTAGTAGCTCACGAGGTTGCGGTAACGCTTCATCTTCGAGTGGCAGCGTTCCACCACGTCCATGCGCTCCTTGTCGGTCATGGAGAGCGTGGTGATGTTCACCACGTTCCTGAGTTCCGTCAACACTTCGTTGCTTTCCTCCAGCAGTTTCGTGTAGCCGAAAGCGATTGCGGAAAGCTCTTCGGGTCTGAAATTCCCGTCACGGAGCATCCGTTGGAAACTGTTCACATAGATGTCTGTGATGTCGCCCACCATCAGGATGGTCTGCTGCACCTTGCGGGCGTCCTTGACCAGATTGTTCACCGATTTGAGGGCATCGTAATACTTCTTGCCCTGCTGATAGATTTTCACCGTCTCCTGAAAGTTGCTCACCATGTTCGTGGCGGTCTTGGAGGTATGGATGATGTTTTTGGAGGCATTGATGATGCCCTGCGCTAGATTGCCCGGATCGCTTACGACCCACTGTGCGCTTGCCCTGCCCGCGAAAAGCAGGCACAGGCAGATAATCATTGTTATTCTTGTTCTCATGTTACTTTGGATTTTAGTGGTTGTTATTCTTCGGTCGGATGTCCCGGCTGCGGCTTCACCCGCACATAGTCCCCGTTTGGCGAGAAAGTCAGCACATCCGTGGCCTCGTTGTAGGACACGTCGATGCGGAAGCCGGTGTTCATGAACAGGTTGCCGTTCTCCTCCTGCAAGAGATAGGTTTCCGGCTTGAGCTTGCGGCGCAGACCGCTACGACGGAACACCGTCACTTTGTAGGCTTCGCCCTCCTTGTAGATAAGCACGTCAGGTTTTCCCTCCACGCTCTCCCAGTTCCCGCACAGCATGTCGCGGCGGTTGTCGGCCACGTCGCAGGATTGCAGCATCATGACCGCCAATCCGATAAGGCACTTGCTGACTTGCAGCATTTTCACTTTTGGTAAATTCATACGCGTTTTTCTTTTTTGGTTGATACATTCTGTTTTTTAGTTATTCCTTGTTTCTCCGCCTTTCGGCAAGCTGCCGGATGGCGGCTTCGATGTCGTCGCCCAGCTTCTCCGCCAGACGGTAAACCTCCACTTTTTCCGTTTCCTCGGTGGTGTACGCCAGATACTCTTCCGCGCTGACCTCCGTGGCATAGACCGCCGACTGCGTGCCGCCCAAGCCTATCCACACCTCCTTGTAGAGCCGTGAAGGGTTGTTCGCCATGTTGATGGAGAGTATCTGCGACTTCTCCTTTTCCGTCAGTCCGAGCAACGCCTGTATCTGGTCGAACTTGTTCATATATTTCCTTTGGTCAAGCAGGATTTTACAATCCGAGTTGTTGATAATGCTCTCTTTGACCACCGGAGAACTGATAATGTCGTCCACCTCCTGCGTCACCACGATTGCCTCGCCGTAATATTTTCTGACCGTCTTATACATATAGCGCAGATATTCAGCCATGTTCGCCGATGAGAGGGCCTTCCAAGCCTCTTCCACGATAAGCTGTTTCCGCACGCCTTTCAGCCGCCGCATCTTGTTGATGAAGGCTTCCATGATGATGATGGTCACGACGGGGAACAGTTCGCGGTTTTCTTTAATCGAATCTATCTCGAAGACGATGAACCGCTTGCCGAGCAGGTCGATGTTCTCCGTGGAGTTGAGCAGGAAATCGTAACGCCCGCCCCGGTAATACTGCCGCATGGTGGTGAGCATGTTGTCGATGTTGAAGTCGGACTTCTCCACCTTGATGTCACGCTGTGCCAGTTCCTTGCGGTAGTCGTCACGCATATACTCGTAGAAGGTGTTGAACGACGGCACGATGCTACGGTCGGATTGGATGCGCTCAATATAGGCACTCACGGCACTGCCCAGCTCGCCGCTCTCCGTCTTTGTCACCTTGTCGTCCTCCGACTTCCAGAGCGTCAGCAACAGGGTCTTGATGCTGTCCTTCTTCTCCACGTCGAAGATGTAATCGTCGGTGTAGAACGGGTTGAAGCTGATGGGCTTATCTTCCGTGTAGGTGAAATACACACCGTCCGCTCCGCCTGTCTTGCGTCGGATTATGCCGCACAAGCCCTGATAGGAGTTTCCCGTGTCCACCAATACCACATGTGCGCCTTGCTCATAATATTGGCGCACGAGGTGGTTCATGAAGAAAGACTTGCCGCTGCCCGAAGGACCCAGCACGAACTTGTTGCGGTTGGTCGTGATACCTCGCTTCATGGGCAGGTCGGAGATGTCAAGGTGCAGCGGTTTTCCCGTGAGCCTGTCCACCATCTTGATGCCGAAGGGCGAGAGCGAGCTGCGGTAGTTGGTTTCCTCTGTGAACAGGCACACCGCCTGTTCGATGAAGGTGTGGAAACTCTCTTCCGCCGGGAAGTCCGCCGCATTGCCGGGTATCGCCGCCCAGTAGAGTGTCGGGCAGTCGATGGTGTTGTGGCGCGGCACGCATTCCATGCTTGCCAACTGGCTGCCCACGTCGTTCTTGATATGCTTCAGTTCCTCCGCATCGTCGCTCCACGCCATGACGTTGAAGTGTGCCCGTACCGAGGTCAGTCCGTAGGAATGGGCTTCGTTCAGGTATTGGTCTATCCACTCGCGGTTGATGCTGTTGCTCCTTGAATAGCGAGATAGCGACTGCATGTTACGGGCGGACTTCTCGAACTTCTGCAAGGTTTCCTCACTGTTGTCTATCAGCACATACTGGTTGTAGATATGGTTGCAGGAGAGCAGAAGCCCCACCGGGGAGGCGAATGACAGTCGGCAGTCACTCCGGTCGGTGGAGAGCTTCTCGTAACGGGTGTCGGTAGCCACCTTGCCCGGCAGGTCTTCCGCGTCGGAGAGGGTGTGCAGACACAGGCGGTTGTCGCCGATGCGCATCTCCCTTGCCGAAAGCTCGATGTCCTGCAAGGTGGTGTCACCTTCCGGCATGAGCGAGAAGTAGCGTTCAATAAGTCCCGTCTTTCCCTCAGTACCCACAATCTCATCGGTGGAGAGGCGGCGCAGCCTGACAAGCCCGCTGTCGTTCATGATGCGCTCGAACTGTTCGCAGGCTTCCAAGAACTTGGTCGTGGTTTCCCTGTCCAGCTCCTTCGGGATGATATGTCCCCGGCACAGCGTGCTGAAATTGCTCTGCATCCGGTTACGCTCCTTTGTTGTCTTGGTCAGGTAGAGGTAGCAGGTGTGTTTCAGGTACGGACGCTCGTTGAAGTGACGCTCGAAAGAGCGGCTTAAAAAGCTCATGTCGTCCTTCTGAAGCTCCGGTTTGTAGCGTTCCTTGATGAACCAGTCCTGTTTGTGGACGACGGAGTAGTCCGGCAGCACCTTGATAGCCTTGCACCAGCAACTGTGTATCGCCTCGTACTCCGCACCCGTCACGGTGTAAAGTTCCGGTAGTTCCACCTCGAAAGCCACCGTGATGTCGGCGTCCTTTGAGATGATGCAGCCATGCTCCACCGCTAAAAGTGGGAACCTGTTTTCCAGTGTTGTCATTTTCGATGTATTCCTCATTGTCTTTCTTCCTTTCGTTGTCGTTTGAACAGACGGGTTATCCGCCGCCGGTTGATAAGGTATCGGGGATGGCTCCGTGCCGCTCCTAATTTCATCAGCCCGTGTTCACCGTACCGGGCGTTCAGCGCGAAGGTCTGCCATACAAGGAGGGAGGACGATGCCGCGCCGAAGCCGATACATATCCACTGGTCGATACCGACCATGTAGAGGATGACGAACAGGACGAAGAGAGCCAGCAGACCTCCGCAGAAGATGAAGAGGTACTGTGCCTTCAAGCCCTTGAACTCTACCGGACGGCCGATACCCTTGTTGATTGGGTATTCAGCCATACATTATTTATTAAAGGAAGAATGAGCGCAGGATGGTGGCGGCAACAATCAGGAAGATGCACGCGCCGAACCACGAGGCGGCTGTCTTGCTGGTGTCGGGGTCGCCCGATGAAAACTTGCCGTACACTTTTACGCCCCCGATAAGCCCGACGACTGCACCGATGGCGTATATCAGTTTAGTTCCGGGGTCGAAATAAGAACTCACCATAGAGGTGGCTTCGTTGATGCCCGCGATGCCGTTTCCCTGCGCGAAAGCGGAGGCGGTTGCGGCGATGACAAGTGCCGCGGAGAGGATTGCTTTTCTGTTTTTCAAGATGTTCTTGTTCATAAACTGTTCTTGTTTTTTGCCGTCAAAAGGGTGGATGGTCCTTTGTCGGGCGGTTGATACTTTGTTTCTTTACTTTGGTTTTAGTGGATGCCCGTTTGTTTCCACGGACGTGGGCGTGTCCGTTGCGGATGGGGATGCGCCTTGCGTTTCCTCGCCGCGTGGGTTGATGTCATTCTTTCATGTTCATTTCTTTTATTGTTGTCATACATAGTTGCGAATGTCGAACTCCTCGATGTTGTCCGGCACGACGAACTCCTTTTCAGATTTCTTCAGCCGAATCTCGATAAGCCCCTTGATGCGGATGCCTATCTCCGAAGAGCCTTCCATCATTTTCTCGTACAACTCCGTGCCCTCCATGTCGGTGAACACCTTAGCCGCCTTTTCACGTTCCGCCTGTGTCGCGTCCGGGTTTTTGGCGGTCTTGCAGGCGTCGTCAATCTCGTCAAAGCTGCTGCCCGAAGCCCGTGGCGTGTCCGAGGCGTCCTCTTCCGGTTCGTCGTCCCCGTATCCCAGTTCCTCCGGCGGTATGCTCGTGAAGGTCTCATCGAGTTTTTCCTCCGGGACTTGTGCCGGGCGGGATGCGTTTCCCGTTTTTCCGTCGTCAAAAGTAGCCTCTTCCTCCGACAGCTCAATGCCTTTTTCAATAGTGGCGGCTTCTTGCGTCGGTATGGCAGCGGTTGTCCGGGTGGATGCCATCCTGAAACGGCTCTTGCCGATGATGTCCGCCTTTTCCGCAGGGACTTCCTCGTGTGCCGCTATGCGTTTAGCCTCATTCCCGTCCAGTGACCGCCATAATCCGACAATGCCCTTGAAGAAGCGGACAATCCGCGTGTCCATGATGCGCTCGTAAAGGAGCAGGAACAGGAACCAGAGGTTGCAGCCGACCGATACCGCCAGCAGAATGTCTGTCATGCTGATTGTGTAATTCATATCCTTCCGTTTTTGGTTAGAATACTGAATTGTAATTTCGGGCATAAAGGCTCTTTATCGCATCTTCGCACTGGTTGAAGTGGTGCGTCAGCACATGGTCGATGTAAGCGGACAGCGTAAGCCGGTCATGCCCGATTACACGGGTGATACGCATGATACGCTCGTGGTACTCCGGGCGCACATACGCCATCTTCCCCTCACGTGCCTTTACTTCCGGGTCGCGGATGAACAGGCGTTCATAGTCCTTCTCACTGCATTTGCCGCTTACCGGGACAGGCGACAGTATTTCCACACTCGCCTGCACTTGGGTAAACATACCTCCGCAGTCTTGCTGTGGTCTTTTTTCATTCGGTGTCATTTCTTTTTCCATTTTCAAATCAGATCTTCACGTTGTTTCTTGTACAGTTCGTTGATTCTCTCCTTGTGCTGTTCCAGATGCTGGCGCAGCACGGTATCCACATATCCGCCTACTGAGATTTCCCCTCCGGCGATGTCGTTCACGATTCTGAGGATCTTGCCGTGGACGTCACGGCTGATATAGACACATTGGCGGGTCTTTATCTCGTTGCGGCGCAGGAATAGCTCGTTGTAGTCCTCGTCCTGCCTTTTCCGGCGTCCACTTTCCCTCTGCGCTTTTTCCCGTGTTACGGGTTGCACAGGAGATGGTTCCGGTGCGGCGGTGTCCTCTTCGGTCGGTGCAGCTGCGGGTACTTCCTGTGCGGGGCGCAGTGTCCCGTCCTGTGTGCGCCGCCCGATGGAGGCTAACAGCAGTTCCTCGTCGATGCCTTCCGTGTTCACTTTCCTGCTGCCCATGCTCACTGCGGTCTGATGATGTCGCTTATCTCTTCGGAAAACTCCCGGATGCCACTCCCTTTCAGCAGTGCCGTGTCCATCGGGAAGATGGTGGAGCGGAAAACGCTCTTGCGCTCTTCCGAAAGGTCACGGCGGAACTTCTTGCTGTCGGGCAAGCGGGTGGAAAGTACCGGAAAGCCCATTTCGGCTATCACTTCCTCGTAGATGCCGTACAAGTCGTTCCTCTCCCTGCCGTCCACCATCGTCCAGAACAGATGCAGCCCCTTTGTTTTCGCCTGTCCGGTAGTCATCAGCCTGTCGCGGAACATCGTGACGAATTTCAGGGTACTCTCCACGACAAAGCGGTCGGCACTCAGCGGAGTGAAAATGTAGTCCATCTGCGAGAGCGTCTTTATCACGCCGTTGCTTCGGAGTGTGCCGGGCATGTCGAAGAACACCACGTCGGGTTTCACGTCCTCAGTGGCAATCATCCTCTCGGCATCGTCGAGGGCGTTCACCGCATTGCTTTTGACGATGGTGTAGGCGTTCTTTTTGATCCGGCGGAAATGGTCGCAAGCGAGAGCCTTGAAGTAGGTGCTGCTGTCGATAAGCCCCATTTCGTGTTCGCGCAGCCCGTGGATGCTGTGCTGCGGGTCGTCGCAGTCCACGACGGCGACATTGTAGCCTTTCACGTTGTGCAGGTAGCTGGCGGCAAGTGCCGTGACAGTGGATTTGCCGATGCCACCTTTCTGTGTTGCGAATGCAACGAAGATTTCCTTACTCATAGTTCCATTTATTTTAATTGTTGATGATTTGTTTTTCTGTTTCCATACGGATTTGGCTGTCGCACCATCCGCTTCCGTGACTACACACGCAGGCGGGTCGTCGCGTATCCGGTTCTGTGGTGAAGCGGTGCGTCGGACAAATGGTGATTGACGACATTGCGTCATGAAGTCATTGAATCCATACGTCACCGAATTGTCGGAGAACCGGGTTTCCGACGGTTCGGGTATCCGTTTCGGCAAGTATCCGAAGAAGCGGATTTCCGGGTATTTGAATGTTCCGTTTATCATATCTTCAAATCGTTCGTTTCTTGAATCATGCTGCAAATAAACAAGTATATTTTGGAACCTGTATCACTTCTCCGGCAAGTGGCGGCACGTTGCGCCGGTTGGCAGTCATTGACCGGGTCAAGCATCTGTCCGATACCGCTTTAAGGGCGTAACTTTGCACCCGGACAGCAGGGTTCGCCGATGACGCGCGGCCCGGAGTCCTGAAAGGTATTTTCCCAATCCGTCCCCTGACGGATTTTTATGTTCACCTGAACATAGCAAGATGTCTTTTCAGCCGCTCAAAATATTTTGAGCAGCCACGAAAAGCACTTGCCCTTGCAGGGGGCGGGCTTTCCCTCCGAAGTCGGGAAGCCTTTCAGAACTGCGGTGCTGTAATCCGAAGCGGCGGCTTATGCCGTCAATCCGCTAAATCCAAAGTAATATGAAAGAGAAAAGGAAAAGCAAATCAGGGAGAAATCCCAAACTTGATCCGGCGGTGTACCGGTACACCGTCCGTTTCAACGAGGAGGAACACAACCGTTTCCTCGCCATGTTCGGAAAATCGGGTGTCTATGCACGGTCTGTTTTCCTCAAAGCGCACTTCTTCGGGCAACCGTTCAAGGTGCTGAAGGTGGACAAGACGTTGGTGGACTATTACACCAAACTGTCGGATTTTCATGCACAATTCCGTGCCGTGGGTACGAATTACAACCAAGTCGTGAAGGAACTGAGGCTGCATTTTTCAGAGAAAAAGGCGATGGCGTTGCTCTACAAATTAGAGCAACACACCGTCGAACTCGTGAAACTGAGCCGCCGGATTGTGGAACTTTCAAGGGAAATGGAGGCAAAATGGTCGCAAAAATCAGTGTAGGAAGTTCGTTGTACGGCGCGATTGCCTACAACGGGGAGAAGATTAACGAGGCGCAGGGGCGGCTTCTCACCACCAACCGCATCTACAATGACGGTTCGGGAACGGTGGACATAGGCAAGGCGATGGAGGGTTTTCTCACCTTCCTGCCACCGCAGATGAAGATCGAGAAGCCGGTGGTGCATATCTCTCTCAACCCGCACCCGGAGGATGTGCTGACCGATATTGAGTTGCAGAATATCGCCCGCGAGTATCTGGAAAAACTCGGTTTCGGAAACCAGCCTTATCTTGTATTCAAGCACGAGGACATCGACCGCCACCACCTGCACATCGTGACGGTCAACGTGGACGAGAACGGGAAAAGGCTCAACCGGGATTTTCTCTACCGCCGCAGCGACCGTATCCGCAGGGAACTGGAACAGAAGTACGGATTGCATCCGGCAGAACGTAAAAATCAGAGATTGGATAATCCGTTGCGCAAGGTGGCCGCATCGGCAGGTGATGTGAAGAAGCAGGTAGGCAACACCGTGAAGGCTCTGAATGGGCAGTACCGTTTCCAGACGATGGGCGAATACCGTGCGCTCCTTTCCTTATATAATATGACGGTGGAGGAAGCGAGGGGCAACGTGCGCGGACGGGAGTATCACGGGCTGGTCTATTCCGTCACGGACGACAAGGGTAACAAGGTGGGCAACCCGTTCAAATCCTCGCTTTTCGGGAAGTCCGCAGGCTATGAAGCCGTACAGAAGAAGTTTGTCCGTTCCAAATCGGAAATCAAGGATAGGAAACTGGCAGACATGACGAAACGCACCGTCCTTTCCGTGCTGCAAGGCACTTATGACAAGGACAAATTTGTATCCCAACTCAAAGAGAAGGGCATCGACACCGTACTGCGCTACACAGAGGAAGGGCGCATCTATGGGGCTACCTTCATCGACCACCGCACGGGATGCGTGCTGAACGGTTCGCGCATGGGTAAGGAGCTTTCGGCGAATGCCTTGCAGGAACACTTCACCCTGCCATACGCCGGACAACCGCCGATACCGCTATCCATCCCTGTGGATGCTGCGGACAAGGCACACGGGCAGACCGCCTACGACAGTGAAGATATATCGGGCGGTATGGGCTTGCTCACTCCCGAAGGTCCGGCGGTAGATGCCGAGGAAGAGGCTTTCATCCGGGCGATGAAGCGCAAAAAGAAGAAAAAACGCAAGGGCTTGGGTATGTAATCAGAGTATCAACAATTAAAAAATCAATGTATGTCACAACAAGAAGACGATTTGAGGGCATTGGCGAAAATCATGGATTTTCTGCGTGCCGTGAGTATCATTTTAGTGGTCATGAACGTGTACTGGTTCTGCTACGAAGCCATCCGGCTGTGGGGCGTGAACATCGGCGTGGTGGACAAAATCCTTCTGAACTTCGACCGCACGGCGGGGCTGTTCCATTCCATTCTCTACACGAAGCTGTTTTCCGTCCTTTTGCTTGCCTTGTCCTGTCTGGGTACGAAGGGTGTCAAGGGTGAGAAAATCACTTGGGGGAGAATCTGGACAGCATTTGCCGTCGGGTTCGTGCTGTTTTTCCTGAACTGGTGGTTGCTGCCCCTGCCGCTGCCGCTTGAAGCGGTGACGGGACTGTATGTCCTTACCATTGGAACGGGCTATGTCTGCCTGTTGATGGGTGGTCTGTGGATGAGCCGCCTGTTGAAACACAATTTGATGGAGGATGTTTTCAACAACGAGAACGAGAGTTTCATGCAGGAAACGAGGCTTATCGAAAGCGAGTATTCGGTCAATCTGCCGACACGTTTCTATTACAGGAAACGCTGGAACAACGGTTGGATCAATGTAGTTAATCCCTTCCGTGCGTCCATCGTGTTGGGTACGCCGGGCAGCGGCAAGTCCTATGCCGTGGTAAACAATTTTATCAAGCAACAGATTGAAAAGGGCTTTAGTCAATACATCTACGATTTCAAGTATCCCGACCTATCTACTATTGCCTACAACCATTTGCTGAACCACCCGGACGGCTACAAGGTAAAGCCGAAGTTCTATGTGATCAACTTCGACGACCCGCGACGCTCTCATCGGTGCAATCCCATTCACCCGGATTTTATGGAAGATATTACGGATGCCTATGAGAGTGCCTACACAATAATGCTCAACCTCAATAAAACGTGGGTGCAAAAGCAGGGCGACTTCTTCGTGGAGTCACCTATCATTCTGTTTGCCAGTATTATCTGGTATCTCAAAATCTATCAGAACGGGAAGTTTTGCACGTTTCCCCATGCTATCGAGTTTCTGAACCGCCGTTACGAGGATATATTTCCGATACTGACCTCTTATCCGGAGCTGGAGAACTACCTTTCGCCGTTCATGGATGCGTGGCTTGGAGGGGCTGCGGAGCAGCTCATGGGTCAGATAGCGTCGGCAAAAATCCCGCTTTCGAGGATGATTTCACCGCAGCTCTACTGGGTGATGTCAGACAGCGAGTTTACGCTGGACATCAACAATCCCGAAGAGCCGAAAATCCTCTGCGTGGGTAACAATCCCGACCGTCAGAATATCTACGGTGCGGCACTCGGTCTGTATAATTCCCGTATCGTGAAGCTCATCAACAAGAAGGGGATGCTGAAGTCATCGGTCATCATCGACGAGTTGCCCACAATATACTTCAAAGGGTTGGACAATCTTATAGCTACCGCCCGAAGCAACAAGGTTGCCGTGTGTCTGGGCTTTCAGGATTTCAGCCAGTTAGTGCGTGACTACGGGGACAAAGAGGCGAAAGTGGTGATGAACACTGTCGGCAATATTTTCTCCGGTCAGGTGGTGGGGGAAACAGCCAAGACGCTCTCCGAGCGGTTCGGTAAGGTGTTGCAGAAACGGCAGTCCATCTCCATCAACCGGCAGGATGTTTCCACCTCCATCAACACGCAGATGGACGCGCTCATTCCACCGAGTAAGATTTCCGGGCTTACGCAGGGAATGTTTGTCGGTTCTGTATCCGACAACTTCAACGAGCGTATCGAGCAGAAGATTTTTCATTGCGAGATTGTGGTGGATGCCGAAAAGGTGAAACGGGAAGAAAGTGCCTACAAGAAAATTCCCGTCATTACAAACTTCACGGACGAGGACGGCAACGACCGCATGAAGGAAACGGTGCAGGCGAACTACCGGCGCATCAAGGAAGAGGTGAAGCAGATTGTGCAGGAGGAACTGGAGCGTATCAAAAACGATCCGGTGCTGTGTAAACTGCTACCAGATAATGAGACTGTCTAACAAGTCCCCAAAATTGAAAATTATCCCTATCGAAGTTTGAAGTGACCCCCAAAAGTTGGATACAATTTTTTTGGGGGGCACTTCAGTTCTGACGGGTAAAATCGTAAAATTCGGACTTGTTAGACAAATACTTACGCGGTTTCAACCTCAGGTACTGAATCTATCGAATTGACAAATTTAACCAATTGCGGATCTGAATCTTTTTGTATGAGGTTTCGGAGACTCTTTTTCAATTCATAAGCATCATCCCCTGCTGTATTTATTAAATCCATATAAAAATCTTTGTTTTGCAGAATCAATGAACGGCATGCCCCATCGGAAATTACAGGTTTCACTATTTTATCAATAACGTCTCCAGCTTGACTTTTCAAATTACCATGCGATCTAAGCCATGTTTCGAAAAATTGAAACTTTATTGCATTGATAGTCTTTTTACCGATGCAGAAATCATTTCTTATATCGGTAACTGTCGATTTAATTTTTCGTTTATCCAATCTTTCAACTATATTCTTGAAACAATTAGGGAAAGGATTCAAACTTTGAGTTCCAGAAGCAATATCCATCAGAATCTTTTTGCCAAATTCAGTCAAGTTATCTGGCAAGGATTTGATTTTAGCCAGTAAATGTTTTATTGCGACAAACCAATAATATGATGTATGTGCTGTTCTTTGGGCGTATAATGTATCAACACTTATTTCAGACAACGCTTCGAACGCTATTTTATTGATATGATCGGTCAGGACATTGCTTATTTTAGTGGTCAAATCGTAAAAAGATGCGTCAGGAATTACATCTTTAATATTGTTCTTAGTGATATACTTATCCAAATCGGTATTCCACTCTGCTAAATGCTCGATAAATACCTCATCCGTTACACCTATTCTGTTCTTAATATCTTCAAATTGGGGCAATATGTCTGAGAGCAATAATTTATAGCCAAGTTTATGATTTACCATGTATTGTAGTGTTTCATTTAATAGCGGTATATTCCATCCCACACTATTTACTAATAAGTCTCCATGATCCACATAATAGTCCATGAGTTCTGCAACATATTTTATATCTCCACCCTCTATTAAGGAAACGGAATGACCATGTGCCAATTGCATGGCGACTAAATCGTAATATCCAGACTCTTTAATGTTTCGGCCATCAGTTTCTAATTCAGAATGCAACTGATTTATGTAGGTTGAATCTAACGTTACAGGTAAAGGTCTTTCTTCGTCAGATGCCAATAAACGATAGGTTGTAAATATAGCCCCTATATTATCTTTATTTACATTCTGTTCATCAATGCAATTCGTGATCGCTTGCAAAAGCGTTGGAAACGTATAGGTAGAATTATCTTTTAACGTTTTTACAATATCTGCATGGTCGAAATTATCGGGTAGTAAGTTTGCCAAATAATTATCGAGCGCCTCCGAATTTGTTGCTACTTGATAATATTTATATGCTTTAGTTGTCGCGTTATCCCGATAGGCAGCATCTGTTGCATTTGCAGCTTGAATATAATCGATAAATGTATTTGGCTTGACTGTTTTTGCTTCAATCAATGACGTAAAATCGCACGCCAACTTATTTTGCGCAATAAACCTGTCTATTGCATCTAACGTTTTGAAATAGTCGCCGCCATTGAAGTCATTGAACCGAACTATCTTCTTATATAATTGAGCAATCACATGGTTTTGGCTTTCCGTGTCTAAATGCAACAGCAGTTCTTGGTATTCGACAGGGAACACCTGCTTCTCTATGGATTCTTTTAATTTCAATTGTGCTATTCTTTGCCATACACGCAGAATAACATCGCTCTTTCGAGTTAATTTATGCAAACAATGTATAATCTTATCGATAAGCGCATTGTCCATACATTGTATAACTTCTTCTAATACAGTGTCAAATTGTTTATTAGTCTCTGCATATTGATTTATGTCGTGGTCTTCTTCTCCGTTGATGCAGCCTTCAATATATTTTTTCAATGGAATTTGTCGAGCATCTTCAACATCGACACCATATACCAAAGCTGCAATTTCGCGTTGTGTTTGCAGATCATTGTTAATTATTGTTTGAATGCCATTCAGATAGTCGCCGGACAATATTTGTTCTACTGGATTTGCCAGAATATCCGTCTTCTTCAAACAGAACAATGCTATGTTTATCATCAAAATTTCGTTACACCACTCTTGTTTAAGAGCGACCATCTCATTGATATATGATATAATTTCCCTAACATTGGCATTAGGATTTACCAATCTGAATATCCGATTTATAGTTTCTTTCGCTTCATTTTCTGTTTCTCCAAATGCTTCAACAAACAGTTTGTTGAATATACTTCGATAGTCGGTAATAACAGGAGGAGCAACACGATAAACAATAGGGAAAGTTTTATTGATAAAATACTTGGTCAGTTGTTTCGTTTGTTCGTCGGTCTCATCTCCGAATGCACAAGCTAAATGTGTTTCATCGAAAGGAATAACAGCCCAAACATTTTCAAAACCGCTATCGGCGAAGAACGTATGGATAGAAGACCATAATTCTTTTACTTTTTCAGCGGGGAGACGATCCATGTTGTCAAAAACAAGGACTAATTTACGTTGTCCTTTTTCCTTGATAAAATCAGAAATGTCTTGCATCCATGTTTTGAACTCGTAAACCGTTGGTTCGTCTTCGCTCAAAGTCTCATAGCAAACGTCCTTTTCGACTTTATCTTGATAAATAGCTAACATATAACTCCATCCATATTTATGATCTTTGCTATATGCCCATTTCCAAACGCACAATGCAATAAGAACTGGCAGTGCAGCTATGATAATAGACAATAAAGAAAACCACCATGTTGTGGGTGTAGGTTTTACTGCATACGCAATAAATGTAAATATCGGAGTTAAAACTGCAACCAAAAATGCCGCAACCATACCATTACTGATAAGGGGATATTTTTCGGTTACGGTCTCCGTTTTACGGGCTAATAAATATTTCAGCTTTTCAGACCATGATACGGTTTTCGTACCTCCACCTTTGACTTTTATTGTTGCATTTCCAGATAGGATACCATCATCAATAAGTTTGCTTGTAAGCAATTCCAATATAGAGCGGCGTTGCAAGTCCTCTTGATGTCCCCATGCGTCATACTCAAAAAAGTAATAGTCGTCTGATAATTCACGTTCCAACATTTTAACCACGTTGGATTTTCCAGATCCCCAAATACCTTCGATGCCGATAATTCGAGGTAAAGTACATTCCTCATCCAATGAATCATTCTGACAAAAATGGCGAGCAATAGTTTTTGCCAACCTTTCTTGCGAACCTCCATCGAATTTGTCAATACCACACGGTTTATTTTGGATAAACCGCGGATATTGCTGTTTGGATTGTAGTTTTGTTTCCATATACGTAATTTATTGATTATACGAACTCCAAATAATTCTCCCGATTTACCACATGAAACTCGGCATAGGGATAGGCTTCTTGGAAGGCTTTCGGTGCGGCCGGCATTTTATTTCCCCACTTGAACTCCAAGGCGGTAAGACTGTCGGCACTCTCCTCAATCAGGTCGATTTCCTGTTTGTCGTAGGTGCGCCAGAAATAGAACTCCCTGTGCAGTCCCTCATTGAAGTTCGCTTTGCGCCGCTCTCCGATGATGTAGTTCTCCCACAGCGCACCGACATCCTGCCGAATGGCCAGCGGTGAGAAAGCCCCGATAATGGCATTGCGAATGCCGTTGTCGTAGAAGTACCACTTGCCAGCTTTTGTAACCTCCTTGCGTAGGTTACGCGAATAAGCCCCCAGACGATAGATAACGAAGACCTTTTCCAATAGGTCGAGGTATTTTTCAACGGTCGTCTTGCTCATGCCGAGTTGTTTACCTAACTCTTCGTAAGAAACTTCGCTGCCCAACTGAAAAGCTATCAATCGCAGTAGATCGCGCATCTTGCTCGAATTTTTTAAGCCGTCAATTGCTAAGATATCTTTAAGCAGGTATGCACCGACAATATCACGTAGGTAGTCTGTTTTACGTTCATAGTTCTCCATCATTACTACTTCGGGATAGGAACCGTAAATCAAGCGCGCTTCGAGGTTCTGGCGGGTTTCAAGTGCCGTTTCCGTCTGTGCGATTTCCCGTTGCGAGAATGGTGTAAGGAGAAATTGCGTACTGCGGCCGACCAACGGTTCACCAGTCTTATTCAGCAAATCGAATGACGAAGAACCACTTGCCAAGACACTTATTCCCGGTATTTCATCAACTATCAACTTCAGAATACTACCGATTTGTGGTATGTTCTGTGCCTCATCAATAGCCAGCAAATCAATACCATCCAATAAATGCCGATAATTGGCTATTGAGCGATTCTCCAATAGTGCTAATGTGTCGTAGTCTTCGCCGTTGAGCATCATCGTCCTACCTGAATAGTTGTCCACAATTTTACGCATCATTACCGTTTTACCAACACGGCGAGCACCAAAAATCAGTACTGCTTTATTGGGCGCGATTCGTGCTGTAATCTTCTCTTGAAGTATTCTATTTACTGTTTCCATACCTTATAAAATATAATGCAAAGATAATCATATTTTTTTAATTGGCGAATTTTACAAAAAAAACGGGCTATTAAATGGCGATTTTTACAACCACAATCTTATGGAAGTTGTTTCATTGTTTTTAGTAATGATATATGTTCATACTATGATGACTCAATAATTTACCAGACATACGTTTCTGAAATTTGTCCTTATAGGAATGAAAAACTCACATATATTGTGCTAATTAATATATAATTAAATGAAAATAAAAAGACAGGATACGAGTATTCCTGTCTTCTCATATGTAATGGATATTTTTTTATTTTCTCATCCGCTCCAACTCCTCATCACGCAACATTCTCTCGTTCAGTTTTTCCTGCATCCTGTCAATGAAATAGGTGCGGCTTTCGTTCTTCCGGCGTTTGATATCAGTGTAGAAGCGGTAGCAGTCTTTAGAATCAACCCCGAATATCTTATAGAGAAGTGGGGCGAGCTGTTTGAGCGGCATATTGCCGTTGTTGATGCAGCCCATCACGTCTATGCCGTAGATAAGTTCCACGAGGTCGATGGCATTGCCCGTCCATTGAAGAAGGCTGGCGGTGGTTTCTGTTGCGTTGTTGGCGGATATTAGTGGTGGCACTTGGGGCGTGGCAAGGAATTTCTGCATCTTTCTTACGAAAGACAGAGCCTTGCTGACGTAGGCGGCAATCTCTCTTTTTTCTTCTGACAGATTACGTACGGGATGGTGCTGCAACTCGATTTCGATGTAGGCAAGCGCGATGACGGTAAGGTTCATGTCCATGCCGCCGTTGCACAGTTCGATCACTTGGGTGGCGAAAGCCGTGTATGCCGTTTCCATATTGCAGTCGCCGGCTTCGTTTATCAGGCGGAAAAAGTCGGTTTCCGCCAGCAAGAAATAATTCATGGTTCTGTCAATTTTGAAAATTACACTTTGTTTTCTGCGTGCGCACATGAATATAATTGGCAAAAAACGCGGCAGAAAATAAAAAATCCAACACTCAATTTTACAAAGTGCTGGATTTCAGAGGTATAAAATTCAGTATTTTTTCACAAGGACAAATTATCTCCGACTTAAATTGTTTGTAATCGGAACATTTATTCTATTCCTGAAAATAGAAATGTATGCTTGCCGCACATTTTGGCTATCTTGCTTTTTTATCAAGGATATAGATAATGCGACATACACCGTTGGGATAGCTTTTCAAAGAGGAAAGCGTCCAGTGTTGCTCTGGCAGAGCCGACTTAAAAAAATGTCGTCCGCTTCCGGATATGAAAGGAACGGTGTATAGTATGATTTCATCCACAGCGTGCATCCGCAGCAGTCCGTTTATATAGTCTGCCGTGTCCGGTGTGGCTTCCGCGAGGTAACGGATGTTTGTGCAGTCTTTTCTCCATTCGTGCAGCATTGAAATGGAATAGTCCGGTGTCACACGGTAAAAGGCTTTCTTCCTGATTTCATCAAGACCGCAACGGTCAAGGCACAAATCCTGATGTGCTTTATCATATAACTCTGAAGAAAGACATCCGTCCATCGTCAGTACGGCGAGAATCTGAACTTTACCCATAATCGTTTCCTTTCGTTAGGCAAGGGTAAAAAAGTAGCGTGCAATTCACACTACCTTCAAGCGATGGCTCTGGTAAAGCCTTTACGGAGAGTACGTGAATGCACGCTATGCGTAAGCATAGCATAAGCATCACGCAATCGTCTCCGTAGTTCCAATTTACCAGATTTTCGCTTGAAACGCCTTGCGGTCTTATCCTATATGTTGGCGGCGAAAAGCTCCTGCCAATCGCCGTTTTTCTCAAATGTTATGCAAAGATAGCCAAATTCAGTGAATTACGGGCTATGATTGCTTGAATTTATATTTAAGTCCATACTCTTCAAGTTTGCTGTATAGTGTTGTCCTGCCTATGCCGAGCAGTTCTGCGGCGACACTCCGGTTGCCGTTTGCCTGTTTCAACGCACGCAATATCCGCTCCTTATCCTCCGCGTCATTGCGCAAGGCGAAGCTGACAGTAGAGGTCGGTTTCGTCACGGCAAGTTCCAGATGCTCTTTCATGACAACACCTTCCTGCGCCTGCAATACAGCACCCATAACTTTCTGCCGAAGTTCCCGCACGTTGCCCGGCCATGCGTGTGTCAGCAACGCTTTACGTGCTTCGGAACTGAACCCGCTCACGCTACACTCCAGCTCTCTGTTTGCCATATCACGGAAGAACTCTGCCAGCGGCATAATGTCTTCTTGACAGTCACGCAACGGAGGAACGGTTATCCCGAAGTCGTGCAGGCGGTACAGAAGATCCTGCCGAAAACGCTTTTCATTCACCGATACCTCCAAATCTTCATTGGTAGCAGCGATGATGCGGACATTGAAATTCCGGTCTGCCTTGTCTCCGACCGGGCGATACCGCCTCTCCTGTATGGCACGGAGCAACATCTGTTGGGTTTCCAACGCGAGGTTTCCTACCTCGTCCAGAAACAACGTGCCGCCTTCCGCCTCATGGAAATATCCTTTCTTGGCATTGTCCGCACCTGTAAATGCACCTTTGACGTGTCCGAAGAAAGCCGACGGTGCAAGCTCTTTGGAGAGTGAACCGCAGTCCACCGCCACAAATGGCTTGCCTGCACGTTTGCTCTTGTCATGCAACAGGTGGGCAATATGCTCCTTGCCCGTGCCGTTCTCACCAAATATCATCACGCTCATATCGGTGGCGGCTACCAGCCTTATGCGGTGCATGATTTTCTGAAAGGCGGAACCTTCACGGGCGAATATAGGCATACGGCGTTGTCCTGCCTGACGTTCTTTCAGTATGGAACGGATCAGGGGGACAAGTTTATCCTCCACAAGCTGTTTGGGAATATAGTCTATCGAGCCGAGTTTCATGCTTTCCACGGCGGTATTAACTTCGGCGTAGTCGGTCATAATGATGAAGGGCTGCATCTTTCCCTCCTTTCGCATCCAGCACAAAAGGTCTATGCCACTGCCGTCAGGCAGACGCAGGTCGGCAACCACGATATCATTATCTGTTGCCTGTTGCAGATGTTTCTTCGCGGTTGAGAGGTGGTAAGCCTTCATATTGCGGTAGCCCTCCCGTGACAGCATATTGCAGACATATTCGCAATACACGATGTTGTCTTCCACCACAATTATTTTTGTCTTATTCATCTTCGTATTTTCTCCTTTCCTCTTCTGCCAACCGTATTATTTCCACTCCCTTATCCAGCACGGCAGTCACGGCATGGCTTAACGCTTCACCATCCGGGAGAGCATCGCCACGAAGCAATCCGTAAAGTACATTCAGCGGTTGGTCGGCACGGAGCACCTCCCACGAACTGCGCAGGTGGTGGATCAGGGAATCCAGCTTTTGCAGGTCTTTTTCTTTTGCTGCATCCCGTACCGCCTGCATTTCCTTTTCTGTTTCAGTTATCAACTTTTCCAGCATGACGGCTTCATTGCCATAGGACAATAAGGCGGAAAAGTCCGGTTTCCCGTCCGGTGTCGCTTTTATGGCACACCTGTCGGAAACCTCCATCAGTTCCGATATGGAGAACGGTTTGAACAGGCATCCGGCAAAGCCTTTTGCCAATAGTTCCCCTTTGTTACAACTGCCCGAAGCGGTTGCCACAACCACCGGGATTGTTGGTGAATTGCCCACGTTGGACGAACGCAACAGTTCCAGCAATTCGAAACCGTTTATATCGGGCATATTCAAGTCTGTCAGCAACAGGCTGTATTCTTTCTGGCGTATCATTTCCATCAGTGCCGCAGCATCGGTGCAAGTGTCGCAGTGTATTCCTTCTTGGGAATACATCTCTTTCAGCATCAGAAGTAATACCTCATCATTGTCAATGGCGACAACATCATGGAATTTATTGTTATGATAAACAGGTGTATTGCTTGTATATCCAAGCTGTTCTTCAGCTTCCTGCATAGAAATTTCAACTGTGAAACGACTGCCTTTCCCTTTCTTGCTGTCTAAACGGATTGTTCCGCCAAGCATCGACACAATATTACGCATTATGGCAAGCCCAAGCCCGAAACCCTCCTTTGCGGCGGCATTTGATAGACGTTCAAACGCACCGAACGCTTGTTTCTGTTCCTCTTCTGTCATGCCTGTACCTGTATCTTCAACGACCAGTGTCAGAACTCCATTATCATATTCAGTAATCAAAGAAACACCGCCTTCTTCTGTGAACTTGACAGCGTTTGACAGCAGGTTATTCCCGATTTGTATTATTCGCTCTTTGTCGGTCAATACAATGGCATCGTGTCCAGTCTTCACGGACAAGGACAGCCCTTTGTTCACGGCAACAGGCATGAACTCCGTTTCAAGTGTGTGCGTGATTGCTGAAATCCGGCAGGGTGACAGACGGGGCTGTTCCTTGCCGTTGTCCAGGCGGAAGAAGTCAAGCAAAGTGTTAAGCATATCCCGCATACGGTCGGAGGATTGCAGTATGTTTTGGATATACTGCCCGGACTTATCCTCACACTGTTCTTTCCGTATCAGTCCGGCATAGCCTGTTATTGCTGTCAGCGGTGTGCGCAGTTCATGGGTGATAGTATGTACCGCCTTCTTCCTTGACGTTATCAGTGCCTCGTTCCGTTGTACGGATTGTTCCAGTTGCCTTATCAAATCAGTTGTCTTGTGCTTGTATTGTTTAATGCTTTTTGCATCACGATGTATGATGATGTAGGAAATTAACAACAATAGAAGAACGAATCCCATTAAACCGCCTACTTGCATAAATGACTTTTCACGCATGGCAACTATTTCGTTTTCCCGGCTTTGCAGTTCGGTTTGTACCTTTTCTTCTATTTGGCAAATCAATTCTTGCAGTTGTCTGTTAAGTTCTGCATTACGAGCTGCAAGGCTGTCGGCTTGTTCCGACAATTGGCGATCCTGCACTTTCTGTTCGCTGATTACGTTTCTATTGACCGAATGAAGGATAGTGGTTGATACTGCTGGAGTTACTTCCTTTTTTTTGCCGAATATGCCTAAGAAACCTTTTCGTTTTGGCTTTTTGGACTGTTCCTGCACACTTTTCTGTACAATAACCGGAATTTGATTGGCTATCTTCTTGTTAATAGATTGTTGTTCATCCATTAACCGGACTATCTGGAACATCTGTCGTTCCTTATCCTCTAAAAGACTGCGCACACTATCGATGCGCTCTGCTGGATAGGTGGCCTTGAAACGGCAGAGCATACTGTCCATTGCCATACGCCGTGCATGGTAATGCTCGATATCTTTATCGTTCCATTCCAGTATTGTTTCACCCAATAGAGAAAATTTTATCATTTGAATATTGATATTGTTTATTTCTTTTCGGAGCTCGTCTATTTTTTTATTGCCAAGTTCTAATGCTTCTATCTCCTGCCATTCATAGAGGCTATTATATGCCATACATCCGATAAGAATGGAGATAAGTATATATCCCAACCGTATTGCCTTATAGAAATTTCCTGACCGCTCCATTATTTTAATGACATTGATTTTTGGAACATGAATAAAAGTTTATCTTTTTCGTTCATGCGGATATTATCAGAATAACCGTCTTTTGTTATTTGATACCCACATGGCTTAACCATAAAAATGCCTAAGCCCTTAGTGTACGAACTTACTTCTGAGGCATAGTCTTTACTTGTATTTAATGGAACTTTCCCTTTAATATGACACCACTCATTATTACAACTGATGTCTTCAATCTCAGACATCAGTTTTTGCAAATCTGTAATAGCTTTGGAACTCGCTACTTGGGGTATCTGCAACTCAAAACAGAGCATCGGTTCGAGAATGTCCACACCTGACTGTTGCAAAGCCAGCCTGAAGACATAAGGGGTCAGCTGTCTGAAATCAGCAGGTGTACTTACCGGGCTATAATACTCGGCTTGAGTAAAAGTTACTTTCAGATCTGTCACTTCCCATCCATGTAAACCAGATTGGCAAGACATACGAATCCCTTCAAAAACGGCATTTTGAAAAGAATGGTTCAGATAACCATAGGAGATGTCACTTTCGATTTGCAACCCTGCCCCTAACGGTAAGGGTTCAAGAGTCAGCCCTATTGTGGCCCAGTAAGGGTTGGGTGGTACTTCGATCTGAATAATCTTATTGACCTTTTTTATAGGTCGTTCTTTGTAGATAGTCTTGATCTCATCAAAATGGACCTTTACGGAAAATCGTTCTTCCAGCAATGTCTGTATGATTTCCTTTTGGGTCAAACCATATAACGAGATTTCCAATTCATCACTATATGAGTTTATGGAAAAGGACAAAGACGGGTCTTCAATCCACAATGTATTCAGAGCGGATATCACCTTGCTTCTCTCTTCGGGCTTATTTGGCCGGACGGAGGATTTGAGAGCGGGATGCTGATGAGATAATCCTTGAATCAAACAAGGTTTAGCACCTAAATAATCTCCGATTCGAAAATCTTCTATATCTTCTACAATCGCGATATCATTGGCACCCACTTCATCAACATTTATCTCTCTGCCCTGATAAATAGTCTTTAGATTTTTAATCTTGATGAATTTTTCCGAATCGTTGATTCTTACAACGTCTCGAAGTCTCAGACTTCCGTCAATTATTTTAAGAAAACTTCTTTTATGCCCTTTGGGGTCATGCTCTATCTTATAGAGATAAGCTGAAAGTCTGTTTGAGACTGATGCCGGAGGAAGTATAAAAGAAGAAATGGCGTCCAACAACTCATTGATACCGATATTGAACATTGCTGATCCATGTAGCACCGGATAGACTTTGGCTTTTGCCACAAGAGCGATTATCGTATTCCAATAATCAGCCGGTGAAATTTCGCTATCCGCCAAATATCGTTCTAATATATCGTCGTCATGGTTGCATACAAATTCTTTGTATTCTTCCTTTATATATGTTTGGGAGCAAACCGGATAAACCGATCCATCGACAACAGTTTGCATAAACAGGACATCTTGCGACAGATTTGTTTTTATATCCATATACAAACGCTCCAAATTCACACCGGCACGGTCAATCTTATTGATAAATATAATTGTCGGGATTTGCAGCTTTTGTAAAGTACTGAACAGCAACTTTGTCTGCGCTTGTATGCCTTCCTTTGCGGATAAGATGAGGACTGCTCCATCAAGCATTTTGAATGTCCGCTCCACTTCCGCAATAAAATCCATGTGTCCCGGAGTGTCAATGATATTGCATTTCACTCCATTCCAGATAATAGATGTCGTAGAAGCCCGGACAGTAATTCCTCTACGTTTCTCTATATCCATAGAGTCCGTTATGGTGTCACCATTATCCACACGGCCGCACTTTTCCGTTGCTCCACTGGCAAACAGCAGATTCTCGGTTACGGAAGTTTTTCCTGCATCAATGTGAGCAAGAATTCCTAAATTTATAATATTCATTTGGATTAAGCAATAATATACTACAGTAGATGCATTGTCGAAACGCACCTTTTAATACCTCCTCGTAGCATATGAGAACTACAGGATTACTAACTCGTATTAATATGTATATTATTACTGCCGCATAACGATTACAAAATTACACAAAAAAATATATCTAACAAAAGTGGGAGGATTTTTTAACTTTTTACCATAGACATTTTATTAGGGAAGCGTAGGTTCAACTGGCAAGTACAAATAAGTAGAAATGTTTGAACAACACCGTTTTAGGAAGTTGAAAAATCAAGTTTCTCTCTCGGTATAGCGTTTATTTTGGCCAATATCTTCTTTAGTTTAGCATTTGTGTATTTCCCATTCGTGTTCTATTTAGCTCCTTATTATGAGTATGTAGCAAGTTACTTATCAAATTCAGCCTCTTTGAGGGTCAAATATGGTTTTGCAAATGGTGACTGACAAGACATAAACAAGGTCAGCAGGAATTTTTTACATAAATGGACATGAATGTATATAACCTAAAATAAGAATAAATTTTAATAAGGGCTGCCCAAAAAGAAAAAAATGCAGTTGCCATCCTATAGATACTTGCAGAAAGGATAAAATTTACTTTTAGACCTTTTGGGATAGCCCTTATTAATACTTCAGATAAAATTCCTTAGGTTATATTTTCAATCCTTTGGACCGGGTTTCCTCCTTGGCATACAGTCCCGGACGCCCGATTATGACATGGTTGGCAACGATACTATCCGCCGGACTGCGTATCTGCGGCGGTGCATTTTCGGGATATTGCGCCTGCCTGTTCCTCACATCTTCCGCTTCCGGCTTGAGCTGTTGCCCTTCATTCTCCTTTTCTGCGACTTCGGGCGTGGGTGGCGCAAGCTCCAGCTGAATTTTTCGGTCAAGGGCGGCAAGTTCGGACTTCAACTGCTTCAGCTCGTCCTCCTTCTTCCACACCTTACCCGCTATCTCCTGTAACTGCGGTATCTCCATCTCCAGCACCTCGTTCTTCGCCTTGTACTGGTCGATGATGGAGGGTATCCTCTCCATCGCGTTGAGGAAGTTGCGGGCGGCGGCCAACGGGTCAGCCATCGCCAGATGCCCGTTGTTGTAGGTGTACTTGTAGTTCCCCTCGACCACGAAGCGGTTGTCGGTGAACTCCAATCCCTCTTTGAGTATCCTTTCGCTCACCACCTTTATCGGAAAACCGTAAAGTTCACCGACCTGCGTGTACAACCCTCCGGTCGTGGCATTCTTGGCTATCTCCTGCAAACGCTTTCCGATGACCTTCTCATCGGCGGAATCCACTCCGTCCACCTTTATTATATTAAGGCGGTTGCCCTCCTTGTCGGTCTGCACCACCGACAGGAAGCGGTTCCAGTCCTCCGTCATGGCATCTATGAAAGCCGTGTTGTTGCGCAACTCGCCGGTCTTTGACTCCAGCTTGAACTCCGAATCACGCTTGCCCTTGTTGAACGACTTGCGTTCCCCTTCGAGCGATGCGATCCGCTTTTCCAGTTTCGCCTTGTCCAACAGGTCGGTATTGCCGGAGAGCAACGCCATGTATTCCGAGAAATTCATGCCCGATTTTTCGTCCATTGCCCCCTCGTCGATGGTACGCGCACCCATCGCACCGCTTTTGAGCTGGCTTATGAAAGTCTGCTTGCAGTGCAGGAGGTTGAACTTGTAGCTGTCCAGTGACTTCTCCACCGCGTAGATGATTACATCCACGTTGTTCCCGGCGAAATGTTTGGCAATCTCATTACCTGCCCTAACTCCGCGTCCGTCACGCTGTTGCAAGTCGGACGGTCGCCACGGCGTATCGAGATGATGGATAGCCACACACCGTTTCTGGGCGTTCACACCCGTTCCGAGCATAGAGGTAGAGCCGAACAGCACACGCACCGTCCCGGCGTTCATGGCGTCTATCACCGCCTTCCGCGCCTTGTCGGTCTTGCACTCCTGAATGAAGCGCACCTCGCTTGGCGGTATACCGTAGTCCTCCGTCAGTTTGCGCTTGATTTCCGAATAGACGTTCCACCCGTCGCCCGGCTGGTATGTCCCCAAATCAGAGAAAACGAACTGCGTGCCTTTCTGGGCGTCGTATTTTTGATAATACTCCGCGATCATCTTGGCACAGTGACTCGCTTTGTTGTCGGGATGATCTTCGTAATTCGGGTCTATCATGCGCATGTCGAGTGCCATTTTCCGGGCATAGTCCGTGGCGATGAGCATCTTCGCCTTTTCTTCCGTTTCCGAAAGCGGCAGCCTGCCCAACAAGGTGGCATCGCCCGTCTTGGCGAACTGCATCAGTTTCTGTATGAAGTCCTCCTGTTCCGGCGTGGGCGGTATATGGTGCAGTATCTCGTTCTTGGCAGGACGGTCAACGCCCACATCCTCCGCCGTGCGGTAGTCCGTGATTTCATTATAGAAGGCGGCAAGCTCCGGCACTTTGATGAAGTAGCGGAAACGCTCCTTCTGGACCACATTGTTCGTCACGTTAAATTCAAAATCCGTCGTCTTCTTGGCAAATATCGCCGCCCAAGCGTCGAAACACCTTATGTCCTGCCGTTCCAGCTCCTTCGGGCGCAGGTACTTGAACAGCAGGTACAATTCAGTCAGTGAGTTGCTGATAGTCGTGCCGGAGAGGAAGGTCGCACCCAAGTCTTTTCCTGTGCGCTCCTGTATGGTGCGTATGGCAAAGAGCATGTTAAGTGCCTTCTGGCTTCCCTCGCTGTTTCCCAATCCCGCCACACGGTCGTGGCGCGTGTTGAAAGTCAGATTCTTGAACTGGTGGCTCTCATCTATGAAGATGTGGTCGATGCCCATCTGCTTGAAATCCACCACGTCGTCCGTGCGTGACTTTATGGCGTGTTCCACCTTCTCCAGCTTCGCTTCAAGGTTGTGCTTGCGCTTCTCCAATCCTTTCAGCATCGCCCGCGACACGTTCTTTCCCTGCTGCCGTAGCACTTCGAGGTTTTCCTCCACCGTGTCAAGCTCTGCTTGCAGGATGCGCTGCTGCAATTCCGGCGACTGCGGTATCTTGCCGAACTGGTCGTGCGACATGATGACGCAATCGTAGTCGTTGTTCTTTATATTATTGAAGAAGCGCACACGGTTGGCGGTCGAAAAGTCCTTCTCCGAAGCGTACAGAATACGTGCGTTGGGATATGCCGCCTGATAGGTGGCTGCAATCTCCGCAACGTTGGCTTTCAGCCCGATAATCATCGGCTTGTGTGCCAAATTCAGACGCTTCATCTCATGCGCGGCGATGCACATTATCAGCGTCTTACCGGTTCCCACCTCGTGGTCGCAAATTCCGCCGCCGTTCTGTTTCAACATCCAGACGCAATCCATCTGTGAGGGATAGACGCTCTTGATACCCCGGCTTGCCAGCCCTTTCAGGTTGAGGTCGGGAAAGGTCTGATGGGAGCCGTCGTAGCGCGGGCGCACGAAACAGTTGAACTTGCGGTTATACATCGTCACAAGCCGCTCCTTGAACTGCGGCGACTGCTCTTCGAGCCATTCGGAGAAGCCGTTTCGTATCTCGTCAATCTTGGCGTTGGCGAGTTGTATTCCCTCGCTGTCGCGCATCTTGATGTCGTTGCCATGCTCGTCCTTGCCGATGGACTTCATCATGTCAGGGCAGGTGTTGTGCAGGGCGTGTTTTAGGAGGTGCATACCGTCATAGTTCCGGTAATACCCCTTCACCAGAAACTCGTCCGTGATTTTCATGGTGCGGTAGCCGCACACCACCGAAAACTCGTCCATGCTTGCGGAATAGGCGATTTTCACCTCCGTGTCGAACAGCCGGCTCATGTAGGCGGCATAGACACCCGTCGGAATCCAGCGTTCCCCGAAATTGAAGTCCAGATCCTCGAAGGCGATGCGCTGCGGCTCGGCATCTTTCAGAGCCTCCAACGCCTGCTTCACCTCCGGCATACGCTCATTTTCGGGATTGTCACCCATCCATGCCTCTATGCGTTCCGCTTTCTCTATGACATTTCCGGCGATGAAACGGTCTTTGATTTCGTAACCGGTCACGAGCGGATTGTAGTAGATGCGCCCTTGCAGGGCAGTGAGCAAATCCTCCGCCGTGCTGTCGGTTATCTCCCGCATATAGTCGAGATTGACCGTACCATATTTGTTGAGCGACGCAGACAGGGCTTCTTCGGGAGAGCCTACGTTGGCATGGCTCTCCACCGCGAAGGAAACAGGATGCTCGAAGATGTCCGCCTTGACGAACTTTCCGTTTTCCATCCGTTCCAGCGAAAGGATGTCGCGCCCGCCCGCATCCATCATCACTAACTTCACGTTCTGCTTGGCGTTGAGGTTGCCGTAGCGCATGACAAACTCATCGTAACAGGTATTCAGATGCTCTCGCCACGGAACATTTGCCTCGCGCCGGAGCGATTCATAACGGTACAGACGCTCGTAGGCGTCACGCAGCGACACATACAACAACGCCTTTTCCTTCTGGTATCCTTTCAGGTCGAGCGGCTGGAATGTCGCCCCGTATGGCGTGATGTCTTTCAGGTAGCCGATGTTATGACGCCCCCGGTCAGCCACCAGCGACCCTTCGCGCAGGTGCATCTCCGGCGTGCGGTGGTAGGCACGCGGAGAAAGGTCCACGACTTCCTCCTTCGGCTTTTCCGCTTCGATGTCGGGGAAAAGGAAAGTCCCCACCGCTTCCGATGGGGTATCTGTAACGGCAGGTGCGGCGACTGCCTCCGGCTGTGTTTCCTCCTGTCGTGGCTGCTCACGGGAAGTTTCCGGCACGGCTTTCACTTCCGTCTTTTCCGCCACTTGTTTCTCGTTATGCTGCCTTGCCAGTTCCCGAAGTTCTTTCCTACGCTCCGGCGTCAAACCCATCATCATTTCATAGAAACCGTTGATGGGAGGATTGGTATCCCAGTCCAGTGTGGCATAGATGTCGTCCGGGTCGGCAGGCTTGGCGGTGTTCTCCGCTTTCACCTCCTTATTCTCCATTGCGGGTTTTGCAGTTGGAGCTGTCGGTGTAACCGTGACTTTCGGTTTGGGCGGAGTGGACTTTGCCGTAACTGCCTTTTTCACCGTCTTTTTCTTTTTGGAGGTTTTCGGTTGGCTGACCTCTTCCGTCATCCCCCAGAGGTCAAGCAGGGTGAGCTGCACGCCTGCGGAATATTGCGGGCGCGGTTCTATCTCCGGCTTTTCATCTGCGGGTTGCGGCTTTTCTGTCGGAGTTTCCACCGTCTGCGCCGAGGATACTGTTTCCAATTTTATGGCAGGACGCTCTACTTTATTTTGAACGGCAACTTTTTCTTCCGTTCCTGCCTGCCGGATTGAACCCGAATACAAGCGCATGGCAAGCCTGTAATGGAAATCCTCGTCGAGCATACGGCGCAAATCCCCGGCGATGCCTGCTGCCTTGCCCTCGTGCAGATAAACCATAGCGGGCTTCCCGTAGGGGTCTGTGTCAAGTTTCGCCATCGTATGCACGATGCGTTCCGGGTGGTGGATGAAATAGGCGTTGTCGGTCAGGGCGGTTTTCGTGTCCGTCTGTATCACGGTCATCAGCCGCTCGTCCTGCGACATTTCCTTCTTGCTGAGGTTCTTTTGCAGGACAATCAGGTCACTGCCCACCTCCGTGCCCGCGTTGTCCGTGAACAGGTTGTTGGGCAGGCGTATCGCGGATACCAGATTGGCCTGACTGAACAGCTCGTTACGCACGGAGGTCTTGGTGCTATTCAATACCCCTTGCGAGGTGATGAACGCCACGATACCGCCGTCACGCACGGCATCCAGTCCTTTGAGAAAGAAATAGTTGTGGATGGTTTTCTGGGCGGAGCGTCTGCCGAAAGAGTCGCTCCGCTGAAACTCCGCGTCGAACACGGCAATGTCACCGAACGGAATGTTGGACACCGCCAAGTCGAAATAATTGTTGAACGGTCTTTCGATTTTCTCAAAACCGCAGGTGCGCATTTTCTGGTCGGGATAGAGATGCCTCAAGATTGTACCCGTGAGCAGATCCTTCTCGAAAGCCATCACATCCGCATTGGGGCTGTGCCGCAGCATGGAATCCACGAACACGCCGACACCTGCCGACGGTTCGAGCATACGGGCGGGGCGGACGCTGTAATCTGCCAGCACGTCCGCGATGGTGTCGGTTATCTCTTTGGGGGTGTAGAAAGCGGTCAGCACGGACGCTTTCAGCGAATCCACAAACCGCTTGTACTCTGTTTCGTCCTTGCTGTTCTCACGGATAAGCCTGTGCAGCTCCACCGTCGGGGCGAACAGTTCGAGGTCGGATTTCGCCCACCGGACGGCATCCGTCAGTTCCTTTGCAGGGTTGAGGATACATTTCAGACCGCCGAAACCGCAGTACCTTTGAAGTATGGCACGCTCTTCGGTTGTCGCTGTCCTATTTTCCCTGTCAAGGATGAATGCCGTCCGTATCGCCTCGATGTTGTCCCGCAGTTTCTGTTTGCGGTTAAACGCCATATTCGTCTAAGTAAAGGACGGTTGCTCCCGTCAGCTCCGTGTAGAGCAGGTCGTAATCGGAAGACAGGGCGAAATTGTCATCCGAGAGGTCATAGACGGAGAACACGTTGCCGACAAGCGGCAGCAGTTTCAGGACAAAGGCTTCACGCTTCTCTTCCGGCACTTCATCGGCAAACTCGTTTTCCACGACTTCGCGGAGGATGGCGTAACGGGAATAATGCAGCCCGCGCAGCAGCGTGTCCATCGCCAGTTCCTGCGCACCATCGGCGGGATAGCCTTCAAGCCGTGCCCTCTCATACGTTTCGGCGGCACGGTCGGCCCGTTCCCGTATGAAAGCGGTGTCGTCAGCCTGTTCAAACTTGTTCGTGCGGAGATAGTCCAGCAGGTACAGACCGTAATAGGAAAAGTCGGTCTGACCCTCGTTTTTCTTCTTGTTGTTCATTACTTTGGATTTAGCGGATTGATAATTAACGGGATAATCGGTTGGAAAAAGGAAGAAAAAGGCACTCGGTATCCCTCCGAGTGCCACCACTAAATCCAAAGTATGAGTGTAATCCGGTATCGAAGAACAATTCATTACTCTGAACAAGTGGCAAAGTTAATACTATTTCTTCCGTCCTGAAAATTTCTTGTCCTTTTTAGCCTCCGGGAACACAAAAGTCGTGTTATATTCCCCGTCAAAGGCGACAACAGCATCGAAACTCTTGCCCTGTTTGCTCTTGAACCCTTTGAGCAGCTTGGTATGCCCTTCGGTGAGCAGGTCTTTGATTTCATCGTCGGACAGGGTGCGTCCCGCTTTCAGCCGGAACACGGGCAGTCCGCACTCCGTGTTGTCGCAGCGTACCACCTTGCCGTAGAACCGCATCCTGCCCGTGCCACACTTGGGACACGCGCAGCCGGAGTCACGGCTGCCGAAGAGCTTGTCGCACGAGATCAGTTCGGAGGTTATCTCACGTGTGTACGCCTCTATCTCCTTGCGGAAGGTGTCGTCGGACAGTTCCCCGCGCTCGATACGCGCCAGCTCCTTTTCCCATTCGCCCGTCATGGCAACATCGGCGATGCGCATCGTCTTGACGACGGAATTGAGGGCAAGTCCTTTTTCGGTGGGAACAAGCGACTTCTTGCAGCGTTCCATGTAACCGCGCTTGAAAAGCGTTTCGATGATGGAGGCGCGTGTGGCGGGAGTACCGATGCCACAGTCCTTCATCGCCTGCCGCAGTGCGTCGTCCTCAATTTCCTTGCCCGCCGTTTCCATTGCCGAGAGCAGGGTGGCTTCGGTATGCAGCGGCTTGGGTTTGGTCTTTCCTTCGGTAATGGACGAGCCTTTCGGTGTCAGCGTGTCGCCTTCCTGCCAGCCGGGGATGGTAATTTCCTCTTTTTCCTCGCCATAGACGGCACGCCATCCGGTTTGCTTCACGACGCTGCCTTTTACGGTAAACTCCACTCCGGCACATTCCGCCGTGACAGTGGTCACATCCTTGACGCATTTCTCAGAGAATGCCTCGACCATGCGCCCGGCAATCATCTGATAGATGGTATTGTCCTCTTTGGAGAGGAAGAGCGGTTTCTCACCCGTGACGAGCAGGGCATGGTGGTCTGTCACCTTGCCGTCGTCCACGCTGCGGCGTGTCGGGGCGGCTTTTGCCCGCACCTTGTCTTTCCATTCGGGCTGTGTGCCGATGAAAGCGAGCAGTTTGGGAATTTCGGCAAACACGTCTTCGGGGATGTAGCGGCTTCCCGTTCTCGGATAGGTTATCAACTTCTTTTCGTAGAGTTTCTGCGCGATTTCAAGCGTCTGTTCCGCCGTGAAGCCGTGCTTGGCGTTGGCTTCTTTCTGGAGCGTGGTCAGGTCGTAGAGCAAGGGAGTTTCCTCCGTCTTCTCCTTGCGCTCGGCTTTCGTGACAGTGGCGCAACCTGCCGCCTTTACCTTATTATATAGTTCCATCGCCGGTTCTTTCTCTTTCCATTTCTCGGAGGATGAGAATTTCACGACTTCGCCGTCGCAACCGTCCGTTGCGATATGGAGCTGCCAGAATGCTTCGGACGTAAAGCGGCGGTTCTCCCAGTAGCGTTCACATACCATAGCCAACGTTGGTGTCTGCACCCGCCCCACGGAATACGTGCCGTGTCCGGCGGCGATGGATAACGCCTGTGTGCCGTTGATGCCCACGAGCCAGTCGGATTCGCTCCGCGCTTTGGCGGCGAGGTAGAGGTTGTCGTATTTGCTGCCGTCTTCGAGTTTCCGCAGTCCCTCGCGGATAGCTTTGTCGGTGAGAGAGCTGATCCACAGGCGCACGAAAGGAGTGGTGCAACCCGTATAGTGGTAGAGGTAGCGGAAGATAAGCTCTCCCTCGCGTCCGGCATCGGTCGCCACGATGATATGTTCGCTTGTGTCGAACAGTCTTTTGATGACTTTTATCTGCGACACCACGCCGCTGTCGGGCTTGTAACCTTTCTCCGTCCTGACCTGACGGGGGACGAGCGTGAATGTGTCGGGAATAATCGGGAGGTTGTCACGGACAAATCCGCGCACGCCGTAGCCGTCGGGCATGGCAAGCTGAACGAGGTGTCCGAATGCCCATGTCACGGCATAACCGCCTCCCTCGAAATATCCTTCCTCTCTCTTTGTCGCGCCCACGATGCGGGCGATTTCACGTGCCACGGAGGGCTTTTCTGCAATGATTGTCTTCATGTCTTCTTCTTTTTTGTTGATACTTTGGATTTTATTTTGGATTCAGTGGCGGACACGGGATTACATTTTCATGCCCTTGCCCGTTTTCTTCTGCGGCTTCTCCTGCTGCTGTTGCTGGCGGGCGTCCTTCGGGTTGGTCTGACCTTTCTGCAACGGCTCTCTCAGATTCTTTGTAGCCTCGTTGGTCTTGCCATCGTTGTTCACCGCCACCTGCGTGCGGCTCTCGTTGGACGGAGCAACCTGCTGTGCATTGTCAGGGTTCGTGTCGTAGCGGTACGGGCGTCCCTTCTCCGGGTTGAACTTGATATACATCGTGGCATGGAAGCCCTGCTTGTCGGTCACGTTCTCCAGCTTCACGGCTTTACCCGCCACATAGTCGGCTTTCTGCTGGTCGGTGAAGCTCACGCCGCTCCATTTGCTGATGGGGCGGATGCTGCCGTCCTCGTTCGTCCACGTGTTGCGGCGTTGCTCCTTCTTGGTCTGTGCGGCATTTTCCCCGCCCTGCGCCTGACTTTTCGATGTGTCGCCTTTGGTTTCCTGTGTCTGTGCGGTACGGGGCGACTTGCCGGTTCCCGGCACGAACTCCACGCCGCGCTGCTCCACGTTCACTTGCAGGGTGGTGACGAACTTTCTGCCGTCGTTGCGCTCGATGAGCTTGTCGCGTACGGGCAGTCCGGCGCGGAGCATGTCCCGCTCCTGCGTGGTGATTTCCGTCTTGCCGATGCGCTCCGGGATGCGCACCCTGCTTGCCGGAATGTCCGTGATTTCATTCGTCTTGCGGTCGATGCTGATGTAGGAGGGGATGATCTCGCCCGTTTCCCTGTCCACAATGTCCACGACCCTACCGAGATTGCCCGTTTCGCGGAGGTTCTTCCGGTCATTGTCGGAGAATTTGTGTTCCTTGTACTCATCCAGCTTCTGCTCCTTGCGGATGAAGTGCGGCACGAGGCTGATGTTTCCCTCACCGTCCTTCTTGAAGGAGAGGCGGGCGTCCAGCTCGAATGATTCGCCGCCGAAGGTCGGTTTGACCTTTACCAAGTCGGACTTGCCATAGTTGAGCATCTTCGTAAGGTCGCCGGACTTTTCAAGGTTGTCCCGCTTTACGCCCCATCTGTCCTCCAGCTCCTGCCAGTTGATTTTACTCTCGTCGATGGGCTGGTAGCCACGTTTGCCCTGCATCTGTTCGGATTTGTCCTGTTGCTGTTCTTTCCGTTGTTCCATGTTCTCCTGTTTTTGAGGTTCTTGTTTCTCTGTCTGTTGTGCTGCCATCTCTTCCTGCACCTTCTTCTCATAGTCGGAGGTGTCCACCTTGTGAGGGGCGAGCAGCTCCTTGTTCGCTTCGGGGTCTTTCAGCAGTTGCTTCATCACCTCTAAGAGATTTTCAGCTTGGTCTGCCGCAATGCGGTAGAAACCGAAGCGGCTGGGTTCCTTGCACTGCCGGAAGAAGTTCTTGAAGAAGTTGTCCAGCACGTCGCCATGTCGGTCGAATTGCAGGAAACTCTGCGCGTTCTCCGCTTTTGCGGGGGTGCGCTTGGGTGTGCCGTCCGCGTTCAGCCCGGCTACCACGCTGATCTCGCCTGTCTTCTCGTCACGGACTACCAGCACGTCCTTTTCGTCTTTTTTCTTTGCCATCTGAAAAATGTTTTAATGGGTTATTTATGAAAGAAATTATGGATACGAGCCTTGTAGAAGGCTATATCTTCCTTTTTGAAGTCCTTGATATGGTTGGAAAGGAATGTCAGCACGTCCTCCTCGCTGTAATAGGTCTTCTTGCCCAGCGTCTTGTAGGGCAATGCGCCTACGCTGCGGTAGCGTTGGAGGGTGCGTTTGCTTATCTGGAGCAACATGCACAAATCCTGATTGTCGAAAAGGCGGATGCTTTCCGTGATAGTGGGCTGTTTCCCCTCAGCCTTCATCGCCAGCAGCAGTTCGTCCTGACGGTCGAGCCGTTCCATCAGCTTCTGCATCCAGCCCTCGAAGTTGTTTCGTGTGAGCAGTTCCATGACCTATGTCCTCCTTCCTTTTGGTTTGCCGCCCGTGCGCAGCGTGTGGTTGTGGAACAGGGTGTCTATTGTCCCTTCCTCGTTCCTTACTGTGTTGTCCTCCAATAGCCGCAGTATCTCGGAAAGGCGGTAGCGGCAGCTTCCGCGTACCACCACATACTCGATACGGTGGTCGGTGCGCATACGCTGCATGGTGCGCTTGCTCACGTTGAGCATCTTCGCCGCCTGTGCCGTGTCAAGCAGCTTGTCTTCGGTTTCCCGCTTCCGTTTCTTCTCGTCCCTTGCCTCGCGGATGTACCCTGCGATGTTCGCAATCTGCGCCATCATCTCCTTGTAGGCGGAACTTTCCATTGTTATCACTTTCATGTTCAGTCCTTTCTTTTTGTTTCTGCGACAAAATTCGGCAATAAACAAAAGGGGCTTTAACAACTCACTACGTGACTCACGTAAGATTTTTGCGGAAGATGGCTCCGTAACCCGGTCAAACGGCGCAACAGGCAGCCTTTCAGCGGAAAACGATACGTCTTGTATGCCGTTTCGTTACCTTTGCGGCAAACTCTAAATGACATGAATATGGAAATAGTATCTATCGAGAAAAAGACTTTCGAGATGATGGTGGCGGCATTCGGCGCACTCTCGGAGAAGGTCGCCGCCCTGAGGCGCAAAAGCGACACGGGGCGCATGGAAAGATGGCTCACGGGCGAGGAGGTCTGCGGGCAGTTGAGAATAAGCCCGCGCACGTTGCAGACGCTGCGTGACAGGCGGCTTATCGGCTACTCGCAGATAAACCGCAGGTTCTATTACAAGCCAGAGGAGGTGAAGCGGCTGATACCGCTTGTCGGCACGCTCTATCCGCACGGCAGATGATTTGATTTATTCACCCACTGAATCCGAAGTTATGATGAACGAGAACAACGATGTTTTTACGATGGAAGACGAGCCGATAGCCTCTGTGGTGCAGGATATGCGCAAAGGCTCGAAATGGCTGTCCGCATTTCTGGAAAGCTACCGTCCTCCGCTGGACGGGGAACGTTACCTGACGGACGGCGAGGTGTCGGAACTGCTCCGTGTGAGCCGGCGCACCTTGCAGGAATACCGCAACAACCGCGTGTTGCCCTTCATACTTTTGGGAGGGAAGGTGCTTTACCCGGAAACGGGGCTGCGCGGGGTACTGGAAGCGAACTACCGCAAGCCGCTGGAGTGAGGCGGTTTCATGAAAAAGTAAACGGGTGACACCTTTTGTGGTGCTACCCGTTTACTTGTCTTATGGGGTATGTGCAATCAGCAATACCCGGCTTTTCCGTTCTGTATGAACATCACGTATGTCTGCCGTTTCTCTTGTGAGAGTGCCTTTCCCACCAGCCATGTGCGGAACAGGTGGGTGTTGTAGGTATTCACCCTGAAAGCGACCGGGATGATGATTTCAAGGGCGTACACGTCCGCGTGCAGCCCGTTTTCAAGCTGCATGTAGCGGCACACCTCGTAGTCGTTCAGCACGTCCGACTTGCGGACGGCTCTGATGGCGGCGTTCACTGCCGGGACGGTCGTATGGAACAATCCGGCTATTTCGGTGGCGGTCATCCACACGTCGTTACCGGTTACGCTGACTGCCTTGTCCTCGATGATGATTGTGTCACGTTTCATGGCTTTTCTTTTTAGATGGTGCAACCTGCAAATTCCTCGACGCCGTTCAATCTTGCGGCAAGGTTCTCCATGTCCTGATTGAGCTTCTCTTTGGTTATCTTTGCGTAAATCTGCGTCGTCTTTATGCTCTTGTGTCCGAGCATGGAGCTGACCGTTTCGATGGGAACACCGTTGGAGAGGAATATCGTCGTGGCTGCCGTGTGGCGGCTCTGATGCCACGTGATATGCTTGGTGATGCCGCAACGCTTGGCGACGGCACGGATACCGGCAAGGCACGTGTTATAATGCGGAACGGGAAATATCCTGCCGTCCCCGCACAGTCCCCGGTATTTGCCGATTATGCGGTTGGCGATGTCGAGCAGGCGGATGTTGGACACCACGCCCGTTTTCTGGCGGTTGATGTTTATCCACTCGTGTTCGTCGAAGTAGGTGCGGATATTCTCTTCCGTAAGGTTGCGCATATCCGCGAACGACAGCCCCGTGAAGGCGCAGAACAGGTAGAGGTCGCGGTACAATTCCTGTTTGGCGTTTTTCAGTTTCCCCTCCATCAGCAGGCGGATCTCATCTTTGGTCAGGAAACTGCGTGTTGTTTCCTCCTTCTTGATTTCATACTCGCGGAACGGGTCGCGCGTCAGCCACTCGTTGTTGATGGCGATGAATACCATCGTCCGTAACGGGCAGACGTACAGCCACACGGTATTGGTGCAGCAGTGCTTGTCCGTGCGCAGGAACATCTCGAAGTCGGAGATGAAAGCCGGGGTAAGCTCTTTTAGGGCGATGTCCTTCACATGGTAGCGGATGTCGAGGAACTCTTGCATGTGCTTGTAAACGGTGCGGTACTTCAGCAGCGTGCCTTTGGCTTTCATGCCTGCCTCCACCTGCTTCTCGTAGTCCTCGTTGTGCTGGCGGAACACCTGCATCAGCGTGTGGTAGCGGTGTTCCAGTCCGAGAAAGGCGTTCTTCACCTTCTCCGCCGTGACGAAGTTGTCACGCTCCATGATTTCCTGATAATGCCTGTTGATGCGTACCCGCATCTTGTCAAGCATACGGTTCGTTTCGAGTGCCGCCGTGCTTCTGCCCGTGACACGTCCACCTTTGGTGTCCCACAGTTTCGGATCGACAGTCAGTTTGCAGCTGAACTGTGTCTGGCTGCCGTCCACCGTGATGCGTCCCATGACGGGAACTGTCCCGTCCTTTTTCACTACCTGACGCTTGAGGTAGTAGATTACTGAAAATGTACTCTTCATTGTCCTTAATTTTTGGGTTTCAAAATTAGTTGGTGAAGAGTCCGGTGTTGGTACGCAAAACGGGGAGGAACGGCGCAATCTTTTTCCGTAACCTGATTTTTCGCATGAGTTATGGATAACTCACTATTCCTTAGAGCCTTGTTTCGCTATTCGTACCCGTTTGTCGCATTTTCGGGCATGGTTACGAACAAGTAACGTAGCGGCGTCAGGATTTGGCTTCGGCAGGGATTGTAATGGCTTCACGGATTATCGCCACTTCAACCAAAACCCTTGTAACTCAATTCTATCACTATATCTTTCCGCATTTCACTTTTTTGTAGTAACTTTGCCGCTTAAATAAAATTACCGATGAGCGTAGAGATAAGAGAAGTTACCAGTAAGAAGGAGCTTAAGAAGTTTGTCAAGTTCAATATCGAATTATACAAGGGTAATCCCTATCACGTACCGGGTTTAATAGAGGAAGAGATGATGACGCTGGATAAGAAGAAAAATCCGGCGTTCGAGGTGTGCGACGCTATTTACTTCCTTGCCTATAAGGACGGGAAGGTGGTAGGCCGTATCGCCGGTATGGTGAATCGCCCGAGTAACGAGGCTTGGGGACAGAAACGTGCCCGCTTTGGTTTCGTTGATTTTATTGATGATGACGAGGTGGTTGATGCCCTTTTTGGCGCTGTCGAGAAATGGGCCCGCGAACAAGGCATGGAGGAGATCCACGGTCCGATGGGCTTTACCGATATGGATCACGAGGGTATGTTGATCGAGGGTTTCGATCAGATCGGTACGATGGCTACAATTTATAATTATCCCTATTACCCCAAGCAAGTGGAGCGTATCGGATACGGAAAGGATCAAGATTGGCATGAATTTAAGATCTATATACCGGATGGCGTTCCCGAGAAGCATTTGCGTATCGGCGAGATCGTGAAGAAGAAATACGGATTGAAGGTGCTGAAGTTCAAGAACGCTAAGGAGATTATGCCTTACGCCCGTCCGGTATTCCATACATTGAATGCGGCTTTCGCTCCCTTGTATGGTTTCGCGCAATTGACCGAGAAGCAGATCGATTATTATATCAATATGTATATCCCTATGCTGCGTTATGATTTGGTAACGCTGATCGTAAGGGAAGAGGATAATGCGGTGGTTGGCTTTGGCATCTCCCTGCCCAACCTTTCGAGAGCCTTGCAAAAGGCTCGTGGGCATATGTTACCCTTCGGGTGGATTCATTTGCTGAAAGCGTTGAAGAGCAAACCGAAAGTAATCGACCTGTATTTGACAGGAGTCTTGCCGGAATATCAAAGTAAAGGCGTGAACGCTTTATTATTTAATGACTTGATTCCGGTCTATAAGCGTATCGGTGCCGTTTACGCCGAGAGTAACCCGGAGCTGGAGACGAATAGCGCCGTACAAGCGCAATGGGATTATTTCAAGCGAGAGCATCATAAATCAAGAAGAGCGTATATTAAAAAGTTATAAGAGATATGGATGAGCTGAATTCAACGATACAACAACCTACGGAATATAACGATGATGACATCAAGACACTGGACTGGATGGAGCATATCCGCCGGCGTCCCGGTATGTATATCGGAAAACTGGGGGACGGTAGCTATGCCGATGATGGTATCTATGTGTTGTTGAAGGAGGTGCTGGATAACTCTATCGACGAGTACATGATGGGGTATGGCAAAAGTATCGAGGTGACTATCGAGGAAGGTACGGTAGCCGTACGGGATTATGGCCGTGGTGTCCCTCTGGGTAAAGTCGTGGATGTGTCTAGCAAGATGAATACCGGCGCTAAATACGATAGCAAGGCGTTTAAGAAATCCGTGGGTTTGAATGGTGTGGGTATCAAGGCGGTGAATGCCTTGAGTAGTTATTTCTTGATAACCAGCTACCGTGACGGAGAGTGTAAGCGGGTGGAATATAGTAAGGCGATCGTCACGGAGGAATCGGATATCCAACCGACCGGGGAGGCGAACGGTACGCAGGTGTTTTTTGTCCCGGATCGGGAGATCTTTAAGGATTATCATTATAAGGACGAGTTTATCGAGGGGCTATTAAAGAACTATGTCTTCTTGAACTCGGGACTTTCCATTATTTACAACGGCAAGCGTTTCTATTCCCGCAACGGTCTGGTGGATTTGTTGAACGAGAATATGACCACCGAGCCTCTTTACCCGATCATCCACCTGAAAGGGGAGGATATAGAGGTGGTTATCACGCATAGCAACCAATATGGAGAGGAATATTATTCGTTCGTGAACGGCCAGCATACCACCCAAGGCGGTACGCACCTTTCTGCTTTCAAGGAGTCTATAGGCCGTGTCATCAAGGAATATTACAATAAGAATTTCGAGTATTCGGATATTCGTGCGGGTATCGTGGCCGCTATCAGCATAAAAGTGGAGGAGCCTGTATTCGAGAGCCAGACAAAGACCAAGCTCGGTTCGAAAGATATAGGACCGGACGGCCCTACGGTAGCGAAGTTTATCGGTGATTTCATCAAGAATGACCTGGATAACTATTTGCATAAGAATATGGAGACTTCGGAGCTTTTGCTGAAGAAGATCTTGGAGTCCGAGAAAGAGCGCAAGGCGATCGCCGGTGTTACGAAGCTGGCCCGCGAGCGTGCGAAGAAAGCGAATTTACATAATAAGAAACTAAGGGATTGCCGGATTCACCTGACCGACTCGAAAGGGGATTTGCTAGAGGAAAGCAGTATCTTTATCACGGAGGGTGACTCGGCTAGCGGTTCTATCACGAAGAGCCGTAACCCGAATTACCAAGCTGTATTTAGTTTGAGGGGTAAGCCTTTGAATAGTTATGGCTTGACAAAGAAGATCGTTTACGAGAACGAGGAGTTTAACTTGCTTCAAGCGGCCTTGAATATTGAGGATGGCTTGGAAGGTTTGCGGTATAATAAGGTGATTATCGCGACAGATGCCGATGTGGACGGGATGCATATCCGTTTATTGTTGATTACCTTCTTCTTGCAATTCTTCCCCGATTTGATTAAGCGTAATCATGTCTATATCTTGCAAACCCCGTTATTTCGGGTACGTAACCGGCAGAAGACGTGGTATTGTTATTCGGAGGAGGAACGCTTGGCTGCCATAGCCGCTGCCGGGAAGAATCCGGAGATCACCCGATTCAAAGGTCTGGGAGAGATCTCTCCCGATGAGTTCAAGCATTTTATCGGCAAGGATATACGCCTTGATCCGGTGACAATGAAGAAAGAGGACCTCGTGAAAGATATGCTCGAGTTCTATATGGGGAAGAATACCATGGAGCGACAGAACTTTATTATCGATAACTTAGTGGTTGAAGAAGATGTCATCAATTGAAAATAAACGTATTGCGCTTTTTCCCGGTACCTTCGATCCTTTTACGATCGGGCATCAATCCTTGGTAAGGCGTGGGTTGGAACTGGTGGACGAGATCGTGATCTCGATCGGTATCAACGATAAGAAGCTTACCTATTTCTCCTTGGAGAAGCGGATGGAAGCGATCTGGAATCTATACAAGGATAATCCAAGGGTGAAAGTCATGTCATATAATCAATTGACGGTGGATTTCGCTAAAGAGGTCGGAGCCGGCTTTATCTTAAGAGGAATCCGTACGGTCAATGATTTCGAATATGAGAAGACGATCGCGGACGTGAATCGTAAGTTGACGGGTATCGAGACTTTTATCTTGTTTACGGAACCGGAGCATACGCATATTAGCTCAAGTATTGTCCGTGAGTTGTTACGCTACGGCAAAGACATTTCCCAATTCGTCCCTAAAGAGACGAGATTGTATTGAAAATTATGAAACGAATATATCTGATGAAAAGAATCGTCTTATCCCTGCTGATCGTCCTAGGTGTGTTTACCGGAGCGACAGCGCAAAAAGCGAATATGGATGCCCGGAAGCTCCAATTGGCTTTATTCGCTATATCTAATCTATATGTCGACTCTACTAGCGAGACGAAGTTGGTGGAAGACGCTATAGTCGGCATGTTGGATAAGCTAGACCCTCATTCCAATTATATGGACCCGGAGGAGACGAAAGAGATGACCGAGCCTTTACAAGGCAATTTCGATGGTATCGGCATACAGTTCAATATGTTGACGGATACGCTTTACGTGATTCAGGTAATCCCCGGAGGTCCCTCTGAGAAGGTGGGGTTGATGGCGGGCGACCGTATTATCCAAGTAGACGATACCTTGATCGCCGGCGTGAAGATGAAGACTACCGATATCATGAAGAAACTACGCGGACCGAAAGGTACCGAGGTGCGTGTGAAAGTAAAGCGAGGCAAGTCGCCGGAATTGATGGATTTCAAGATCGTTCGCGGTAAGATTCCCGTGTATAGTCTGGATGCCGCTTATATGGCGGATAAGAATACCGGTTATATTAAGTTGAACCGTTTCGCCGCTTCTTCCGCCGATGAATTCAGGGAGGCGTTGGAGAAGCTCCGGAAACAGGGCATGAAGAACTTGATTCTGGATTTGCAGGGAAATGGTGGGGGATATTTGAATATCGCCATAGAGTTAGCGGATGAGTTCTTGGATAAAAACCGGTTGATCGTTTATACGAAAGGGAGTAAGCAACCTCGTGAGGAGGCGAACTCTACCGCTCGCGGACAATTCCAAGAGGGACGTTTGGTCGTTCTGGTGGACGAGTCCTCGGCTTCGGCCAGCGAGATCGTCTCCGGCGCTATTCAAGATTGGGACCGTGGAGTGATCGTAGGTCGCCGTACCTTTGGCAAAGGTTTGGTACAGAAACCGATTCCCCTGCCGGATGGTTCCATGATTCGTTTGACGGTTTCCCGTTACTATACACCCACCGGACGTTGTATACAAAAGCCTTACGAGAACGGGAAGATCGAGGAGTACCACCATGATCTGATCGACCGTTATAACCGGGGGGAGTTGATGAGTGCCGATAGCATTCATTTCCCGGATTCAATGAGGTATAACACCTTGGTTTCCGAGCGTACCGTATATGGAGGTGGAGGTATTATGCCGGACGTGTTCATCCCGGTAGATACGACTCGCTATACGGATTATCACCGGAAACTGGTAGCTTCCGGTTTAGTCAATCGGGTGTCCATGAATTATCTGGATCGTAATCGGAACCAGATGATGGCTAAATATCCGAAGTTCCAGCAGTATAAGCAAGATTTCGTGGTCGGAGAGGATATCATGGAGGAGCTTCTGAAGATGGCCGGCGATGAGAAGATTGAGTTTGAGGAAGAGCAATATAATCGTTCGAAGCCGTTGATCATGCTTCAGATCAAGGCGCTTATCGCACGGGATCTCTATGATATGGCGCAGTACTTCCAGATTATCAATGATGATAATCCAAGTTACCAGAAAGCGCTTCAGATTATTAATAATAAAGAAACTTACAATAGGCTTTTAGGACGTTAGCCAACGTAAACTGATAAGGGTATGTATTGGACGCTTTTTCTGACATTCGTGAAAATCGGTATGTTTACCATCGGAGGTGGATACGCTATGTTGCCGCTGATCCAACGGGATGTGGTGGACCGGGGGTGGATGACGAAAGAGGACTTTATCGACGTTTTCTCCGTGGCCCAATCGTTGCCGGGTATTTTCGCCGTGAATATAGCGATCTTCGTGGGTTATAAACTGAAGAAGACATGGGGCGGTTTTGTTTGTGCCTTGGGCACGATTCTCCCTTCTTTTGTAATCATGCTCTTGATCGCGTTATTCTTTACGCAGGTAAAGGATAATGTATGGGTGGAGAAGGCGTTTATGGGATTGCGTCCGGCGGTGGTCGCCTTGATCGCCGTGCCTTGTCTGACAACCGCACGTTCTATCAAGTTGAGTTACGTGCAAATGATCATACCTGTCGGGGCGGCATTGCTGATCTGGATGGGTGGGGTGTCTCCCGCTTGGATTATCTTGGCGGCTATAGCCGGAGGTTTGGTGTATGGTTTAAATAAGAAGGGCTGATATGATTTGGTTACAATTATTATATGTATATCTGAAGATCGGTATATTGGGCTTTGGTGGCGGGTATGCGATGTTATCCTTGATACAAGCCGACGTGGTGGACCGCTATGGTTGGATTTCCTTGCAGGAGTTTACCGATATTGTCGCTATCTCTCAAATGACACCCGGGCCGATCGGTATCAATAGCGCCACCTATATAGGGTATACGGCGGTGCATAATGCGGGGTATTCAGAGACGATGAGTATCCTAGGGTCTTGCCTGACGACATTCGCGGTATGTCTGCCCTCTTTCATATTGGTTCTCTTGATCTCTTATTTCTTCGCTAAGTTCCGGAATAATAAATATGTAGAGGCGGCTTTCCTTGGATTGCGCCCGGCTACGGTCGGTTTGATCGCCGCCGCCGCCTTGCTATTAATGAATAAAGAGAACTTCATCGACTACAAGAGCTTCTTGATCTTTGGCGCCGCCTTTATCTTGACTTGGAAATTCAAGATACATCCTATCTTGATGATTATTTTGGCAGGTATCGCCGGGGTTATTTTGTATTATTGAGGATCAAATCGGCTCAATTTGAGCTGATTCTTTAAGAAGAATGACTACTTTTGAGCCGATAAAAGATAGGTGGAATGGCGTTTATTCTTACTTCTTGCTCGATATAACGCAAATCCGCTGACACACCTTTTGTGCGGAGGTAGCGAGATCGTGGGAAAGAAGTGGTGATAAGCGTGCTTTTTCGTTAAAAAGAGGCCGATTTGGGACATAATAGGTGACGAGACAGCTTGCGAGAGGACGCATTCCTTGATGCGTATACTTGCGTTAGGCGTTGTGAGCGGCTGTGCATTGGGTTGTGAGTACCTGTGAATGGGCATTCGTAGCCTGTTACAACCTTATCGTAACACTGTTTCACCCTTTTTCTTGTCTAAATAGATGAATTAGGATGAATTCATTTCACTGGAATAAAAGACTGTTTTTGGGTATTCGTCTATTAGCGAGATGATTGCCGTTTTTTTCTTTCGTATTTGGGAGTGAGCCGTACCTTTGCCCGGAATAATCGATTCTCCGGGACTTCGGTTATCATTTTGTCAAATTGTCAAATCGATGGCCTTATAAATATATATCCGCACGCTTTCCTGTCGATGCAATTGCCCGTTTAATCGGTGAAAACAGCCCCTTTTTCTAGTCTGGTTGCCCATGTTTTTAAGGTAATATAGTTTTGCTTTCGTAAAAAGATAGAAAACGAAGGCAATATGAAACAATACGCTTTATTATTCGCATGTCTGTTCTTCCTCTGTGTAGGGAGTAAGGCACAAGAGCAACCTACCCGATGGACGTTGCGTGCTTGCTTGGATTACGCTTTGGAGCATAATATCCAAGTAAAGAAAAGCAAGGTGTCGCATCTTTCCGGTATAGAGGATACGAAGCAGGCGAAAGCACAGCTTTTCCCTTCCCTTTCGGCTTCGGTTACCCAAGGATTCGTGAATTATCCTTCGAGCGACGCCGCTACGAATAATAGCTATAGCGGTAATTATGCGCTGAACGCTAAATGGACGCTTTTTGATGGAGGGCAACGTGTACAGGCGATCAAGCAACAGGAAATACAAAATACCGTCGATGAGCTGGGTATCGAGCAAAACGAGGATGATATCCAAATCTCCTTGATACAGACCTATATGCAGGTACTATATGCGATGGAGTCCGTTCGTATCAACCAAAATACGGTCGAGGTATCTACGGCGCAACGGGATCGTGCGGTGGAGTTGCTACGTGCCGGTTCGATCTCGAAAGTGGATTTGGCTCAGTTGGAAAGCCTGTTAAGCACCGATAAATATCAATTGGTCGTAGCCCAGACGAATCTAGACAATTATAAGTTGCAATTGAAGCAATTACTAGAACTGGATATAACCGAAGAGATCGAATTGGTGATGCCGGAGCTTACGGAGAAAGATATCTTAACCCCGCTTCCGAGCAAGCAAACGATTTACAATACCTCTCTGGCCGTGATGCCGCAAATAAAGAGCAGTGAGCTGGCCGTGGACATCGCCGAGCTGGAGAAGAAAAAGGCGAAAGGTGCTTTCCTTCCTTCGCTCTCCATGAACGCCGGGCTGGGTACCGGCCATCTTTCCGGAACGGATTACGCTTTCGGTAGCCAGGTCTGGAATAGTTTCAACGAGAGTGTCGGATTGACGATCAGCATCCCTATCTTCAGTAACCGTCAGTATAAGACGGCCTATAACAAGGCGAAATACGCGATTACCACCAGCCAGTTGGAGTTGCTGAATACCCAAAAACAATTGCTGCAAACCGTGGAGGGGATCTATCTGGACGCTACCTCGTCGCAGACCCAATATACCTCGGCTACCGAACGCTTGAGTTACGTGAAAGAAAGCTATAACTTGATCGATGAGCAATTCAGCCTCGGTATGAAAAATACGCTTGAGCTATTGACGGAGAAGAACAATTATCTGACCGCCCAGCAAGAGCAGCTACAAGCGAAATACATGGCCTTGATGAGCGTTCAATTGCTGAATGTTTATCAGAAGAAGCCGGTTGCGGAGAATTATTAACCCACTAATGGATATATTTACTCCACTCTCTTTTTTCAAGGTTACCCTGCGACGGAGGTCGCGGGGGCCTTTTGAACAAGAATACAACGTAAAACAGAAATAAAACGAATCAGAATATGGACAAGAAGAAACTAATCATGGGCGGTGTTGCCGTTATCCTCATTGCGGGGGGCGTGTTCCTTTTCACGGGCAAATCCTCGAAAGGCGGGATCAAGCTGGAGACCGCTAAAGTAGGGCGCAGCACGATCACGAATACGGTTACGGCCACCGGTACGGTAGAGCCCGTTACCGAGGTCGAGGTAGGTACGCAGGTCTCCGGTATCATCGATAAGTTGTACGCTGATTATAACGACGTGGTGAAAGCCGGCCAACTGATCGCCGAGATGGATAAGATCAACCTCCAAGCCGAGCTTCGTTCCGCCGAGGCGCAATTGGCGAGCAGCAAGACGGAGTTCGAGTATCAACAGAAGAACTACGCACGTAGCAAGGTGCTTCACGAGAAACAATTGATTAGCGATACGGATTATGAGACGGCTACCTATAATTATGAGAAGGCGAAGGCCGCTTACGACCAGAGTCAGGCCTCCATGGTGAAAGTAAACCGTAATCTGGAATATGCCACGATCACGAGCCCTATAGACGGAGTGGTTATCAACCGGGCCGTTGAGGAAGGACAGACCGTTGCCGCCGGCTTCGAGACCCCGACGCTGTTTACCATTGCCGCCGACTTGACGAAGATGCAGGTAATAGCGGATGTGGATGAGGCGGATATAGGGAACGTGGAAGAAGGTCAACGAGTTAGTTTTACGGTGGATGCCTACCCGAACGATCAATTCGAGGGCGTGGTTCGTCAGATTCGTTTAGGGGACAGCGAAAGCACTTCCAGCGCTTCTTCCAGTACTTCTTCTTCCACGGTTGTTACGTATGAGGTAGTAATTACGGCGGATAATCCGGACTTGAAACTGAAACCTCGCTTGACGGCAAATGTCACAATTTATACGTTGGAACGTGCGAATATCCTGACCTTGCCGAACAAGGCACTTCGTTTTATCCCCGAGCCCGCCATCATGGAATCGTTGGGTATGACCGTGACAGATCCGAATGCGGAGGTACAACCCGGAAAACGCTTGGTTTGGTCCCGCCAAGGAAATACCTTGAGCCCGAGGCAGATTACGGTCGGAACCAGCAACAACAGCGTGACCGAAGTAACCGAGGGCTTGAGCGAGGGCGATGAGGTAGCCGTAGATTTAGCGAGCGCCGCCAACATGCCGGAAGTAGGTGCAGGAGCGGAGCGTAGCCCCTTCATGCCGGGCCCTCCGGGAAGCAACAAAAATAAGAGATAGTTTGCGTCATGAAAGAAATTATCAGATTAGACAATATAAAACGAGACTTCCACGTAGGCGACGAGACCGTCCATGCCCTGCGAGGCGTGTCGTTCACGATTCGCGAGGGGGAGTTCGTTACGATCATGGGAACCTCCGGCTCCGGAAAGAGTACGTTGCTGAACACGCTGGGTTGCCTTGATACTCCTACGAGCGGGGAGTATTACTTAGACGGAGTATCCGTGCGCACCATGAACAAGCGGCAGCGAGCGACCCTCCGGAATCGCAAGATCGGATTCGTTTTTCAAAATTACAATCTGTTGCCGAAGACGACAGCGGTAGAGAACGTAGAGCTTCCTCTCATGTACAATCCTACTTATAAAGCGGCCCAACGTAGGGAGAAGGCGGTCAACGCTTTGATCGCCGTGGGCTTGGGAGACCGACTGATGCATAAAAGTAACCAGATGTCCGGTGGCCAGATGCAGCGTGTGGCGATCGCCCGTGCCTTGGTGAACGATCCGGCGGTGATCCTTGCGGATGAGGCTACCGGCAACTTGGATACCCGTACCTCTTTCGAGATCTTGGTGCTCTTCCAGCGCCTGCACGCCGAGGGACGCACGATTATCTTCGTCACCCACAACCCGGAGATCGCCCAATACAGCAGCCGGAATATCACGTTGCGCGACGGTCATGTAACCGCCGATACGGTGAATACGAATATCTTGAGCGCCGCTGAGGCTTTGGCCCGCCTGCCCAAGAATGATGATTAGAATAATGAATTAATGTGGTAATAGCATATTATTTAGAATGAATACGACGAATTTACTAAAGATAGCCCTCCGGGCCTTGGCTAACAACAAGCTGCGGGGATTCCTCACGATGTTGGGTATCATCATCGGCGTGGCTTCCGTGATCACGATGCTGGCCATCGGTCAAGGCTCGAAGCGGAGTATACAGGCGCAGATCAGCGAGATGGGCTCGAACATGATCATGATCCAGCCGGGAGCCGACATGCGTGGTGGTGTCCGCCAAGACGCCTCTGCCATGGAGACGCTGAAGCTACAGGACTACGAGGATATCGTGAACGAGACTCGCTACGTCTCCGCCACTTCGCCCTCCGTGAACAGTAGCGGGCAGGTCATCTATGGCGCCAACAATGCCCCGACCACCGTCTACGGTATCAGCCCGGATTATATGGAGATACGCCGATACGAGGTGGAGGATGGCGATATGTTCAGCGATCAGGACGTGCAGACCGCCGCCAAGGTATGCGTGATCGGGAAGACGGTGGTGGATAACCTTTTCCCCGGCGGAGAGAATCCCGTCGGTAAGGTGATCCGTTTCCAGAAGCTACCGTTCCGGGTCGTGGGCGTACTGAAAAGCAAGGGATACAACAGCATGGGAATGGACCAAGACGACCTGATCTTAGCTCCATACACAACTATTCAAAAAAAGATCTTGGCCATTACCCATTTGCAAGGCATAACCTGCTCGGCGCTCAAAGAGGAGTACACCGATCAAGCCATAGACGAGATATCGGAGATACTGAGGCGTAACCATAGGCTGCGGGAAACCGATGATGATGATTTCACGATCCGGAGTATGCAGGAGTTGAGCACGATGTTGACAAGTACGACGGATATAATGACGACGTTGCTGGCTGCGGTGGCTGGTATCTCTCTTCTCGTTGGTGGTATCGGTATCATGAATATCATGTACGTGAGCGTGACGGAGCGTACGCGGGAGATCGGCCTCCGTATGAGTATCGGCGCGAAAGGCATGGATATCTTGGCTCAGTTCTTGATCGAGTCTATCCTTATCAGCGTGACCGGAGGATTGATCGGCGTGCTTTTCGGCGTGGGAGCCGCCTTGATCGTGAATGTCGTGGCGCATTTCCCGATCTATATCCAGCCGTGGAGCGTACTGCTCTCTTTCGTGGTATGTACGGTGACGGGCGTGTTCTTCGGATGGTACCCGGCCAAGAAGGCGGCGCAGCTCGACCCGATCGAGGCCATACGCTATGAGTAGACGAATGCTCACTAGATAAGGCTACATGGCTCATATAACGGTAGGAATGACTATATTTGCGTAGCACTAAAGAGGATAATAAGATGAATGACACACCACAATCTCCCCCTATCAAAGGTTTGGGAAAGTTGATACACATCGCGGGATGGGGTATCCTGTTCTGCTCCCCCTTTTTCTTCACGGGGAGGGAGTCGCAAGTCACGTTCGAGGGCTATTTCCGGAGCATCATCGTGCCGCTTTCCTTCATGCTCGTCTTCTACTTGAATTACGGGTGGCTGGTGAGGCGGTATTTGTTTAACCGCCGGACAGGGCGTTTCCTGCTGATCAACCTATTGCTTATCGGGGGTATGATGCTGTTCGTGCATCTCTGCATGCGCTATTTCTATCCGCCGGAGATGCATCATCCGGCTCGTCCGCCCCGCCCGTTGAACGAGACGGTGGGGTTCTTTCTCGTCAACGCCGTTATCTACTCCTTGGTAGCCGGCCTTAGCGTGGCGATCAAGATGACGGACGGATGGTACCGGGTGGCGGCTATCCAGCGGGAACTGGAGAAGGAGCGTGCCGAGGCGGAATTGCAGAACCTGAAGAGCCAGCTTAACCCGCATTTCCTGTTTAATACGTTGAATAATATCTATAGCTTGATAGCGTTCAGCCCGGAGAAGGCGCAGGAGGCGGTGCACGATTTGAGCCGCTTGCTTCGCTATGTCTTGTATGAGAGTAGCCAGCCTTTTGTCTCTTTGGAGAAGGATTTCGACTTCCTTCGTAATTATGTGGAGCTGATGCGTATACGCCTGCCCAAACATGTGGAGCTGAAAACGAATATCGTCGCTTCCTCCCCGGGAACCTTGATCGCCCCCCTGTTGTTTATCTCCTTGGTTGAGAATGCGTTTAAGCATGGGGTGAGCAATAATAAGCCGTCTTTCATCCATTTGGATATCCATCAGGAGGGGGCGGAGGTAGTTTGTACTATTGTGAATAGCTATTTCCCGAAAAGCCCGGATCAAGATAAAAGTGGTTCCGGTATCGGGCTGGTGAATCTGGAGAAACGCTTGGGGCTGCTCTATCCGGGGCATTTCTCGTTCCAATGCGGTCGGGAGGGGGATAACTATTCTTCTTATCTATCAATTACTATAAACGAGACTGAGATATGAGATTGACTTGCGCTATTATTGACGATGAACCTTTAGCGGTTAGCTTGCTGGAAAGCTACGTCTTGAAAACTCCGTTTCTGGATTTGCAGGGGACTTATAATAGTGCCTTGGACGCTCTTTCCGACTTACGGGATCGGCCGGTGGATCTGCTTTTTCTGGATATCCAGATGCCGGAGTTGAGCGGATTGGAGTTCTCCCGTATCTTGAACGCCGATACCCGTGTCATTTTTACGACGGCTTTCGATCAATATGCCGTGGATAGTTACCGGGTAAATGCGCTGGATTATTTGTTGAAGCCAATTAGTTATCCGGACTTCCTTGCCTCGGCGAATAAGGCGTTGCGATGGTATGAGTTGCTCCGTAAGCCGGTGTCTTCGGAAGAGAAGGAAGGATCCGCGCCAATCGCAGAGAAGGGCGGGATGGAGAGTATTTTCGTCAAGAGTGAGTATAAGCTGTTGCAAATAGAGCTGCGCAAGATATTATATATTGAAGGATTAAAGGATTACGTGAAGATATTCGTGGAGGATGAGTCCCGTCCGGTCCTTTCGTTGATGAGCATGAAGAGTTTGGAGGATATGTTACCTTCGGATCGCTTTGTGCGTGTTCATCGCTCTTTTATCGTCCAGCCGGAGAAGATCAAGGTGATCGAGCGGAATCGGATTGTCTTTGGAAAGGAGTATATCCCGATCTCCGACAATTATAAACAGCATTTCTTAGAGATGATAGAGCGTAGATCGATCCTGCCGAAATAACCGCTGGTTAGTTGAGCAATTGGAGCAATAATTTCTCTATCGCTACGGTCATAGGACGTCCGTCGCAGGAATAGTTGTTTACGAATAGGGCGATGGCGTATTGCTTATCGCCTTTGTTTATATATCCCGCATATCCTTTTACCCGGCTCATGCTTCCGCTTTTAAGATGAGCTTTTCCTTGGAGGGATGAGCCTTTTAAGAAGTTCCTCACCGAGCCTTCTACCCCCGCTACGGGCAATGATTCGTAGAAGGCTGTGTGTTGTTGTGAACAGGTTTTCATATAAATCAATAAATCAGCCACAAAAGCTGTTGATAACTTGTTGGTAACCGCAAGACCGCTACCGTCGTACATCCAGACGCACGAGAGGTCGAGTCCTTTCCCTTGCCAATAGTCCCGAAGCACCTGGATACCCCGGTTAAAAGAAGATATGACCTCTCCCTTACGGGGCGTATATCGTAGGCCGATCGTCTTGATCAAGGCATCGGCGAATAAATTATGGCTGACATGATTGGTCACTTCCACGATTTCCCGAAGCGTAGGGGAGTAAGTGGTAACAATCTCGGTCCGTTTCCCGGGTTGCCACCTACCGGCTTCCCGCAAGATACGGAAACAAGACGGTGATTCGCCGACCGTGATCCCTTCATGTTCCAATTGCCTAGTGAGATAATCCGCTAGGAAAAGAGCCGGGTCGGGAATATCCCCTTTGAGCGGATACCATTCCCGGTTAGCGGGGACAATGCCATATAAATAACGATCCGTGGCGAATGGCGCCCCTACGATAAAAGAACTATCCGAAGATACTTGCTGGGTCGTTAAGTAATTATGGAAATGGATGCCGGATAATTCCGGTTCGGTTCCTTTCAACTTCGGGCGGGTTCCGGGAGCTCCGGTTTGCAACCCTAATTTATAAAGATTGTCGAATACGCAAATCCCATAGCTTCCGGCACCATAATAACTACCCATATCTTCGCCAACCCATTTAAGGGAAGTGCCTTCCGTGTCGAATATACTTTCATCAGCGATTACGGCTCCTTGTATTTTATGGATACCCACCTTTTTCAAGGCGGAGATCCATTCCTGTAGAAACCGCTTATGATCCGGGGCGAAATGCGCTGAGCCAAGGCTAGGATCTCCGCTTCCCTTGATATATAAATTGCCTTTTAACAAGCCGTTCTCGATGGAGCCGTCGTATTCTAATGTCGTGGGAAAGCGATAATCCTCGCCCAATATCTCCAATGCGGTAGCGGTCGTAACCGTTTTCATGACCGAGGCTGGGGTCTGCTGCCGGATTGTATCGTAAGCGAATACCGTCTCGCCACTGTTAACCTCTTTCACGATCAAGGAAAATGAAGCTCCTTCCATATAAGGCTTGCGCAGGAATTGCTTGATAGGTTGTGGAGTCTGTGCCCCCACTGAAAGGTATAAGCAAGAAATGAGGAAGAAAAAGGATATTTTACGTATCATGATGTTTATATATTCTACTTTATTCTATCTTTGTCGCAAGCAAAGATATGAAAATAATATGAATCCACTGTTTGACAAGCCTTTTACGTTTGACCGTGTAATACGCATAGTGTTCGGTATACTGGTCATCTCAGGAATTATTTATTTGATAGCCTTATTACGAAACGCTTTGTTACCTTTCCTGATCGCTTGGTTACTGGCTTATATGATGCAACCGTTCGTAAAGTTCTTCCAATATAAATTATGTTTTAAGAGCCGCATCTTATCGATTATGGCGGTATTGGTGACTTTAGGGCTATTGATAACGTTGCTGGTAGTCATGGTCATTCCTTCCATCGCGGCTGAGGCGGATAAAACGCTAGAACTGATCCGCACACATGATCCCGGTGAAGGTCATGTCCCTTTGATCCCGCATTCATGGATGGAATATCTGGAAAGTAATGTGAACTTCGCCCAGATCATGGAGTTATTGAGTAAGGAGAATTTGTTGAAAGCGGTGAAGCAGATTGCGCCCCAGTTATGGTCTATCTTATCGAACACTTTCTCAATCCTTTTCAGTATCACGATCGTGTTCGTGATCTTGCTTTACTTTATTTTCATCCTTTTGGATTATGAGAAGATCGCGAATGGTTGGATCGATTTGATACCGGAGCGTTACCGTCCGTTCCTGCAAGGTTTGGCTGAGGATGTGGAATACAGCATGAATCGTTATTTCCGCGGACAATCGTTGATCGCTCTTTCTGTAGGGGTTCTCCTCGCGATCGGCTTTAAGATCATTAATTTCCCGTTGGCGGTCACGCTGGGCCTGTTTATCGGCGTGCTGAACTTAATTCCCTATATGCAGGCGATCGGTATTATCCCGATGATTCTATTGAGCTTATTGCGTTCGGCCGAGACTGGCGAGAACTTCTGGTTGATCTTTGGTATGGCTATTTTAGTCTTGGGTATCGTACAATGTATACAGGATTTATATCTTACCCCTCGCATAATGGGTAAGGCTATGGGACTGAATCCCGCCATCATCTTACTCTCATTATCCATCTGGGGAACGATCCTAGGCTTTATAGGCTTAATAATAGCCCTCCCATTGACAACATTGTGCTTATCCTACTATAAACGCTTTATCTTGCACGAAGATAATGAGTTAGATCCCGGAAACCTTGCTCATCAACCTAAGCGAGAGAAAATAAATTCAGATTTAATCGCAAAAAAATAGCCATGCCTATTGCATATTAAAAAAATACTCCTACCTTTGCACCCGCATTACAGAAGTAACGCACAGGATGATTCGCTAGCTCAGCTGGTAGAGCACAACACTTTTAATGTTGGGGTCCTGGGTTCGAGCCCCAGGCGGATCACTGAAGAACAAAGCCCAAAGAGATAAGTCCTGCAATATTAACGTATTGTGGGACTTTTTATGTTTTAGGGATCGGTCGATAATCCTCCTGTTTTCTTAGCCATAAGTTTGGAATCGGTCACGTTTCACACACTCTTAATTTGTTGTATTGCAGCGATATGCTGTGAAGGCTGTAAAGGGGAGCGTGGAGACGCTTACATGTCTCTTATCCCGAAGATGTGATGAGGATGAGCTTGTGGTATTATGACAATTAATCGTAAGATCCATGCCGCAATGTGTATTCCATCAAGGGATAGTATAGTCTAACACCAGACGATCTGATCTTTTCACATCGGTGAAGAGATCTTTTCACCTATGTGATACGATCGTTTCATATCTGTGAAAAGATCATATCACAGGCGTGAAACGATCTTTACCTATAGATAGAACAGCTACTGCTGTGTCAGCTAACGCTTTTAGTTGACTACATTTCGTCTTATAAATAAGCCTGGTTGACTCGATTAATACTTAATAATAATAAAGTGTCTTGTTGTGATTTCGCGTTGAAGGCATCTTCTTTCCCGGCTTTCTAGCGTAATGCCCTTGGCTAAGGGACGCTCTCTGGGAAAGCATCTGGCTTTTCTCGTTCAGTTGTATAATCACGACCGGCTAGTTCGATAGGATGGTTATTTAAGCCCGTAACTCTTCCCGTGATAACTTGTGCCTGTGTGAATGTGGTAAATTCATCCTCGATTTAGTCAACATTCCTGTGCATATTTCGCAAATATACTTTTCATTAGGGAATCTACCTAATAAATTCTACTTTTAGGACTTAGGGGATTAGGATATATTTGATAGCTTTGCGGAGGAATGGGGTTCGTGCCTCTTTCTCGAATAGATGATAACAATAAAAGTAAATGATAATGAATGAAAAAATGAATACTCCATTGGGTAGCGCTTTTCCCAAGGAACGGGTTCGTTATGCGATGCTTTCTTTCTTTTTAGCGCAAGGTCTTTGTTTCTCTAGTTGGGCTAGCCGTATTCCGGACGTGAAGGATTTCTTTGAGGTGAATTACGCTTTCTATTGGGGTTTGGTCTTGTTCCTGATCCCGGTAGGTAAGTTTGTGGCGATACCGTTAGCGGGTTATTTGGTGTCGAGGTTGGGAAGCCGTATTATGGCGCAGGCCAGTGTGTTGGGATATGCCTTGGCCTTATTCGCGATCGGTACGGCACATAATATTTATCTGCTGGGTGTCTATTTATTCTGTTTTGGGGTGTTCTGGAATCTTTGCGATATATCCTTGAATACGCAAGGGATTGGTATCGAGCGGCTCTATGGACGTACGATTATGGCCTCATTTCATGGAGGTTGGAGTCTGGCGGCCTGTTTAGGAGCTTTGATCGGGTTTATCATGATCGTATCCGGCGTCACTCCGTTCTGGCATTTTACGTTGATTGCATTATTGATTGGAGTGACTGTTTTGGTAAGCCGGAAGTATTTGCAGGAAGACGTGGCGGTTGAGTCACCGGAGGAAGAGAAGGAAGCGGAGAAGAAAGAAGCTCCGGCATTGTTGAGCTTTATCCGTAAGCCGGAAATGCTGTTGATCCAGTTAGGTATCGTCGGACTGTTTGCCTTGGTGGTGGAAAGTGCGATGTTTGATTGGAGTGGACTTTACTTCGAATCGGTACTACAAGTTCCTAAATCCTTGCAGATCGGTTTCTTAGTGTTCATGGTGATGATGACGGTAGGCCGTTTTCTTACGAACTCCGCCTATAGTGTTTTAGGAAAGCAGAAGGTGTTGCAATTGGCGGGTTTCTTTATTTTTGCCGGTTTCTTTATCTCAGCCATGTTGGGCGGTATGTTCGAATCGATGACGGTAAAGGTGATCGTGAATTCCTTAGGCTTTATGTTGGTAGGCTTGGGTATCTCGTGTATGGTGCCTACTATTTATAGCTTGGTGGGTGCTAAATCGAAAACTCCGGTGGGAATTGCCTTGACAATCCTTTCTAGCATCAGTTTTATCGGCTCGTTGATCGCACCTTTGTTGATCGGAGCGATCTCGCAGGCTTTCAATATGAAATACGCTTATATCGTGGTCGGCTTGTTAGGGCTTTGTATCTTGCTAATGACTACATTCTGCAAAGCATTCAAGAATAATTAAAGATAGAGACTTGAGAATTGAAAATTAGGAGAGAGCGAATAATTTTCAATTCTCAATTTTCAACTACTCAGGCATTCGTTGTTCCGCTGTCTCTAAACATCGCAACACATCTTCCTTAGTGCCGTTGAATGGGCCTATTCCTTCGATTTTCAATGTTGTCATAGCTGCCGCGAAACGTCCGGCTTCTTCTATGCTTGCGCCTTTGGCACGTTTATAGAGATATCCTGTCATATAAGTATCACCCGCTCCGGTAGCGTTTACGACTTCTTTCGGTATGTAAGCGGGGATTTTATGGAAAGTGGAACCGTCGTAAATGATAGATCCCATGCTTCCGAAAGTCAGCAATACCTCTTTCACGCCCCAATCGTAGATAACTTTTCCTGCGTTTACGGCATCGGTATATCCGGTTAACACCTCCATCTCATGTTCGTTAGCCTTGAGGAAGTGCACGTATTTAAGTACTTCTTTTTTCTCTGGCCAATCCACTGCAAATACATCTTTGTCTCTTACTTCCCGTAGATATCCTTGCGAGTCAATCGATACTAAGCCTTTCCCCGCTAAATACTTTACCACTTCCAAAGAGAAATCATCGGCAAGCAAACTACCAAGGTGGAAGATCTTGGAGTTGATGTTCTCCAGATATTCCACGGTGAAAGGATCTGCTTTCGCCAATACACGTTGCGTACGGTTATCTTGGTTCTCTCCATAAATATTCTCGAAATAAACGGTGTGCTTACTTGGCATCACGGCAACGTCGATACCTTCGGCTCGTAGTTCCTCCACCGTTTTCATCTCAGATTCAGCCAAGGCTGTCACTAGAGTATAGTCGATATCATCGAAATGTTTTATCGCATGCGAGAAATAAAAGGAGGTTCCTCCCGGCATATGGACGGTGTTCTTAGGTGTTACTACCTTATCCAAGGTGATGTGTCCTACGCAGCAAAGTTCGTGTGTATTCATTTTTTACTCAGTTTATTATAAAGCGACAAATTTATGAAAAAAGAGTTCAAGTACATAGGATAGTCGTTATTTTGACCAATAAAAGCATAAACGAGGCGTTTCCATTCAAGAGCGAAAGTATTTACATATAGTAGAAACGAAAGTGTTTACCTCTAGAAGTAAAGTCATTTACATATGGAAGTAAACAGCGTTACATCTAGTTGTAAATGTAATATGCTGATAATCCGTATATAATACTGTTGGCGGATAATGCTCGGTGTATCTGCTGGAAATATTCAAATTCACCTTATCCGATAAGCATGCTTATTTGGATTTAGAAAGAAGAATTGATAATCAGTCAACGACATAGATAATATATAATGTACGCTCGTACATTATAATATATGCAATACGCATAGAGGTTATACTACTATATAGGTGATGTATATTTTATGTGCGATGGAATAGAATGTGAGAAACGACTAGTCTAAACGATCGATTTTTATAGTCATTTGCAAAGGTACGCGTTTCTTCGACACTTACAACCCTTCCGCATTATTTTTTTATCGCTTATCCTCTTTCTTATCAATAGGATAGGTTATCCTTTACGAAACAACGGATTCTTTCAACAAATCTCCTGTTTTGGCACTAAAAAAACGCAAGATTTAGACGATCGTTTAGACTAGTCGTTTTGTACCCATTTAGGTGGGATGCATATATAAAGAGCTTTTAATTAACACTAGTATTAATATTAATTTTAGAATTATGAACAAAAAGTTTTCTACTCTTTTGGCGGGAGCTTTGCTAGTAACCGCTTTTTCTGCGGGAGCTGCTAATGTTGCTCCTAACGATGTGAAAGCTGGAGAGTATTATTTGATTGGTAATACCACGGATGGTTATTTGACAATCGGTAATAACTACAACCAGACAGCAAAAGACTCCATTATGTTTATTAATGCTCAAGCTGATGCTGATCTTTGGAATTTAACCAAAGCAGGTTATGATGAAGCTACAGGAGTTCAACGTTATACCATTAAGAATAAGAATGGTGTAGTTCTCTCTGTAGCTAAGAGCGATAAAGCTCCTTTCAGTATCCGTGGAGGTATCAGTGAGTTTGAGGTTGCGGGTACTACTGCCACTGGTTACTCTATTTCTGGAGCAGTTGCCGCAGGTAAGGTTCTTTCTTTGAAGAAAGCAACTTCTTTGACGGAGACCCTTCCTATTAATGCTTCTCCGATGGCTACTTATAATATTGAAGATCCGGGAACAAAGACTTTGGTTGCAGAGGAGATTTCTGATTTCTCTGTATTTACATTGGTCGCTGATCCAACGGTAACGAAGAACCCGTTTGATGGAGTTGTTGTAAGAGCTAAGGACGTTACAAGCGCTGGTCAGGCTTGGATTCAATTCGAGGTAGCTGATAAGAAAGACTTCTTTATTGGTGTCGATACTACTTTTACTACGATTCATAACCAACAAAATGTCTTTGGTGCGATTTTAAAAGCTGATAGTACTTATGCTGTGAATGAGAAACATACTGTAGGTAATGCAGATTTTCAGTTGTTCAAGGTTGTTAAGGATCTGAGAACAGATAAGATGACATTGACTGTTAAGTCTGCTCCGGTGAAAACAAGAGCTAATACTAGTACTCCATTCAGTATTCAAAATAATGCGGTGTTGAAATATGCTAAGATAGATAACTTGAATGTATTAACAGTAAGTGTTGATACTCAAGGTTCTGCTTTGGCATTTACTCAAACTCCGGGTACTCCCGCTAGCTTGCCTAACGGTGCTGGTGTTTATTTCTTGAAGAACAAGAATACCCATAATGCTATGGGTACTGCTAAAAACACTAACTATAATAAATACTATGGTGAGACTGTTACAGACTTTATCTCTTCTATCTCTAACGTGAAACGTGAAGGTCAATACTATGTGGCAGAGAAGGATGGTCGTTATGCAGTTGTTAGCCGTATGCAGGGTGGTGACGCTGTTACGAATTATGCGTTGGATGGAACTGCTGATTATCGTGAGATTTATAAAGTTTCTGATAATGTATTTACTTTCAATGGTACAGATACGATTGAGTTTGTTTATGCGAAGGAAGTAACAGAAGCAAAAGATCGTTTCTTAGGTTACAAGTCTTTCACGAAGGAAGAGGCTATGAATGATGCTTTCGCATTGAATTTGGTATCGGGAACTCCGGGTGTTGATGGTTTATACGCTTATGCGAAAGATTCTTTGATCTCAATTAAATCTACTGATTTTGATGAGGCTATCAAGTTTAAGGTGCAACCGGTAACTTTATATAGTTATGCTGTTAATGGTGGTGTGATTGATTATAGCGATGTGAAGTCTACCTCTACTATTTACAATAATGGTGGTGCTCAAGCTTTGAAGGATACATTATCTGTATCAATGTATACGTTGAGTGAACAATATACGAATAATAACTTTACAAGCAATGTTAATGGAGTACTTGCTGATGTTAAGTTCTTAGATCGTACACCTGTAGAATTTGTATTTGTTAATGGTGATGAGGCTGGTGAATATTTGATGATACCTGCTTATTCTGTTGAACACTATAGCGCAGCTGTGACAGAATCTTCTCCTGAGATTATCGAAATGAATAATAAAGTCGTGTTTAATGTGAGATCATCTGCTTTATCTTATGTGGAAAAAGATGATGTACGTGATGATTTCTTCAAGTTTGAAAAAGCTCCGGCTCCGGTTTACGCTAACTTAGGTGCTCCTTCTCATAAGATCCTTTCTTCTTCAGAAGGTGATGGTAAGGCTCTTTCTATGAATCCGACTACATTGTTCGCAGAGGTTAAGACCGCTGAACAAACTCCGTATATCGATAGCTTGTTCGGTTTGTGGATTGATACAGCTTGCGTGAAGGATATTACAAAACCTTTATATTATGTAACAACTGGCAATGGCCTTTCAGAGGTTGATCGTGAGGCTGGTTTTATGTATTATTTAGTTAATCCGTTTGATTCAGCTTATGTAGCTAATGATAATGGAAATAGCGTTGCTAATACAGAAAGTGCATATTTGTATAAGGATTATAATAATAATACATATGCAAAAGCTGCTTTTGTGAAAGCAAAAGTATATGGTGCAGATTCACTGACAATCGCTCGGTCAAAAGCAACTGCTGCTGATACGTTGAAGAACATGAGTGTAAATCCTGCGGCTATGGCATTTAGAACAACTGCAGCTACTGATGGTACAACTAACCTGATTGTAGAGAACACTGTTAATGTATTCAATGGCCAAGATGTTGATGATAATCAATTGTATTATCCGCAATCTTTCTTCTTGAAGGTTATTAACAATGTTTTAGTTTGGTCTTCTGTTCCGACTGACGCTCATATGTTTAATGTTGCTGCTACTGAATTACACCCGACATCTAACGATAGCGTTGAAGAAGGAGCTTCTGCTATCTCTGTTATCGCTAACGATGGTACTGTAACAATCCAAGGTGCCGCTGGCAAGTCTGTTGTTATCTCTAACATCTTAGGTAAGGTGGTTGCTGAGACAGTTCTTTCATCTGATAACGCTACAATCGCTGTACCGGCAGGTATCGTAGCTGTAGCTGTAGAGGGTGAGGCTGCTGTTAAGGTAGTTGTTAAATAATTATTTTATTCGAAATGATACAGTAGAGGCGGGCACGTCCCGTCTCTATCTAAATATATTTAATTAAATAATTTCCACGCAACAAAGTATCCCGTGATGGGGGAACGTGTGGTTAATACTAAAGTAAAAAAGTTCTTCCGATAGTATTTCCGTGAGGAAGGAAACCGGATAAAAAATTGCTCCCGGCGATATTCGTATCGTCGGGACTTTTTTATGGTTCGGAAAGCTTTTACATAAATAAATGCGTATATTGCGGCAAGCTTATAATTTTAGAGTTTATGGAATATACCTTACTGATACTTCTATTACTGATCATGATTTGGATAAACTTGCGTAATAAGATATCCAAATCACAAGAGAAAACGGAGGAATTGTTGAAAGAGATCGCTGCCTTGCGTAAACGTTTGGAGAATAGTCCGGAAGTTGCGGACGAGATAAAGGAACCCGAGCCTGAGACCTTGAAAGAACCGGAAGTTTTCGTACAACCTGAACCTGTAAAGGCGATTGTCGAACCTGCGAGAAATCTTCAACCCCAGAAGGTGCGGAAGCCTGTCAATTATGAGAAATATATCGGTGAGAACCTATTCGGTAAAATCGGTATCCTGATACTCGTCTTGGGTATGGGTCTTTTCGTGAAGTATGCGATAGATAAGGAATGGATAAACGAGACCTTGCGTACGATCCTTGGCTTTGGGATGGGCGGATTACTTCTATTCGTGGCTTGGCGTTTGAAGGATTCCTATCGTACTTTTAGCTCTTTGTTGGCGGGAGGCGCTTTTGCGATCTTCTATGTAACGGTGGCGATCGCCTATCATTATTACGGGCTGTTTAGCCAAACGGTCGCTTTTATTCTGCTTGTGCTGTTTACCGGATTTATGTCGTCTTTATCTATACTCTATAATCGTAGGGAACTGGCGATTATCGCTTTGGTGGGTGGATTTATCGCTCCATTCTTAGTGGGTAGCGGAGATGGAAGTTATTGGGTGCTGTTTACCTATGTCATGATCTTGGACCTAGGAATGTTCGGGCTATCTATCTATAAGAAGTGGGGGGAATTGCCTGTAATTTGTTTTGCCTTGACTTGGATCGTCTTTGCAGGTTATACGTATGCTGCGGATCTGGATTTGATGGGAAGTGTCCAATTAACACATTTACTTATTTTCTCTATTGCCTTCTATTTGATCTTCTTATTATCGGTCGCTTCCATCGTACGAATCAATATCCGGGGGATCAATCAATATTTATTAGGAGTGATCGGATTGAACAATTTTGTATTCCTGTTCTTTGCCCTTTGTCTCCTGCAGAATATGGAGCTTGAGCGGAATTGCAAAGGTCTGGTAACCCTTTTTGTTGCGGCTATTAACTTCGCTCTTTTCTTTTGGATCAAACGGAAAGGGGAACCTTTCACTTTCTTGATGCATACGTTATTGGGTATCGCTCTTACGTTCGTATCGGTGACGATCCCGATCCAACTGGAAGGGACCTTTATTACCTTGTTTTGGGCTTCAGAGGTAATGATTATTCTCTGGTTCTATAGTCGTTTCCGTCTGCGGGTTTACGAGATATTCGCTTGGGTACTTCCGGTCTTGACGCTGGGCTCTTACGGAATGGATGTCTTCCACGGATGTATGGAGGCTCGGTACGGAGATTCTTCCCTATTTATAAATGGCTTGTTCGCTACCGGTATTTTTACGGGGCTATCGTATTGGGTAGACGCTTGGTTGGTACGTCCGACAAGGATATCTACGAAAGGGCCTCTCTTGACGGGATGTGTCGTATTATATATAGCCTTTGTTTTCGATTTCTATTCATATGTAGATCCTTCGATCGTGTCCTTTAGCTATATCGAGACATTTACGGTGGCGGTTTTATTTGCTGCGAATGTTTTATTAGGGAAAAGCTATTTGCCTGTGTCAAGAAATGCGGGGGGATACGGACTACTCTTGGGGCTATCTTTATCCCTGTTCGGAGGAATGTCTTTGTGGGTCGGGTATGATGATCTCTTTATTCCCCGGTTCCTGCTATGGGTTTCCTTGCTTTTAATCGGGGGGCATATTTTTGTCTTGGGGCGGTACTATTATAAGTCATTTGACGCAAGAGAAAAGCGTACGCATGGGATGACCTTATATATTTGTTTGCTGTCTACGATATTACTGGCCGTGGGAACGAATAATTTGTTGAATCAGTTGGGCTTGCCGGATGAATTAAGCGCAGGCTTCTCTATCTCGTTGAGTCTTGCCGGCTTTATGCAAATGGCGGTGGGAATGCGATTGCACCTGAAGGTTGTCCGGATGATTAGTTTGGCCACTTTCTCGATCGTATTGCTAAAGTTGGTGTTGGTAGATCTGTGGCTCTTGCCTACGATCGGGAAAGTGGTCGTCTTTATAATCTTGGGAGTTATCTTATTGGTTCTCTCCTTCTTGTATCAGAAGTTGAAAACCGTCTTGTTCGATGATAGCTTATAGGATATCCGCTAGTTTCTCCAGCCCCATGCTATGAGAGCCTTTGATCAAGATATGATAGCCCTTTAACGGCTGTTTCCGAAGCTCTTCCACCATTGCCTCCGTGGTAGCGAAGGGGGAGAACTCTTTGCCTACCTTAGAGAAATGCTCGCCGCAGAGGAACACCTTGTCGAACTGGCCTTTCTTGATCTGTTCGACAACCTCCGCGTGTAATTCGTCGCTAGTTGGTCCAAGCTCGCGCATATCTCCAAGGATGATGGCTTTAGGCTGTACGGGCATGGTGATGAAATTGTCCAGAGCTACTTTCATGCTACTCGGATTCGCATTGTAAGCATCGATAATCAATTCGTTATTCTCGGTTTTCTTGAATTGGGAACGGTTATTGGTTGGCTCGTAAGCGGCGATAGCACGACTGATACGCTCTGCCGGGATCTTGAAGAAGCGGCCTACGGCGACGGCGGCCAATACATTATCTAGGTTATAACTACCGATCATATGTGTTTCGACGGTATGCAACTTTCCTTGTTGCTTCCAATTGAACACTAAGAAAGGATCGCAACTGACTACCTGTCCGGACGCAAAAGCATCATCCCCGTTTCCATATGTGATTTGTTCGATGCCTTTGGCGATAGACTGAAGGTACTCGTTCTCTTTCTTGATAAATATCTTGCCTTTGGAGCGACGGATATAATCATATAACTCCCCTTTTGTCCGGATCACACCCTCGAAAGAACCGAAGCCTTCCAGATGGGCACGGCCTACGTTCGTGATGATGCCATAGTTAGGATGGACGATATCCACTAATTCCTTGATGTCTCCCGGATGGCTGGCGCCCATCTCGATAACCGCCATCTCATGGTCATGAGTCAATCGGAGCAAGGTCAAGGGAACGCCAATATGATTATTGAAATTACCTTCGGTATATAGCAAATTGAATTTCGTTGAGAGTACGGCAGCCAATAACTCTTTGGTCGTGGTCTTGCCATTCGTTCCGGTAATCCCGATGATCGGCAACCCCAGTACCTTGCGGTGATGGTGCGCTAATTGTTGCAAGGTCTTCAGCACGTTATCAACAAGGATCGTGCGTTCGCCTATATAATAATCGGGATTGTCTATGACGGCATAGACACAGCCGGATGCCAAGGCTTTCCCGGCATATTGATTTCCATCGAATTTATCGCCTTTTAAGGCGAAGAAGATAGAACCCTTCGGACAGTTCCGGCTATCTGTCGTTATTTGAGGGTTATGTATAAATAAATCATAGAGGTCGATAATACTCATGACTGTATCGCGTTAAATATTTATTCCTGTCTAATTCGGCGCAAATGTAGCAATTAAATAAAGAATGAAGAATCTAGAAGGAGATTTTAAGAGAGAAACCTGTATCTTTGCTGGAAATAAGGAAAGATCATGTTAGATAAAACGCTCAATATTAGAGGGACACTTACTTCTTTAGCGACACCGTTGGTGATGGGAATCTTGAATATTACTCCTGATTCTTTTTATGCGGGCAGCCGCAAACAGACCGAGACCGCTATCGAGGACCGTATCCGGGAAATCTTATCGGAGGGAGGGGATTGGATAGATATCGGTGGTTATTCATCCCGTCTGGATGCCGCTGAGGTTACGCCGGAGGAAGAGATGCGCCGTTTGGAGTTTGCCTTACATATATTAAATAAGCATTACCCGGATATCCCGGTGTCCGTAGATACGTTTCGTGCGGGGATTGCGCGTCGTTGCGTAGAGGAATATGGAGCAGCTATCATTAACGATATCTCCGGCGGTGAGTTGGATGCGGATATGTTCCAAACGGTAGCGGATTTGAAGGTGCCTTATATTATGATGCATATGCGTGGAACCCCTCAAACTATGCAGAGGCATACTGATTACCCGGATATGATGGAGGAGATCATGCTGTACTTTTCCCGGAAGGTACGCCAGCTTCGGCTTTTAGGGGTGAATGATATCATCCTCGATCCCGGCTTTGGCTTTAGTAAGACGTTGGAGCAGAATTACCAATTGATGAGCCATTTAAAGGAGTTCTCTATTTTTGAGTTGCCTTTATTAGTTGGAGTCTCCCGTAAAAGCATGATTTATAAATTACTGGGTGGAACCCCTGCGGATAGCTTGAACGGAACGACCGTATTGAATACGTACGCTCTCTTGAACGGCGCTAATATCCTTCGTGTACATGATGTGCGGGAAGCAGTGGAAGCCATTCGCGTCATAGGTCAAATGACCAACAAATAATTTTCAACTTTCAATTCTCAATTAACTATGTGGATGCATTTCGGTATAAAAGACTTGATTGACGTATTGCTGGTGGCTTTCTTCCTGTACCAGACCTATAAGTTGATGAAAAGCTCGGGCACATTGGCTATATTCAGTGGGGTCGTATCATTCATCGTCGTATGGATCTTGATCTCGCAGGTATTGGAGATGCGGTTGATGGGGGCCATCTTGGATAAGTTTATTAGCGTAGGTTTCGTGGTTTTGGTAATCCTCTTCCAAGACGAGATCCGCCGTTTCCTGTTGGCGTTAGGTTCGCACCGGGGCTGGAAATTCCTAGGAAAACTTTTTTCCAAACGAGGAGACGACCCGGAGAAAGAAGGGAAGTTTGTCGCTCCTGTTGTCTTGGCCTGTATGAATATGGCCCGGAAAAAGACGGGTGCCTTGATCGTGATCCAGCAAGATATGGACTTGACGATCTATGAGCATACGGGCGAGATGTTCAACGCCGATGTAAATGCCCGCTTGATCGAGAATATATTCTTTAAGAACAGCCCGTTGCATGATGGTGCCATGATCATAGCCGATAACCGGATCAAGGCGGCCGGTTGTATCTTGCCGGTCGCCCAGAACGCCACCCTTCCCAAGGATATGGGATTGCGCCATCGTTCCGGTTTAGGGATGTCATTGGAAACGGATGCCTTGGTCATTATTGTCTCGGAGGAGAGAGGAAAGATCTCCGTGGCCCATAAAGGCAAGCTAAGTGTGAATGTGACAGCGGAAGAACTGCAACAAATACTCTCTGGGGAGCGGGAAGTGACGAATTACTGTTAAAAGATCTGAAACTGGTATCTCTACCTGTAATTCTTTTGCCTATTTTGTAAACTCTATATTGCATTATGCCTAATTTTGTAGCCGGATTACGAGTACAATTATTAAATAATATAAAATATCTTCCGCTATGGATTTAATGCAAGACATTATTGCGCGCGCTAAAGCTGACAAGCAGCGTATCGTTCTTCCCGAAGGTACCGAGGAAAGAACTCTTAAAGCTGCCGACCGATTACTGGCCGACGGTGTAGCAGACATTATCTTAATTGGAAACCCCGCTGAGATCAAGGAGTTGGCGTCTGGTTTTGGGTTGAACCACATCGGTGAGGCAACCCTTGTCGATCCGAAAAATCACGAGAAGAAAGCCGCATACGCAGACTTGCTTTTCCAACTTCGCCAAAAGAAGGGTATGACTCCCGAGAAGGCTGCGGTTCTAGTTGAAGATCCTTTGTTCTTGGCTTGTTTGATGATCAAGGCGGGTGACGCTGACGGTGAGATCGCTGGCGCTGAGAATACGACGGGTAATGTATTGCGTCCTGCTTTGCAAATTATCAAGACGGCTCCGGGCATGAAGTGTGTTTCCGGTGCGTTCCTTATGTTCACGCAGACTCCTCAATATGGGGATAATGGTATTTTGGTATTCGCTGATTGCGCGGTTATGCCAAACCCGAACGCGGAAGAGTTAGCTAGCATCGCTGTCGCTACCGCCGCTACGGCTCGTAATATCGTAGGCGTTGAGCCTCGTGTGGCTATGTTGAGCTTCTCTACGAAGGGTAGCGCTTCTCACGAGATGGTGGACAAGGTAGTGGAGGCTACTCGCTTGGCTAAGGAAATGGCTCCGGATTTGAAGATCGACGGAGAGTTGCAGGCCGACGCCGCTTTGGTTGAGGCTGTAGGTAGCAAGAAAGCTCCGGGTAGCGAGATCGCCGGTAAAGCGAATGTTTTGGTATTCCCGACTTTGGAGGTGGGTAATATCGCTTATAAGCTGGTTCAACGTTTGGGTGGCGCTGAGGCTGTCGGTCCTATCCTTCAAGGTATGGCCGCTCCGGTGAACGACTTGTCTCGCGGTTGTTCCGTAGACGATATTTATAAGATGGTAGCGATCGCTTGTAATCAATCCATCGGTTTGAAATCCGCAAAATAATAGATAATCCTAACGACTTAATAATATGAAGATTCTAGTATTGAACTGCGGTAGTAGTTCTATCAAATATAAGTTATTCGATATGACCTCCGGTGAGGTTATGGCTCAAGGTGGTATCGAGAAAATCGGTTTGCCGGGCGCGTTCCTGAAATTGACGGATAAGGAGGGCAAGAAGGTGGTTATCGAGAGAGAGATTCCCGGCCATCAACAAGGTATCGAGTTTATCTTGAGCGTATTGACCGACGCTACTTATGGTTGTATCAAGGACTATAAGGAGATCGACGCTGTAGGTCATCGTTTGGTACATGGTGGCGAGGAGTTCGCTTCTAGCGTATTGATCAATCAGGATGTAATCAATAAGGTAATCGAGTGCTCTGATTTGGCTCCGCTTCATAACCCGGCTAACTTGAAGGGTGTTCGGGCGATGGAGGCTTTGATCCCGGGTATTCCTCAAGTAGCGGTGTTTGATACGGCTTTCCACCAGACCATGCCGGATTATGCGTATATGTACGGTTTGCCTTACGAGATGTACAAGAAATATGGCGTACGTCGTTATGGCTTCCACGGAACCAGTCATCGATATGTATCCCGTCGTGCTTGCGAGATCTTAGGTGTTCCTTATGAGGATCAGAAGATTATCACGGCTCACGTAGGTAACGGTGGTTCTATCACCGCTATCAAGAATGGTAAGAGCGTGGATACTTCCATGGGCTTGACTCCGGTTGAGGGTCTGTTGATGGGTACTCGTTGCGGCGACGTGGATGCGGGTGCTTTGTCTTTCATCATGGATAAGGAAGGCATGGATGGTGCCGGCCTTTCCGACTTGATCAATAAGAGAAGTGGTGTTGCCGGTCTTTCCGGTATCTCTTCCGATATGCGTGAGATCGAGGCTGCCGTAGCTGCCGGAAATCCGCGTGCGATCATGACCTTGAACGTATATAACTACCGCATCAAGAAATATATCGGCGCTTATGCCGCCGCTATGGGTGGTTGTGATATCTTGGTTTGGACCGGTGGTGTCGGTGAGAACCAATGGGCGACCCGTCGTGCGGTTTGCGAGAACATGGAATACATGGGCATGAAGATCGATGTTGAGAAGAACGAGGGTATGCGCGGCGAGGAGATGGTAATCAGCACTCCGGACAGTAAGGTGACTATCATCGTCGTTCCTACGGATGAGGAATTCATGATCGCCGCCGATACCTTGGAGATCTTAGATAAAAAGTAACCAGTAACGTTTCATATAATTTTAGCTAATCCTCGCAGCTTACAAAACACGGGATTAGTGTTTAGGTCGCCCCGACACCGGTTGGGGCGATCTTTTTTATGCGAATATCGGATTATTCGTTACTTTTGCGGAATTACATATTAAATATATACAAAACATGGCTCAATACAAACGTATCTTATTAAAATTAAGCGGTGAGTCGCTGATGGGTGGTAAACAATATGGGATCGATGAGGTTCGCTTGAATGAATATGCGGCACAGATCAAGGAGATCGCCGAGATGGGTGTACAGATCGGTATCGTGATCGGTGGAGGTAATATTTTCCGCGGGTTGAGCGGCGCTTCCAAAGGTTTCGATCGGGTAAAAGGAGACCAGATGGGTATGCTGGCAACGGTGATCAATAGCTTGGCGCTTAGCTCCGCTTTGGTCGCTCAAGGTGTGAAGGCGAAGGTACTGACGGCTATCCGTATGGAACCGATCGGCGAGTTCTATAATAAATGGCGTGCGATCGAGTTGCTGGAACAAGGCAACGTGGTAATCATGTCTGGCGGTACGGGTAATCCGTTCTTTACTACGGATACCGGATCTTCCTTGAGAGGCATCGAGATCGAGGCGGATGTCATGCTGAAAGGTACCCGTGTGGACGGTATTTACACCGCTGATCCGGAGAAAGATCCTACGGCTACCAAGTTCTCCGATATTACGTATGATGAGATCTATACCCGGGGCCTGAAGGTAATGGACTTGACCGCTACCACGATGTGTAAAGAGAACAACCTCCCGATCATCGTATTTGATATGGATACCAACGGCAACTTGAAGAAAGTGATGAGCGGAGAGAATATCGGGACACTGGTGCATAATTAGTGCCATTAACCGATGACATGGCAGTGCCATCCGTATGGCACTGTCGTGCCACAGGCATGGCAAGGTTGTGCCAGCCCTGTGGCAAATACGTTAGACCTTTATTCTTGTATATGAAGCATCCCTTTTTACTAGTATGGTTAACCTTGATCGTATTGTGTGGTTGTACGAGCTCGGGGAAACAGAAGAGGCACGTTATTGGCCTCTCCCAATGTATGTTGGACGATGCTTGGCGGGAAGCTATGATTAACGATATGCGTATCGAAGCCTCTAACTATGATGATGTGGAAATTATTATAAAGGACGCGCAAAACAATAACGAGACACAAATACAACAAATACGAGACTTGATCCGCCAAAAGGTGGATGTCTTGATCATCTCCCCCTATCAATCCGAGCTGATCACGGCAGTTGCCGAGGAAGCGTACCGTGCCGGAATCCCGACGATCATTACAGATCGCAAGGTAAATACCGATCAATACACCTCTTTTGTCGGGGCGAACAATTATGAGATCGGACTAGCGGCAGGCAATTACGCCGCCCATTATCTTCCCCCGAACGCTATTATCTTAGAGATATGGGGACTCACGCAAACCTCCCCGGCGCAAGAGCGACATAAAGGTTTTGTCGATGCCTTGCGAGAAAGGGAGGATCTTTCTTTCCGTAAGATAGAAGGACAATGGCTGGTCGATACCGCCCGGATGGAGCTTCGGAAGTTAGAGCATCCCGAGCAGATAGATTTCGTTTACGCCCATAACGACATGATGGCCATAGCCGCCCGGGAATACTTTATGGCATGGGATTCCATCCGAGGACGGGATTTGCGGATTATCGGCGTGGATGCTGTGGCGGGTGCCGGTCTGGAAGCCGTGGAAGATGGACGGATCAACGCCTCTTTCCTCTATCCGACAGGAGGGGAGCAAGTGATTCGCACGGCTATGCGTATCATTCAGGGGGAGCCGGTGGATAAGTTTATCCCTCTTCGTACGGCCCCGGTAGATTATCAGTCTGCCCGCACCTTATTGTTGCAAGCGGACCAACTCCAGAAATATAAGCAACGTATCGAGGCGCAGCGTTCCCGTATCGACGGTTTGTCCGACCGGTTTTATTTCCTGCGAAACTCTTTAGGGGTGATCTCCTTATTGATGATCGGTTTTATCGCCCTTTCCATTTACGCCTTTTACATAAACCGGAAGATGAGGCAAGCGAATCGTAAGCTAATCTCCTTGAACGCGGAGATGAAAGAGGTGACGGCGCAGAAACTCCAATTCTTTACGAATGTCTCCCACGAGGTACGTACGCCCTTGACCTTGATTCTCGCCCCTTTGGATCGCTTGATTGTCTCGTTGCGGGAATCTCCTTACGCCTCGGATCTAGGACTGATCCAGAAGAACGCCAACCGTTTGTTGCGTGTGATCAATCAGATATTGGATTTCCGGAAGGTGGAAGGCAAGCAAGAGAAACTAGCGGTACGGGAAATCGATTTGGTTCCTTTCGTTGGCGAGATCAAATCTTATTTTGACAGTATGGCCTCGGTACGTGCGATCTCTTATACAATCACTTCTTCGATGAAGCAATGTACACTATGGATCGATCCGGACTTATTGGAGAAGGTATTAGTCAATCTTCTCTCGAACGCTTTTAAGTTTACGCCGGAGGGAGGTAGCGTGCGGATAGAGCTGACGGAAGAGGGAGACCGGGTCTTTATACGGGTTATTGATACGGGAAGTGGTATCCAACCCGGTAACCTTCCGCATCTGTTTGATCGTTTCTATACGGAGGATCGGTCGATGGGAACCGGGATCGGATTGCATTTGGTAAAGGAGTATATACATATGCACGGAGGGGAGATCCGTGTGGAGAGCGAGCCGGGGCAAAGAACTACCTTTACGGTTTGCCTACGGAAAGGAAAGGCGCATTTCGAGGATAGCGACCTGATGGAAACGTCCGTATCCCATCAAGCCTACGAAGCCTCCCGGTTGGACGATTCGGAAACCAAGGAGATGCTTTCCAAGACCTATCCTTATACGATACTGATCACCGAGGATGACGATGAGGTCCGCGGCTTTTTGGAACGCGAGCTTAGCCTTCATTTCAAGATCCGGACGGCTGCGAACGGGAAAGATGCCTTGCGGGTATTGGAAGAGGAGGAGATATCATTGGTAGTAAGCGATGTGATGATGCCGGAGATGAATGGTTTCGAACTTTGCCGGACGATCAAGTCGCAACTTCCCTTTAGCCATATCCCGGTGATCTTATTGACCGCCTTGACCGATGAGCGTCAACGGATTTTCGGAATAACCGGCGGGGCGGACGATTATATACAGAAGCCTTTCCATACGGATTACGTGAAGATCAAGATTATCCACCTATTGCAAGAACGCCGGAAGTTACGGGAACGTTTGTTGGAGAAGCTGCGGGATAATAAGCTCCTTCTGTCCGAGCCGGAAAAGGTGGAGAGTGTCGATGATGCCTTCTTGCGTAAGTTCGCGGAACAGATCGAGGCGGTTTACGCAGACCCCGAATATAATGTGGAGAAACTAAGCGAGACCTTGGGATTATCCCGGGGGCACCTTCACCGGAAGATCAAGGAGCTTACCGGAACCGCACCCGTCGAGTTCTTGCGTACCTATCGCTTGAATAAGGCGACCCAGTTGTTGAGGCAGAACGCGTATACGGTGAGTGAGGTCGCTTACCGAACCGGTTTCTCCTCGCCCGCTTACTTCTCTAAATGTTTCAAGGCGGTCTACGGGGTTACGCCTACCGAGTATCAATAACATTTGTACGATCTTTATCACAAATGTCATATCTCCTCATCTTTAGGGGATAAGTGTTTTTCTATCTGGAAGAATCCTATTAATTTTGGCGGAGAATCAAACTGTATTATCCTTTAATCCGTTCGTTTATGAAACAACAAACAAAGAGACTTCTTAAGAGTTTATGTATGGCTGTCGGTGTCGTTTTATTAAGTACTGTCGATCCGTTGGCCGGATATGCGACAGAACGTACTATAGATATAAAGCATCTGGGCGAAGGACAAAGCATTGTCCGTGTGGATGCGCAAGCCAAGTATTTGTTGCTTCCGGTCGAGGAGTCCTCGCCGGAATCCAAGTTATATATGATTGTCGATAATGACGTGGTACGGACTTTTAATGTTCGTTTGGCGGTGAATAAGGTGGATTATTTCGTTTCGGTAGATCTCTCGGGGTATGCGGATAAGCATATCTCCTTCAACTTCCAGCTTGCCCCGGAATCGGCTCTTTGCTGGAAAGAGATGAAGCTATCCGATCAGTTTGATTCGTCTAACCGGGAGAAATTCCGTCCGGCTTATCATTTCTCGCCGGCTTGGGGATGGATGAATGATCCGAACGGCATGGTGTACAAGGATGGTGAGTATCATTTGTTCTATCAATACAATCCGTATGGCTCGATGTGGGGGAATATGCACTGGGGGCATGCGATCAGCAAGGACTTGATTCATTGGGAGCATCAACCGGTGGCGATCGCTCCGGATGCCTTGGGTACGATCTTCAGCGGTAGCTGTGTGGTGGATAAGGATAATACCGCCGGTTTTGGCGCTGGCGCTATCGTGGCTTTCTATACCTCGGCCAGCGACCGGCAAGTGCAGAGTATGGCCTATAGCTTGGACAACGGCCGGACGTTCAAGAAATATGACCGGAATCCGATTCTTACTTCTACGCAACGTGATTTCCGTGACCCGAAAGTCTTCTGGCATAAGGAATCCAATAAATGGATCATGGTGCTCGCCGTAGGGCAGGAGATGCAACTCTATTCTTCTCCCAATTTGAAGGACTGGACGTATGAGAGCAGTTTCGGGGAAGGACAAGGAGCGCATGCGGGCGTTTGGGAATGCCCGGACTTGATCGAGCTTCCGGTGAAGGGTACGGAATTGAAGAAGTGGGTCTTGATCTGTAATATCAATCCCGGCGGTCCGTTTGGCGGCTCCGCTACCCAATATTTCGTAGGTACGTTCGATGGGAAACAGTTCGTGAATGAATCTCCGGCCTTGACCAAATGGATGGATTACGGCAAGGATCATTACGCTACGGTAACTTGGAGTAACGCTCCGGAGGACCGGAAGATCGCCTTGGCTTGGATGAGCAATTGGGAGTACGCGAATAACGTGCCGACCTCGCAATACCGGAGCGCGAACTCGGTTCCTCGCGACTTGGCTCTTTATACGAAAAACGGACAGACGTATTTGAGCAGTACCCCGTCTCCCGAAATGTTGAAATTGAGAGGTAAAGCCCAGAAGAAAGGTTCCTTCAAGGTAGACCGTTCCCATGAGGTCAATCCGATACTTTCCGATCATACGGGAACCTATGAGATCGAGATCAAGTTTAAGAATAACGGAGCCGATATCATGAGCTTCCAGTTGTTTAACTCGAAAGGCGAGGAAGTGGAGATGTATTATAATCTTCTGGATAATACGTTCACGATGGATCGCCGTAACAGCGGGGCTACGGATTTTAGCAAGACATTCGCCACGGCTACCTCGGCCCCGATCTCCGCCGCTAAGGAATATACCTTACGCTTGTTGGTAGACAATTGTAGCATAGAGGCCTTCGACGGGAATGGAGAGTTTGTCATGACCAACCTAGTCTTCCCGGAAGAGCCGTATAATCGCATTAGTTTCAATGCGAAGGGAGGAGCGTTTACGGTTACGTCATTAACCATTTATCCCTTCAAATAATTAAAAACAAAATATATCATGGAAAAGAGTAAACCTGTAGTAGTAGGCATTGGTGAATTATTGTGGGATGTTTTCCCGGAAGTGAAGAAAGCCGGTGGAGCGCCGATTAATTTTGTGTATCACGCTACCCAATTAGGAGCGGAAGGTTACGCGATCAGTGCCGTGGGCAACGACGTGTTCGGAACCGAGATTATTCAGGAATTGGATAAGAACGGTATCGATAGTAATTATATCAGTACGGTGGAATATCCGACCGGAAGCGTGATGGTAGAGCTAAAGAACGGCATCCCTTCCTATACGATCATCGAAGGTGTGGCATGGGATCATATCCCTCTTACCCAAGCGTCTATCGACCTGATGAAACGTGCGGACGCCGTATGCTTCGGAACATTGGCGCAACGTGCCGCGGAATCTCGTGAGACGCTTCGTACCTTGCTTTCTTATATGCCTAGTCATGCCTTGCGCTTTTTCGATATCAATATCCGTCAGCATTTCTATTCGAAGGAGCTGATCGAATCGTTGCTCGAATTGGCGAACGTATTCAAGATCAATGATGAGGAATTGGAAATGCTTCGCCCGATGTTTGGTCTGGAAGGCACGATAGAGGATATGTGTCGCTGGTTCATGAAGAAATATGGTTTGCGCTATTTGGTACTTACGGCCGGGGCGGAGTATAGTACGATCTTTTCCGAGGAGGAGGTCTCTACGATTCCTACCCCGAAGGTACAGGTGGTAGATACGGTAGGCGCCGGCGATTCTTTCTCCGGGGCGTTTATTTCATCGATCTTAACCGGAAAACCTTTACGTGAGGCACATGAGAAAGCGGTAACAGTAGCCGCTTATGTTTGTACGCAGAGTGGCGCATGGCCTGCTTACCCTAAAGATTTATAAGCCATGAGCGAGAAGACTTCATCCTTGAAATTGATTCCCGTGATGTTGGCGTTCTTCGCCATGGGATTCGTGGACTTAGTGGGAATCGCCTCTAATTACCTGAAAGCGGATTTAGGCTTGAGTGATTCGGAGGCGAATATCTTCCCGTCGCTCGTGTTTTTCTGGTTCTTGATCTTCTCCGTCCCGACGGGGATGTTGATGAACCGTATCGGGCGGAAAAAGACCGTGTTATTGAGCTTGATCGTAACGTTTCTTTCACTGGTGATCCCGATCTTCGACGACGCGTATATGGTCATGTTGATATCCTTCTCCCTGTTGGGTATCGGCAACGCTTTGATGCAGACTTCCTTGAACCCGTTATTATCGAATATCGTAAGCGGGGATAAACTAGCTAGTTCTTTGACATTCGGTCAGTTCGTGAAGGCGATCGCCTCCTTCTTGGCGCCTTATATTGCTATGTGGGGCGCTACCCAAGCGATACCGTCGATGGGACTCGGTTGGCGTGTCTTGTTTCCGGTCTATATGGTGATCGCCGTGATCGCTATCCTGCTATTGGGAGCTACCACTATCCATGAGATCAAAGAGGAGGGGCGGCCCTCCACCTTTGGCGAATGTCTGGCTTTGCTGGGCAAGCCTTTTATCCTGCTTTGCTTTATCGGTATCATGTGCCATGTGGGGATCGATGTAGGGACGAATACGACCGCCCCGAAGATCTTGATGGAACGTCTAGGCATGACGTTGGCCGACGCAGGCTTCGCCACGAGCCTGTATTTCATCTTCCGTACGGCGGGATGCTTCTCCGGGGCTTTTATCTTGCGAAAAGTCTCTCCGAAAGGATTCTTTGCCTTTAGTGTTTTCTTGATGTTATTGGCGATGATCGGTCTGCTGTTCTTCCATTCGAAAGAGATCATCTATGCTTGTATCGCCTTGATCGGCTTTGGAAACTCGAACGTCTTCTCCATTATTTTCGCCCAAGCCCTGCTTTCTATGCCGAATAAGCAAAATGAGGTGTCCGGCTTGATGATTATGGGACTGTTTGGCGGCACGATCTTCCCGATCTTTATGGGCGTGGCATCCGATATGTTGGCTTCTCAAGTAGGGGCGGTGCTGGTGTTGTGCGTGGGTGTAGCCTACTTACTATTCTTTACGTCTAAGTTAAGTAAACAGTGAAGGTGATAAGCTTTTATACGGTACTATAAATCTTTTGTTAGGGAGTATTTTAATTATATGTTTGCGAAGTTGGAAATCTTTATTACTTTTGTTAATTAAAAGATTCGCAAACAAAAAACGTATATTTATGATAGATACGAAACAATTGATCAAAGCAGGGGAAGAGAAGATGACGTTCGCCATTGAGTATCTGGACGAGCAATTGTCTCACATTCGGGCTGGTAAGGCTAATCCGAAAATCCTCGATTGTGTGAAGGTAATGTATTATGGGGCGCCTGTTCCTCTTACTAACGTGGCTACGGTGACGGTTCCAGACGCACGGACTATCATGATCACTCCGTGGGAGAAGAAGATCATCCGCGATATTGAGAAAGGTATTCTGGATTCTGAGTTAGGTATCACGCCGGAGAATAACGGTGAGGTGATCCGCTTAGGTATTCCTCCGTTGACTGAGGAGCGTCGCCGTCAATTGGTGAAACAATGTAAGCAGGAGGCGGAGAATGCGAAGATCAGCGTTCGTAACGCTCGTCGTGACGCTATTGAGGCTTTGAAGAAAAGCATCAAGTCTGATGGGGTTCCCGAGGACGTAGAGAAAGACGCCGAGGCAGAGGTTCAGAAAATCCATGATAAGTTTATCAAAAAGATCGATGAGCTTTACGCCGCTAAAGAAAAAGAAGTAATGACCGTTTAAATAATTGAAAGTTGAAACTTGAGAATTGAGAATTAAGGAACCCCATTGAGTCCTTATTCCAATTCTCAATTTTCAATTCTCAATTTTCAATTCTCATGAGGGGACTGGTAATAAAAAACACAGGTAGTTGGTATACGGTCCGTACGGAAGACGGGCGAGATATAGAGAGTAAGATCAAGGGTAACTTTCGTATGAAAGACATAAAGAGTACCAATCCGGTCGCGGTAGGAGACCGTGTCGTAATCGATATTAATAAAGAAGGAACCGCTTTTATTACAGAGATCGAGGAGCGTAAGAATTACATCATCCGTCGTGCCTCTAACTTATCGAAGCAATCGCATATTATTGCCGCGAACTTGGATCAGGCGATGCTGATCGTTACGGTGAATTATCCTATAACAACAACGATATTTATCGATCGCTTCTTGGCGACAGCCGAGGCTTATCGTGTCCCCGTTAAATTAGTTTTCAATAAGATTGATCGTTATAATAATGAGGATCAAAGAGCGTTGGAGAATTTAATCGAGTTGTATACCTCGATAGGTTATCCCTGTTCGACGCTATGTGCCCGGACCGAGGAAGGTTTGGATGCCTTGAAAGCGGATCTAAAAGATAAGATTACGCTTTTGTCCGGCCATTCGGGTGTCGGAAAATCCACGATTATCAATAAACTGGTGCCGGGGGTGAATCTCCGTACCGGTGATATCTCCGAATATCATAACAAAGGAATGCATACGACCACCTTTTCTGAGATGATTTCTCTTCCCGGGGGAGGCTATTTGATCGATACTCCAGGTATCAAAGGATTTGGAACGATCGAGATGGCGGACGCTGAGATCTCCCATTATTTCCGGGAGTTGTTTAAATACTCGGAAGAATGCCGTTTCAATAACTGCACGCACCGTCATGAACCGGGCTGCGCCGTTATTCAAGCCGTTAACGATGGGCTAATCAGCGAGTCCCGCTATAAAAGCTATCTAAGCATCTTGGATGATCGCATGGAAAGCAAGTACCGGGAAGAATTCTAACACATTATTACAACATCAAACGGCCGGCAGGCTCATACCGGTGATTTTACGGTATAGATCGAGCGCATATACATCGGTCATGCCGGAGATATAATCGAGTACGCATTGTATCTTGCCATATGTAGTAGGAGCTTTCGTGTCATATTGCTCCGGTATCCGTTGTAAGAGCAGTTTGCTGTAAGCATGCTCTTGGTTCATCACGGCCTCGGTCAAGCTGTCGATCAGATGGCTGAAAATATGATAACCGGCTAATTCAATGTCGAGCACTTCTTTTGCCTTATATATTTTCTTGTATGCTGTAGCCGAGCAATTAGCGTAAGCCTGTTTGGCTTGATCGCATATGTTACTGATTAACGGAGTGCTGTAGGTACCATTGAGGATGCTTTCCTCGTTCTCTAAAAAGACACGGGAACATTCATCCACTAATAGCCCGATAATACAAGAACGCAGATAGGCGATTTGCTCATTGGTATCGTCTACCATATGCATGACCTTGCGGATATGCTCCAGCCGCTCTCCTTCGAAAAATCCCAATAATAGTTGTATGGCCTCTTCGGTGGTCAGGATATGTAGTTTGCAAGCATCTTCTATATCCATAATTTGATAGCAGATATCGTCTGCCGCCTCTACTAAGTAAACTAACGGGTAACGAAGAAATTTGTCCGGGGCTTCCGGGTTATGCCCGATCCCCAGCTCTTGGGCGATTTGCAGATAACTTCCCTCCTCCGATTGGAAAAAGCCGAATTTCCCTTTCTTTCCTGAATAGATGGATGCGTAAGGATATTTGATGATAGAGGCTAATGTGCTATATGTTAAGGCAAATCCCCCTTTTCTGCGTCCAATGAACTGATGGGTCAGCAACCGCATGGCGTTTGCGTTACCTTCAAAATGGACGAAGTCTTCCCAGCGTCCCCGTTCCTTCCGTACTTTCTCTTCTAGTTTTCGCCCATTCCCTTCGGAGAAGTAAGCGGAGATCGCTCTCTCTCCGGAATGCCCGAATGGAGGGTTTCCCATATCATGGGCAAGGCAAGCGGCTGATACGATGGAACCTATCTCTGGGAAGTTGATACTGCCGTCCGGATATTTTTGCATAAGTCCTTTCGCTACGTTATTACCCAATGAACGTCCTACGCATGATACTTCCAGACTATGTGTAAGTCGGTTATGTACAAAGATACTTCCCGGAAGGGGGAACACCTGTGTCTTGTTTTGTAGTCTTCGAAAAGGGGATGAGAAAATCAAACGGTCATAGTCACGTTGGAAATCAGTTCTCTCATGTTTCCGCTCGTGATACTCTTCCATCCCGAAACGCTTGCCGGATAATAGCTGGGTCCAGTTCATAGTCAATACATTAATATATATATATCGCAAATGTAGAGATAATCTGTGCAAATCATTGAATATTTGTGGAAGAAATTAGAGTTAATGGTTAATTTCCTGACTGAGTTGTTTTCGAAGCTTGTAAATAAAGCTGTAATTTTATTCCAAGATGATAGTCAGATAGCGATTGGATGTTATAGGATGTTATAGGAGGAAGAAGATAATGAAGGAAAATTATGTTAATTGAAATTTGTTGTTAGTTTCATTAGAACTAAATCAAATTAACATATTTAATTTATTGAGGGATGATGAAAATTTGACTATGTGTTATCGCAAACACCTGAAAAAGTGAGGAACATACTGATTTTTGTTACGTTTTAACTTGTATGTATAGTTATTATATATATATTTGTCTGTCAAAACATGAAAAACGACTTAGTTCTAATGATACTACGTTGTTATTATTATTTAAAATAGAACCGTTTGATTTTAAATAGAAAGAGATTTCTGTATGAACATAATAATAACTTTAAACAAAAAAGAGTAAATGCCTATGCACTAAAAAAGAAAGAAAAGAGAGCCCGATCTCTCTAAAAAGAGTATGAAAATTAAAAAAGCACAAATGTAGAATCACTTAAATCAAAAACGATTTTTCATGAGAAAGTCATTTATCTTATTATTGGCGTTTTTTCTGTGTGTTACAGGATATGCACAGAAACTAACGATTAGTGGTGTCGTCATTGACAAGGATCTAAATGAGCCACTAACAGGAGTGAACGTGTTAGTAAAAGGTACGACAACCGGTACCATTACTGACTTTGATGGAAAATATACCTTGGAGGCTGACGCAAACTCTATTTTGGTATTCTCTTATTTAAGTATGAAAACGATTGAGGAGCCTGTAAATGGCCGTACGAAAATCGATGTTACGATGGTTTCAGACGCAGAGGCTTTGGATGAGGTTGTCGTAACGGCGATGGGTATCAAACGTGAATCAAAGACTTTGACCTATTCCGCACAAACGGTAGGCGGTAAGGACTTGAACGAGATTAAGAATGTGAATATGATCAACTCTTTACAAGGAAAGAGCGCTGGTTTGCAGATTACCCCGAACTCTACGGGTGCGGGTGGTTCTTCCAAGATCTTGTTCCGTGGTAATAAATCTATTAGTGGTAATAATCAGCCGTTGATCGTTGTGGATGGTGTTCCTATGATGATGAATGTCTCGGATTCACAGATTGATGGATCTTATGGTGGTGGTCGTGACGGTGGTGATGCCATGTCTACTATCAACCCGGACGATATCGCTCAGATTACCTTGTTGAAAGGTGCTTCCGCCGCTGCTTTGTATGGTGCGGTCGCTGCCAACGGTGCCATTATGGTTACGACTAAGTCGTCGCAGTCTGGAAAAGTCGCTATAAATGTATCTAGCAATACGACGGTTGAGACTCCGATGGTGTTACCGAAGTTCCAGAATTCTTATGGCGTAAGTAACCAAGGAACGTTTAGCTGGGGCGATAAGCTTGCTTCTTCTTCTCCAAACTATGCGAAGGATTATTATAATCTTGGCTATACGACCAACAACTCTATCTCGTTGGCTGGTGGTAATGATAATATCTCATCTTATTTTTCTTATGCGAATGTATCTTCTAATGGTATCGTTCCGGAGAATACATATATGAGCCATAACTTGCTAGCGAAGGTTGGCTTTAACCTATGGACAAAACTTCATGTAGACGTGTCTGCTCGTTATAATAATCAGCATATTGAGAACCAGCCGACTGCCGGTTATGTAGGTAATCCTACTTTGGGCGCTTACTTGTTTCCAAGAGGAGAGGACTGGGATTATTATAAGAGTAACTATGAGGTATACGATGGTACAAGAAATATAAATGTACACAATTGGACAAATACCGCTCAAGAGCAGTTCTCCAATCCATACTGGATGTTGAATCGCCAAAAACCGGTTTCTTATCGTAATCGCTATGAGTTTGGCGGTAGTGTCAAGTATGACATAATGGAAGGTCTTTCTGTTACAGGTCGCCTGCGTTATGAACGTGGTGATGAGACATGGAACTTGAATGAATATGCGTCTAGTACAGCAGGCCGTAACTTGCTGGGTACGATGAAAGACACACGCGTGAATAGCGAGCAGACTTATGGTGATTTGTTGGCCCAATATAATAAGACTTGGGAGGATACTTATTCTTTGTCTGTAACCGCGGGTGGAAGCTACCAAAAGACAAAAAGTTCTTCTTTAGAATTGATCGGTTGGGGTGATTCTCAGTTCTCTGTTAACGATGCGGGCGTGATTACAAGTGGTGCTTACTATCCTAATATCTTCTCTCCGGCTAACTATTATAAATTACAGACTACAAAGACTTTGGCCGAGAAACGTTTGAATTCAGTGTTTGCTACTGCCCAATTTGGTTATAAGGAAGGTCTGTTTATAGATGTTAGTGCCCGTAACGACTGGTCCTCAACATTGGCGTTTACAGATGGTGTTTCATTCTTCTATCCGTCTGTTGGAGCAAGTGTTTTGTTGGATAGATTTATTGATTTCGGCAAGAACGTGGATTTATTCAAGTTACGTGCTTCTTATTCTATTGTAGGTAACGATGTGCCTATCGGTGTGACCAACGAGCGTTATACATTAGGAGATCAAGGAGCGTTGAATCCGCCGGAAAAATCATCTTTCCGTACGTTGAAACCAGAAAAGACAAATTCGTTGGAAGTCGGCTTTGATGGTACATTCTTCCAGAATCGTTTCAACGTAAATTTGACCTATTATAAGACAAATACCAAGAATCAATATTTTGACATCTCCGCTCCATGGGAAACTGGTTTGAAGAGCCGTTATATTAATGCTGGTAACGTACAGAACCAAGGTTTCGAGGTTAGTCTAGGTTGGTATAATCAATTTACGGATAATTTCAGCTGGAGCACGAACTTTAACTTCTCTTACAATAATAACAAGATTATAGAGTTGGCCGACGAGCTTTCCGAGTGGAACCTGACAAGTTATTGTACAGGTGCCAAAGTGCTCTTGAAAGAAGGTGGGCATTTCGGAGACCTTTATGTTCGCGACTTACAACGTGATGATAACGGAAAGCCTATTGTCTCTGATACCGGTGCCCCTGTATTAGCTGGATCCGATAATAAAGATCTTGTTTATGCGGGCGATATGAATGCGAAAGTGAACATGGGTTGGACAAATACCTTCCACTATAAAGATTTCACGTTGTCATTCTTAATCGATGCGAAGGTTGGCGGTAAGGTCTTGTCGATGACTGAGGCTACCATGGATGGTTGGGGTGTTTCCGAACGTTCTGGTTTGGCTCGTGACGCAGGTTTTGTAGAGGTCGATGGAGTACAATTTGATCCGCAATTGTATTATTCAACTACCGGTGGTACAAGCTACAACTCTAATATCTTGACTTCCCAGTACGTATATGACGCAACTAATGTTCGTTTGCGTGAGTTATCATTTGGTTATACCTTCCGCAACTTGTTTGGCGCAGGTAAAAACTTGACCGCTTCTATCATTGGACGTAACTTGTTCTTCTTCTATAAGGATGCTCCGATGGATCCGGATGTAGCTGCTGGAACGGGTAATGGCTGGCAGGGTATCGATATGTTTGCGTTGCCGACAACCCGTAGCTTTGGTTTGAACTTAAAACTTAATTTCTAAATCTTACAGGTATTACTTATGAAACTAAATAGAATTCTAAAATATGCGGCTGTATCAGCTTTAGCTTTTAGCACAGGATTAACAACCGTGAGCTGTACAGACGATTTTGAGACATTGAATACCGATCAGTATGAGGTAGACCCGAACACGCTTCCTTTCTCCGCGCAGTTTAAAGAACCGCTGTCTTATGTATATGCTCCGCAACAGAACTTGTTCCAGTACTGCTTTAGTTTGAACGTAGACTTGTTTAGCGGTTATTTCATGACACCACATAATTTCAATGGTTCCGGTAACGTGGATTATGCGTTGAATCGTAGTTTTTGTGGAGGTATGTATGAGAATGTTTATTTACACATTTTCAATAATACACGTCGTTTGATCGCCTCTTGTGACGAACAAGGATTGACAGACTATGCGGGAATGATGCGTGTTGTTCAGGCTTATGCGATCCAGATGTTGACGGATGTTTACGGCCCGGTAGCCTATACGTCTTGTATCGAAGATCCGACAAATGGTGCTTCGTTCTCTTATGATACACAGCAGAGCATTTATAACTCCATTTTCGAATTGTTAGATAAAGCGCTTCAAGATTTCCAGAGTCCGAAATCCACATTGGAGGAGAGACAGTCATTCGACTATTGGTGTAATGGCGATTTGGATATGTGGATTCAAGTAGCCAATCAATTAAAGCTACGTGCAGCCTTGCGTATCGTGAAGGCCGACCCGACTTTAGCTAAACAAAAAGCTGAGGAGGCTGCCAAGGGAGCTATATTAAAACAGGATGTATTGATCAACAAGAGTTTGAGTAATGAGCAAACTCGTATGTTCGAATGGGGAGATAGTGGTATGAATGCTAACTTAACCACGATACTGGAAGGATTCCAAGATCCTCGCTTACCGCTGTATATGACGAAGAACCAAGCTGATGTTGAATGTGAGGATGGGAAGACGATTGCATCCGGTACTCAATATTTAGGTATTCGCGGCGGCTGTGACTTGCCTGCTAAACCGAATCAATGGGGTAACTTCTCGAAGATCGTTTGTTCTTATACAACAGCTTTACCGGTAATGATGGCAGCCGAAGGTTATTTCTTGCGTGCGGAAGGTGCGTTGCGTGGTTGGAGTAACATGGGAGGTACGGCGAAGGAACTGTATGAACAAGGTATCCGTGTTTCTATTAAGAATCAGTTGGCTTATAAGGGAAGTCTGGCCGGAGTAAGCTCAATTTCAGAAACAGAGATCGATGCTTATATCAGTGGCACGACAACACAAAAGGACTTCGTCGACCCGGTTAATGGTCAAAACAGCATCAAGGCTCAGAATGATATTACGGTTAAGTGGGATGAGAGCGCGACTAATGAGAAGAAATTACAACGTATCATTACACAGAAATGGATTGCGAACTTCCCGTTGTCTTGCGAGGCTTGGGCGGAATTTCGTCGTACAGGTTATCCGAAATTATTCCCGAACCGCGTGAATAAGAGTAATGGGGATATTGATACGAATGAACAGGTTCGTCGTTTATTGTATTCCGATAATGAGGATAATACGAATACCGTGGAATATCAAAAAGGTATCGAGCTGCTGAACCAAGAGAATACGGGTTCGATCTCCGGTGATAAAGGTGGTACTCATGTATGGTGGGATAAAGCTGGTGCAGGTAATTTCTAATCGGCATTAATAGGTTTTATTGTTAAATAATATGTAATGAAAGGGCTTCTTCGAGTTTGCGAAGAGGCCCTTCTGAATTTTGTAGTACTTTAGAAGGATAAATCTAAGATTATATGATGAACAGATGTATTTATTTATTTTGTTGGCTTTGTCTGGCTTGCTGGTTAAAGCCCGTATCAGCAGAGGAGCAAGCCTTGTTGGCGATCCCGGAGCCGGGAGAGAAAACCTTGATTCACTCAGATTGGTATGCCCGGAAAGCGAATGAAGTGAAAATGGATGGGAACCGGTTGAGCGCGGCGCCTTTGGATAAAACAGGATGGTTACCGGCCCGTGTGCCGGGCACGGTATTGACTACACTTTTGGAGAACCATATGTATCCGGCTCCCGAGTTCGGCTTGAATAACAATCTGATACCCGATATACATGAGGTCGGCAATGATTTCTATACTTATTGGTTTACTCGTCAGTTTAATATCAATAATTTACCAGAGGGACGTAATGTCTGGTTAAATTTCCGGGGCATTAATTATAAGGCGGAAATCTTTTTAAATGGTAAGCGGATCAATCGAAATACCCATGAGGGCATGTTCTTGAGGAAGACTTTTAATATAACCCCTTATCTTCGTACGGATGCCCCTAATGTATTAGCGGTATTGGTTTATCCACCTACACATGCCGGAAATCCGAATGGTGGACAAGGTGGCGATGGGCAGATCGCCCGGAATAATACGATGCAATATACGCCGGGTTGGGACTGGATACAACCGGTACGTGACCGGAATACGGGTATTTGGGATGAGGTCTCTATTACGACAACCGGGCCGGTATGCCTCTCTTCTCCTTATGTCGTGACCAAGGTACCCGGCGTACGTGATCCGGAAACGAAAACTCAAAGGGAGGCTTTTGTGAATACTTCTGTCGAGCTAGAGAATACCGGGAGCACTTCCTTAAAAGGACTATTGGTTTGTGAGACGAACGGAACCCGCTTAACCCAGCCGGTTACTTTATCGCCATTCGAGAAGAAAACGGTATCCTTGAATCCTTTAGCGGTAAAGAATCCTCGTTTATGGTGGCCTAACGGTATCGGTGAGCAGCCTTTATATGATATGAACCTCTCTTTTGAGATCGGGAATCAAGTGAGTGACCGTGAACGGTTGCGTTACGGTATCCGGGAGATTACTTCCGATAAATGCCCGGATAACGGGGGACGCCGTTTCTTCGTGAACGGACAGAAAATATACGTCACGGGTGGTAACTATATTAATTCCGATTGGCTGCTTCGTCTTTCTCCGGAACGTTATCGGGATGAGGTACGTTTCCATGCGGAAATGAATCTGCGTATGATCCGTGTATGGGGAGGTGCGTTGGTGGAACGGCCGGAATTCTATAACGCCTGTGATGAGTTCGGTATCTTAGTCTTTCAAGATCTGTGGGGCAGTGGTGATTGCAATGGCGCTTGGGAGGACCCGACCAAGATGGATTCCCGAGAGCGTCGTTGGGAATATCCTGATAATCACGATTTATTTATCGCCTCCGTGGAAGATCAAGTGAAAATGATCCGTAACCATCCGAGTCTTTGTTTCTGGTGTGGGGCGAATGAATGGCCTTTAGCGAAAGATATCGATCAATGTTTGAGAAAGGAGGTTTTCCCCCAGTTAGATCCGGAGCGTCTTTTCGTGAGTTTCTCTACAGATACGTTGTTTACCCGGAATTATTTGGGGGATAATGGGGATGGTCCTTACGGTATACAAGAGCCGGAATGGTTCTTTAGCTTCCGTTCGCATCCGTTTAATCCGGAAGCCGGATCGGTTGGTTCCCCGGAGGTCGAGAGTATGCGGGAGATGATGACGGAACAGGATTTGGCCGGTTTCCCAAGGAAAGGTTTTACTCGTAATTATACGTGGCGCTATCATAAGGATCTGGGCTATGGCGATCATCTGGAGCGATATGGGGAGGTGAAGGATATCGAGACCTATTGTAAGTATGCCCAAGTCGTGAATTATGACCAATATCGTAGTTTTATGGAAGGCTGGGCCTCTCATATGTGGGATTGGTATACGGGTATCTTGATCTGGAAAACCCAGAATCCATGGACATCCTTGCGGGGGCAAATGTATGATTGGTCTCTCGATGTAAATGCTTCCTTGTACGGAACCCGGAAAGGCTGTGAACCCTTACATGCCTATTATAACCCGGTAACCCGTAAGGCGGGATTGTTGAATACGACCCTGAAAGATTATACGGATTTATCGATTGTAGCCCGTATCTATAATCTGGAAGGCAAACTGCTTTGGGAGAAAGAGACGAGAGCGAGCTCCAAGGCGAATACGGTACAGGAATTATTGGATATCCCCGTTCCGGAAGGGATCAAAGGTGCTTATTTCTTACGGCTGGCTTTGAATGCGGACGTTCCCAATATTTATTGGCTGACAACCGAGCCGAAAGACTACACCAGCTTATCTCAACTTCCGAAGTCAAGACCGGATATCAAGACCGATATCAAGAAGGAAGGCTCGAATTTTGTGGGTACAGTCCGTCTGAGCGCTGATTCGCAGATCTCGTTCTTCAACCGTATCAAGGTCTTTGATAAGGAGACAGGCAAACGAATCTTACCGGTACATTATTCGGATAACTATATTACGCTAATGCCGGGTGACCAACAAGAAATAAGCTTGGAGTTCCCTGCTAATCTGCCGGAGGAGCGAATACAAATCGTGGTGGATAGCTACAATTCTCCTTTGCCTTGACGTACGATCTCGAAATTATCCGTCGTGCAATCTATAACCGTAGAGGCTTCCAATCCTCCGAAACCGCCATCGATTACGATATCCACTTGATGCTCGTATTTCTCGTGTATCAATTCCGGATCTGTCGTATATTCGATCACCTCATCCTCGTCACGGATGGACATGGTTAGGATTGGATTTCCCAAGGATTGTACCAATGTACGGGTAATGTTATTGTCCGGTACACGGATTCCGACTTCTTTCCGGTTCTTGTAAATCTTTGGAAGCTCGCTGCTGGTGGGTAAGATAAAGGTGAAAGGACCGGGCAGATGTTTCTTCATCAGTTTGAAAGCGGCGTTGCTTACCTTGGCGTATTCACTAAGATTAGACAGGTCGTAGCAGATGATAGACAGGTTGCTTTTCTGTGGATTAACTCCTTTCATCTGACATATTTTCTCTACCGCACGCACGTTTAACGCATCGCAACCGATCGCGTAAACCGTGTCGGTAGGATAAACGACAAGGCCGCCGTCCTGCAGGACTTTGACGACCTTGTCTATTTCTTTTTGATTCGGATTCTCCGGATAGATTCTCACTAACATATTAGCCGTAGATAATGTGTCCGTTCTCGTCTGTATATTCCTCTAATCCCTTACTGTATTGGTTCATGGCACGAAGGCTCATACCCATGCTTGAGAAACCACCGTCGTGGTATAGGTTCTGCATCGTTACCTTGCGGGTAAAGTCGGAGAACATCATTACGCAATAGTCCGCGCATTCGTCAGCGTTGGCGTTACCCAGTGGACTCATTTTGTTAGAAAAGTCCATCAAGTGTTCCATTCCCTTCACGCCACTACCTGCGGTTGTCATTGTCGGGGATTGGGAGATCGTGTTCACACGTACGCCTTTCTCACGGCCATAGATGTAACCGAAACTACGGGCGATAGATTCCAGCAGGCTCTTAGCGTCCGCCATATCGTTGTATCCGAAGAACGTGCGCTGGGCGGCCACATAACTTAATGCCACTACGGAACCATTCTCGGCGATAGCGTCTTGTTTCTTGGCTACCTGTAGCATCTTGTGGAAAGAGATAGCGGAGATATCCAACGTCTTTTCCAGCATTCCATAGTCCAGATCATCGTACGTACGTTTCTTGCGTACGTTCGGGCTCATACCGATAGAATGTAAAACAAAATCTATTTTACCACCTAATATTTCCACTGACTTCGCGAATACGGTCTCCAGATCCTCTACGCTGGTTGCGTCCGCCGGGATTACCTGCGCGTTCAACTTCTCCGCCAAAGCATCTACCTGACCCATACGAACAGCGATAGGCGTATTGCTTAACGTGATAGTCGCACCTTCCTCTACGGCTCTTTCTGCCACTTTCCAGGCGATAGACATATCGTTCAGCGCACCGAAGATAATGCCTCTCTTGCCTTTCAATAAATTATGACTCATACCTCTTGTTTATTAATTACGGCACAAACATACACAAAATGTGCAACATACGCAAATGAATATCATAGCCTGACATTTGAATATGTGCCTTGATATTAAAACAAGGTAGAGCCATTCTTTGTTGGCAGTTACTTCTTATTCCCGGAAATAAACCCTCTTTACCCGAGGCGAGATAGAGGTTAATATCTCATAAGGGATTGTTTTCAGTTTATCCGAAAGTTCGCTCACCGGTAGTTCGTCGCCGAAAATAATTACGGCGTCGCCTTCTTGCACATGGATGTCGGTGACGTCGATCATGCAAGCGTCCATGCAGATGTTGCCGATAATCGGGCAGCGTTGTCCATTGATCAAGACCTCCCCGCCTCCGTTGCTGAAGTGGCGATCCAATCCGTCGGCGTATCCGATCGGGATGATAGCGATCCGGGAATCACGTTTCACATAACTCATACGGCTATAACCGATCGAATCCCCTGCGGGTACGTTTTGTATTTGCAGGATCGTCGTCTTCAAGGTGCTGACATTCCGTAAGCCTTTTTGTCCGGATGCGCTTACTCCATATAAACCGATACCTAAACGTACCATATCCATTTGATAAGCGGCGAAACGCTCGATTCCTGCGGAGTTTAGGATATGTTTGATTACCTTATACTCTAACCCATTTTCTAATTCCCCTGCGGCTTTGGTGAATTTATCCAATTGTTGATGGGTAAAATCATCGAAGACGTACGAGTCGCTTCCGGCTAAATGAGAGAAAACCGAACGGGCGATAACCCCGGATTGCGCTCTCAAGCGTTCACAGATCGCCGGGACATCCTCCGGTTGAAACCCTAGGCGATGCATGCCAGTATCGATCTTGATATGGATAGGGTAAGAGGTGATGCCTCTGCGCTCGGTCTCCCGGATCATGGCATCCAATAGGCGGAAGCTATAGACTTCCGGTTCCAGATGGTTCTCGAACAAGACATTGAAACTGCTGAATTCCGGATTCATGACGATAATAGGGATCGAGATACCTTCTTTACGCAATTCGGCTCCCTCGTCGGCTACCGCCACGGCCAGATAGTCGCAACGATGTTCTTGAAGGGTCTTCGCCAGCTCGTAAGAGCCGGCTCCATAACCGAAAGCTTTTACCATACAAACCATCTTAGTCTCCGGCTTTAGCTTGGAACGATACTGATTGAAGTTGTGTACGATCGCGTCCAGATTTACCTCTAGGATCGTCTCATGCACCTTTTTCTCCAGCATTTCGGAGATCTGCTCGAAATGGAAATGGCGGGAACCTTTAATCAAAATCAACTCATCCTTGAATTTCTTGAAGGAAGGAGACTTGATAAATTCCTCGGTGGTCGTGTAAAACTCCTTCTCGATCTCGAAGACGGAAGCATATTCCTTTAAGTCGCGGCCGATACCGATGATACGATCTATCTTCTTACGGCGAACCAAATCGGCGACCTTCTTATATAGAGATTTCGGCAAGGTGCCCGATTGAAGGATATCGGAGAGGATTAAAGTGCTCTTTAATTGCTTGCCTACCCGGCGGCTTTGTTGGAAATCGAGCGCGATATCCAAGGAGTTGATATCCGAGTTATAGGTATCATTTATCAACAGGCAATTGTTGATACCTTGCTTTACGTCCAATCGCATAGCCACCGGCTCAAGATGTAAGAATTTTGTTACGTCGTTTACGCTGGTGGGTTTTAGGTAAAGCATAACCGCCATACAATGGATCACGTTCTCGATAGAAGCGTCGTCCGTGAACGGAATGGTAACGACCCGGTTGAAGCCCAGTAAAGTACAGTGAATGATCGTCTCAAACTCTTTCTTATCGATAGACTCGATAAACAAAGGAGCCTCGGAGTCCGTACGGCTCCACGCAATCGCTTTATGGGAAAGGCAAGCCGATTCGATACAATTGGCGATAAATAAATCATCCCCATCATAAATAATGGCTTCGCAATCATTGAAAAGCGTCAGCTTCTCCATACATTTCTGATTGGAGGAGAGGAAATTCTCTTGATGAGCCTCCCCGATATTCGTGATGATACCGATCGTGGGGGCGATAATGGGTTGCAGGCGTTCCATCTCGTCCGGTTGTGAGATACCGGCCTCGAAGATGCCCAGTGTATTTTTCTCGCTCATCTGCCATACCGAGAGAGGAACCCCCAACTGGGAGTTGTAGCTCCGGGGCGAACGTACGATGTTGAACTCGTTATGCAGCAGTTGATAGAGGAATTCCTTTACGATCGTCTTTCCGTTGCTACCGGTGATACCGATCACGGGGATGTTGAATTGCTTCCTGTGGTGGGTGGCCAGCTTTTGTAAAGCTCGTAACGTATCTTTTACGATCAGGAAGTTCGCATCCTTCATGCTCTCGAACTCCGGTAGCATATCGCTTACCACGAAGTTGCGAACACGAAGTTTATAGAGTTCCTGTATATATCTATGTCCGTCGTTCGTCTTGGTTTTCAAGGCGAAGAAGAGGCTTTGTTCCGGGAAGGAGAGACGACGGCTATCTGTCAACAACAAACTGACCGTATCGTCAAGCAATTGGTTTGTTTTAGCACCGATAACTCTTGCTATTTCTTTAATTGCGTATTCCATTCTTTTATTTTAGTTTAGACTTTACTATTTCGATCTCTTTTCTGATATCAAAGGAAGGAATTTTCTCGCTAATTCGTTCCATCTTTAACAAAGTTTGAAGGATAAACCGCTTATAGGCCTCGCTATCCGGTTGAAAAGGCTTATGGTTAATAGCTTTTTGAATATCACCCCATTCTTTAAGGATTGCCGAAGTGTCTGTGGATAAGAAATTTTCGATAAAACGTTGCCAAATATAATCAATGGCCAATGGGGAGGGATGGAGCATATCGTCCGCATAGAAACGATAATCCCGGAGCTCGTCCATAAGGATCTCATAAGCGGGGAAGTAGGCGATTCGGTCGGGATAATCTTTCTGTAAGGCGTCCGTGGCTAGCAATAGGGTGGCTTTGCTGAGTTGGTTCTCGTGCGCCCCGTCTTTCCAGTGGCGGATCGGACTTACGGTAAATAAGATTTTCAAGGCGGGGTTTTGTTCCCAAAGGGCTAGTAACAGAGGTTTCCAGTCCTCGACGATCTCTTGCGTGGATAATCGTTGCCGGTCGAACATCTTTTCCGGTAGCTTATGGCAATTCGACACGATTCGCCCGTCGCTCTTGAGGCGGTAGACGAAAGCGGTTCCCAACGTGATTACCAACCGGGTCGCTTTTCGCAGGAAATCGGAGGATTCGGATAAGCGGCTGTTTATATGGCCTAGGCATTCTTCTTCCGAGGGAGCGGAGAAACGGCTATGATGGGTAAAACTATGGTATATGCCCTCATGCTGGAATAAATCGCCGGGAGTGAAACGCTCCGGGCGTAGCAGCATCCGCAATCCTTCCGCTACGGAAGCCGGGTTATACAGAGTACCGAATGGGTTTATATCTACGGAGAATTTATTCTCTTCCAGTTTCCGCCCGATATTCTCGGCGAAGCAGGAGCCCATCATCACGACCCGGTCCTCATACGAGAAAGAGAATCGTGCTTTCGGCAACAGGATTCGGGTATAAAGTTCCATATTTACTTTTTCGCAAAAGTAGATATATGTTTACGGAAATGCAAATAAGGAAGGTGTTTTAGGGGAATAATGTAACAATGCCCATTGTAAGGTTGTTAGGATGGGCAGTATAAGGAGCTTACGATGGGCATTGTTGCGACCTTATAATGCCTATTGGCGGAAGGTCGGGAGTGATACTATAAAAGAACGGCGGTAACTTGTTGAGTGTTACCGCCGTTGGTCGTAGCCTTTGCCGGGGCTACGCTTCATCTCCCATCGTTGCCATATATTCTTTCCATAAGGAGTCTATATCATGATCATTGCCGAGCGCGTATTTCACGCCACCATCGAACGACCAAGGAATAACCTCTAATGTGCTTCGGTTGAACTTCCGCAGGAAATCCGGGCTCTTGGTTTGAGTAAGCCATGCGAGGAAGAAGCCTGTCGTGCGGTAACCATCCATATAATGGCCGCCTTTGGGACGATCTTCCAAGGTAAAACCGCCGTTCAGGTATCTTACGGCATCCGCCACACCTTCTATCATAGCCCAGAAAGTCTTATTAGTCCCATAGCTACCTATGCCTTGAGGCTCCAATTGGAAACCATGCGTCAGCTCATGGTATAATACGCCACGGGTCTCGTAATCCACTTTCGCGGTGTCATTATTGGCAAAACTTTTCTCGATCCATTTCGTGCTGTATACGATACTGATGGAAGGGGGCGCTCCGTCTTTTGCGGATACCCCGTCGTATTCCTTTAATGTATAGTGGATCTCCTCGATGCCCGGGATACTATCTTCCGGAGTGAAATAAAGTGTCTCTACGACTTTGCGGGCGTGCTTGGTAATATAAGCTTCCGGATCAGGGATAACGGCGGCATAGATCGCCGAGCCCTTAGCCTCGGGGGAAAGATTCTTGAAATCGATCTTTCCGATGTAATAATTATCCCAAGGACTTGAGGTGGCTTCCGCTACCGTAGCCGCCTGTTCCTTTTTGCCGGAGCAAGCGATGCAAGTCCATAGCAGGAAAGCACCGCTGATTAATTGTTTATACTTCATGAGTCTTGTCTGTTTTTTCTGATAAAATGGGTTAATCCGTCAGTGAATAAGGGCGATCCTCTCCGTTGAACAATCGCTTTTTGTTCGGGCTGGAAGTCATCTCGAAAGTGAGCGTTCCACCGTTCATGATGTCATCCTGCGTGATGTATCCTTTGGTATAGGGTTTCCCGTTTAGCTTTACCGCTTTTACATAACGGTTCTTGTCGCTGACTTTATCGGCTTTTACCTCGAAAGTCTTACCATTCTCCAAGCGGACCTTCATATAGGGAAGGTAAGGAGCGCCTAATACGTATTGATCCGTACCCGGGCAAACCGGATAGAATCCCATGGCGGAAAGGATATACCAAGCGGACATCTGGCCGCAGTCGTCGTTACCGCAAAGGCCGTCGATATTGTTGCGATACATCTTATTCATGATCTCACGTTGCCAATATTGGGTTTTCCAAGGCTGGCTGGTCCATGTGTATAAGAATGGGATGTGATGGCTGGGTTCGTTGCCGTGTACATAACCTCCTAGTAATCCTTCTTTGGTTACGTCTTCGGTCTCGGCAAAGAACTCATCGGGAAGATGCATCGTGAATAAGGAATCCATTTTAGTGATGAATGCTTGCTCGCCTCCCATCAACTGAATCATACCATTGACATCTTGAGGGACATAGAAGGAATAATTCAAGGCATTTCCCTCGATAAACCCTTCACCGTGCGTGCTTAACAAACTGAAGTCCTCTTTGAATTTACCATTCGTATAACGGGGACGGGCATATCCGATCGAGGTATCGAATACATTCGCGTAATTGGACGCACGCTTTTTATAGGTATCGGCCACGGATCGGTTTCCCGCTAATAAAGCTGTATTATAGATTGTCCAATCATCATAAGCATACTCCAAAGTCAAGGAGCCTGCGCTACCGTTGCGATCTAAAGGAACATAACCTAATTCCATAAACTCTTTGGTCCCCTCATAATACGGAATCGTAGAACTGCTGATCATCGCTTTTAACGCGGCGTCTTTATCAATCGGTAATCCTTTGGCGATAGCGTCCGCCAAGACAGAGACGGAATGATAACCGATCATGCACCAGTTCTCATTTGCCATATGGCTCCAGATCGGCAAGGCATGATGAACGCTTTGCTCGCAATGTTTCAACATAGATTTGGCGATATCCGTGTTAACTTGTCGGTTGATGATATTGAACAGGGGATGTAGGGCACGATACGTATCCCATACGGAAAAAACCGTATAGTTCGTGAATCCGTCCGCTTGATGGATATTATGGTCGAGTCCGCGGTATTGACCGTCAACGTCTGTGTATACGCAAGGATTGATCATCGTGTGATACAAGGAGGTGTAAAGCATAGCCAATTGATCATCGCTTCCTTTTGCGTCGATGACGGAGAGCGCTTTATTCCAAGTATCGGAGGCTTTGGCGGCTAATTGGTCGAAGTCCGCACCGGAAGCCTCGGCACGTAGATTTTTCAAGGCTCCCTCGGTGCTGACTCCGGAAAGGGCGACTTTCACTTCCAACTCATCAGACGTTTTCGGATCGAAATCAAAATAAGCGACGATCTTACGTCCTCCGATATCCGGGAAGTTCTCTTTCATATTGAACTTGGCATAACCGCCCCGATAATTAACTTTCGCTTTCTCTTCGCATCCGTAATGCGTGATCGGTTTGGAGAAAGACATGGCGAAATAAGTATAGTTGGTACGTGCCCAACCGTTTGTGATACGATAGCCGGTTACCAGCGTATCGTTCTCTACGCGAATATTGGTCCAAAGAACTTTGCCGTCATAGTTATAGATCCCGTGAATCATATCAAGGATAATGCGTTGGTTCTCACTGTTCGTAGGGTATGTGTATTTGTGGATGCCGACCCGTTGGGTGGTGGTCAGTTGTGCCTTTACGCCATAATCGGCGAGCATCACCTCGTAGTATCCGGGACGGGATATCTCGGTGCCATGCGAGAAACGGGAACGGTAACCGCCATCGGGATTCGTGGCCGTTCCGGGGTTTAGCTTCAACGTTCCGGTGGTAGGCATAATCAAGATATCCCCGAGGTCGGAGTGGCCGGTACCGCTGAAGTGGGTGTGGCTGAAACCTACGATGCTACTGTCTTTATGTTGATAACCTGCGCAATACTCGTAGGAGCGAGGTTGGTATTTACCATCTACGTTGTGTGGTATGGTATCCGTATCCGGACTGAGTTGTACGAGTCCGAAGGGTACGCAAGCACCCGGGAACGTATGTCCCATTCCATTCGTCCCGATGATCGGGTTTACAAGATCAACTACACTGGTCTGTGCGATCGCTACTGTTGAGCTGGCTGCCAGAAAGAGGCAACACATCGATTTCTTGAGATTTATCATGTCGTATCAATTAGTTAGAAAAGGATGAAACATAAAAGGTCACCTTTGATAGTTCCAAGGATAACCTTTGATAGTGACAAAGGTAACCTTTTATATTTTCAGATCAATAAGTATAGTAGTCCTCTATCATTGTCAAGTGCTAATTTGTTAATAATGGATTTCTACTATACTTAGTTGATATTTAGAACAATGAGTTAGCCTCGTTCGGAGATAAGTTTGCGTTAGCATCCAATTGTCTTTGCGGAATAGGGAAGATATTACGCTTTGGTTCGTTGGATGCAGTCTTGTCCCACCAAGAAGTGGTTACGAACTTGTTGAAACGAACCAAGTCTGTACGGCGGATTCCTTCGAAAGCAAACTCTCTACCTTTTTCGGCTAAGAACTCATCCATTGTCAATGTAGCGGTCGTATATTTCGCTTTCTCCCAATCCTCTGCCTTGAAAGAACGTTGACGAACGCTGTTGATCATATCTACCACTTCTTGCGTTGCTTTGCCCCCGTTCTTACGCATCAAGGCCTCCGCTTTGTTATAGATAACCTCGGAATAACGGAACATCACCCAGTCGTTGTTCATATCGCCGGTAGTACCCGGTTGGATCTCATACTTGATAGAGCGAGCGCCGCTGTTTTCTTCGCCCTCGGTCATGGACTTAATGTAGTTTACGAATACCAAATCCTGCCCATTGTACTCCTCTGAACCTTTCAAAGGCTCTGCGGTCGTGTCGTAGTAGTAATTACCGTTTTCATCTACTTTGCGAGGATATTGCTTACCGATCAAGAAACCCTCAATTTTTCTCAAGTCGTTGTCAGCGAATGAGTCATAAAAGGTAGGTTGCGTCACCAAGCCGTTCCAAGGACCGGATTGCAAATCCCAGCCAGTTTGGTGTGCGTAATGCAACCAACGTTGATACCAGCCCATTCCTTTGGCATATACTTCATCATACACGATTGACCAGATAATCTCGGTAGATCGCTTGTCGTTATCCGCACGGAAAGTGTCATTCCACTTCTTATCCAATGCGAAACCTCCCTTAGCTAATTCATCGCAAGCAGCGATACAATCATCCCAGCGTGCTTGTCCAGTATAAATTTCCGCATTCAAATAGAGACGAGCCAGTAATGCGTAAGCCCCCCATTTGGATACACGTCCGTAGGTCTCTGTTTTACTCTCTGACAAAGAAGGAATACTCTCGTTTAACTCTTTTTCGATCCAAGCGAATAACTCTGCGCGAGATTTGGAGGAAGGATTGATTTCACCGATTTTCTCGCAAATTGGAGCCGTACCGAACATATCCATCACATACCAATAACAGTAAGCGCGATATACACGCATCTCCGCTTGTGCTTGTGCTTTAGACATTGGAACTTGGAGTGCTTCAAAATCTATATTCTCTGTATCTGTAAGGAAGTTGTTAGCATATCCGATACCTTCAAATAATTTTTTCCAAGCATCCACTACTTGACCATCCGTAGGAATCCATTGATGGCGGTGTAAGCGAATCCAGTCTCCATTGTCATAGCCGTGGCGACCTTTTTGAGGCCATGCGGCACCGTCGGAAGATAACTCGTTACATGACCAAGGCGATTGGGCTACTTGCATGGTTCCACAGAAGTGCCCCCATGGACGCATCATGGCGGCCATTACCTCGCCTGCATTGTTGTAATAATTTTCAGCGATTACCGAGCTATGTATTTCCTCTGTCAGGTCCGTACAAGAGGTAAATGCGGTAGCTCCCAGCAATAATGAAATTGCGCATATATTTTTTAAAGCTTTCATTGTATTGTCTTAAATCTATTGTTACTTAATTAGAATCCAAAATTAACGCCAAACGTGAAGGTACGGGTGGTGGGATAAGATCCGCGCTTCTCTATACCTGCTTGTAGTCCTGTTACGTTTACGTCAGGGGTTAAACCTGAGTATCCTGTAATAGTCGCAAGATTGGTGACATTACCATAAATACGTAAGTTGCGCACATATTTATTATTTTTGAAGTTGAATGTATAACCTAGTGTCACGTTATCGATCTTCAAGAAGTTCCCTTTCTCTAGATAATAAGAAGAGAACAATGGTTGCTCTGTTACCTTGTTCTTCAAGGCATCCTTATATACGTTTGTGCCAGACTGATCGATATTGACAGTCGTTCCGAAATAAATAGCACCCTCGTTCAATACGTCATAATCAAACATACCGCGCAGGAAGAAGCTGAAGTCAAAGTTCTTATAGGTAAATGTGTTCTGTAAGCCAGCCTTGAATTTCGGCAAACCATTACCGATAAAGGTACGGTCAGCGTCAGACAGACCTTCCTTTCCGTCTATGTCGCGAAGATTCCAAGTTCCGTCCGGGTTGATACCATCGCATACATAACCGAAGAATGACGCGATCGGCTGTCCTTCTTGTAGGCGGTAAGCCTTGCCCGGGTTACCCGGAGAGGGCAGGTCATATTGATCCTCGTAAGAAGATTTGTACACGTCGTTAGACAAAGATGTCAATTTATTATTCTCGTATGAGAACGTGAAATTAGCCGTGTAAGAGAAATCCTTAGTCTTTACGACCTCTGCGTTTAATGCTAATTCTATACCTCTATTTCTCATCGTGCCTACGTTGGTGGTGATCGTGTTGTAGATCAAGGATGGCTGTTGGGCATTGTAGCTACTGATCAAGTCGCGAGTCGTACGACTATACCAATCGATCGTACCATTTAGGCGTCCACCTAGCAAGCCGAAGTCGAAACCGATGTTCAAGGACTCATTCTTCTCCCATTTCAAATCCGGATTCGGGTTGATATTCGGACCGTAAGTGGCGGTTAGCCATGAACCGGTGTAAGCGTTCCAAGCTCCAGCGCCTGTACCGTAGGTAGCGAGAGACATATACGGATCGGTAGGTAGACTACCCGTGATACCGAAACCGGCACGGAATTTCAATACGTCGAATACTTCTTGGCTCTCCATGAAGTCCTCACGAGAGATCATCCAGCCTGCGCTGACAGAGGGGAACCAAGCCCATTTGTTGTTCGCTCCGAACTTCGTGGAACCTTCACGGCGGATAGAGGCGCTGGCCATGTATTTACCGTCGTAATTATAGTTGGCGCGGGCGAAGAAGGCGATCAGTTTGCTGGTCTCTTTTTTACTCTTCATCTCGGCCTTACCATCTTTTAGGTAACCGCCGGCTTCTAGGTTATTGGTACCGAATACGTCCGTCAAGAAGTTCTTGTTCTCGGCGCTGAATTGCTCGTATTCAAAATCTTGGTAACTGTATCCCAGCAAACCGGTAATATTGTGTACGCCGTTGATGGAAGTATTGTAGTTTGCTGTCCATTCAGTAGTACGGTTGGTATTCTGATAATATTCTTTTTTGGCGCGTCCGTTTGTACCGTCTTTATATTGGCTATATTCCTCACGCATACTATAATCGTTAGTTAATGCGTCGTTCTTCTCCATAGCGAAGAAAGCGGCGGCTGTCAGACCGGGGATAATCTCATATTGAGCCTTGAAGTTCGCCAATAAATTCTTGAATTCCTTTTTCTTGGTACGCTGGTATATGCGGGCTACCGGGTTGAAATCTTCGTAACCGCTGTAAGTTTCCCAGAAGGAGCCGTCTTCCTTATAAATAGGCATCGTCGGGTTGATACGGATCGCCTGGTATAATATGCCGTAATTAGGGATATCTCCTACCTTATCCACATCATCGGAAACTGCGTCCACTTTCACGAAAGAGTTTGCTAGATTGAAAGAAAGCTGTAGTTTATCATCAAACGCACGGTGGTTCACGGCGATAGAGCCATTGATCGTTTCACGGCTGGTGTTACGGATCATACCATCATTCTTTTTGTAATTTAAAGAAGCGCGATAGTTTGTCTTACCATTACCACCTGTAGCGGTCAAGTTGTGTACATGGGTGAAATTACTCTTATTCAATAAAGCGTCGTAATGGTTATCCCGTCCACCAAAGTCGCGGATATTGGCGTTGTTGGTTTCCTTGCCATAAGCGACGAACTCGTCTCCATTTAAGATTTCCGGTCGTTTATAAACCGCCTCGTGCATGATATATCCTGAGTAATCCACTTGAGTAGTTCCGGCTTGCGGACGTCTCGTGGAGACGATGATCACACCGTTATTACCCCGGGTTCCGTAGATAGCGGCTGCGGAACCGTCTTTCAATACGTCGATCGCCTCGATATCCTCGGGTGCGATAGCATTCAAAGAAGTCATATTACCCGGCATACCGTCAATAATAACGAGAGGCTCATTGCTACCTTTCAGAGATGAGGCACCACGCATCTGTACTTTTACCTCGCCATTAGGGTCGGTGCTACCACGTGATACAGTCAGACCAGCTACACGTCCTTCCACCAATTGCATCGGGTTCACTACCGGTGCCTTGTTAAAGTCGGATGCTTTCACGCTGGTAACGGATGAGGTGATCTCACCTTTCTTTTGGGAACCGTAGCCAACGACTACTACCTCGTCTAGTGTCTCAGAGTCTTCAGCTAAGACTATGTTCAATGTTTTTTGCCCGGTATAACGAACTTCTTGGGGTTTGAAGCCGATGAAGGAAAATACCAATGTGCTGTTATCCGGCACATCCAAGGTGAAATTTCCGTCAAAGTCCGAAGCTGTTCCGTTCGTGGTTCCTTTCACAACAATACTAACGCCAATCAGAGGTTCACCCTTTTGGTCTTTTACTACACCTTTAATGGTTGAACTTTGCTGTGCGATCTGATGAATCTCCATGTTTCCCATTTCAGGAACAGTAGAATCTCCGGCCGCATAAGAGGACTGAAACATTAAAGATAAACAAAGTAACAAAGAGGTTCGTCCACCTAATAAAGTCAGGCATTTCCTCGTCTTACCTTCACTCTTTTTTCCCATAAAAACATTAAATTAAAAGTTAATAATGTGCTTCCCGAAGGAAGAATACACACAAGCGGTTTGCTTTGCTATTCGACAGCAATATTAATAGGTCTTAACGAATTGAAGAGTGCTTTGAAATGCCAAAGAAGTGTCATGAAATGCATATAGCAGATTATGATACTCTTTTGGTAGATTATGACACTATTTAGGAATCAATGATTTATGCCTCTTTTGTGCGGTATTCCTTAGGTGTCATGTTATATTTACGGGCAAATTCCCTATAGAAGTATGATTTGTTAGAAATTCCTACATTATAAATAATTTCCTGAACGCTCATGTTGGTATTCACGAGTAATTGCGCTGCATAGTTTAACCTATAATCCTTTATAAAATCACTCGGCGTCATAGTAGATATTTTCTTGAAACGACGATATAAGATGCGAGTGTTTATATTCAATGCGTCCGCTACCAGTTCGGGACCGAGTCCTTCCTTGCTGACATTTTCTTTGATGATAGCGGTTACGGTGTCAAGGAATTCCTTGTCTTCTTGATGTAATAATTGCCCTTCCGTATATTGATAAGCACTTTCCGGAGAATAGAAATACTCTTTTAATTCTCTTTGGTTAGTCATCAATCGATTCACGACGGATAGGAGAACTGTTGGTGAGAAAGGCTTGGTTAGATAGGCATCCGCTCCGATATTAAGTCCTGCCGCTTGCTCTTGGTCTGATATTTTAGCAGAGATGATAATAAGCGGGATATGGCGGGTATATTTATTTTCTTTGATAAGCGAGATCAATTCTAATCCGTCCATATTAGGCATCATGATATCGGTGATGATAAGGGACGGAGTGTATTGTTTGAGGAATTCCAGAGCCTTTTCCGCATTATAAGCTTCTTGAACCTGATATTCGGAAGAGAGGGTTTCCGTGATTAACCAGACGATGTCTTTATGATCGTCGATAACGAGTATCATCGGTTTATCTTCCGTCTCTTTTTGTGCCGTATGTGAGATTTGCGGCTCTTGTATATCCGTGTTTGGGGAAGGAAGCGATACGGGAATCTCTTCGTCTATCGTGTTGTCTGAGGTCTCCTCTACGATGCCAAAAGGTAAGGTAACTGTAAATTCAGCATATTGGCCGACCTCACTCTCTATGTCGATTTTACCACCTAAGGATTGTACGAGGCTGTGACAGATAAATAAGCCGAGGCCATTCCGTGTCGTATTTTGCCTGTTATCATCGTTATCCATCGTGCCAAGGATACGATATCGGTCGAAAATATTTTGCATGTCTGCCTCCTCGATTCCTTTGCCGGTGTTGTAAACTTTAAGGACGAGGAAGTTCTCCTCCTCATGTAAGGAGATACGAACCGTGCCCCCGTCTTCCGTATACTTAAATGCGTTGGAAATCAGATTTGCTAGGATCTTCTTGAAATAGACGGAATCCGTATTCCAATAAAGCTCTTTGGGAGCATCGATCTTGAATTGGATTTGGTGTTGCTCGGATAGTGGGTAAAACCATTCGAATTGAGTTCGCAAAAGAGAGGATACGGATACTCTCCGGATGTGCGTATGACTGAATCCTGCGTCTTCCGCTTTCCGGAAATCAAGGATTTCTTGGATAAGTCCGTTCAGTTCCTCTACATTTTCCCGGAGGACTGAAGTGTATTTTTCTAATGTCTTGTCTTTTGAGGTGGCGGCATAGGCTTGGATATAATTCTCCACGCCATTGATCAAGGTAAGCGGGGTGCATAGCTCATGCGTAATGTGGGTAAAGAAATTCAGCTTGGACTCGTATAGCTTCTCTTTTTGCTCCTCCTTGATCTTGTCTGCGATCTGCTTCTGTTTCTTTAGTATTTGGTGATGGATACGATAGGTGGCGATGATGAGCAAAACCGTACCGATAAAAAGATACGTGAAAATGGCTAATGAGCTTAGATAAATAGGAGGTAATACCTTGATAGGTAGAGTGTATTCTTTTGCCGACGAATCAATGACATCGTTGCGATAACGGACTTTCAGCAAATATTCCCCGTACGGTAGGTTCATGAAAGTTACCTTGTTTGTCTTTTGCAATTTTTCCCAAGAGGAATTATAGTTGACCAACTGATACGAATACTCGTAATTCTCCCCGTTGATGTAATCCGGAGCGACGAACGCAATCGTTAACGATTGCACATCAGCCGGAACCGTTACACCGTTCCGGCTGATGTCCTTATATAATGGAAGGATTTGTTTATCCATTTGCAACTCGAAGAAACTTAATTCGGGTTGATAGGTATGCTCCGGCTCCGTTTGTTTATTTACCCAGACTAATCCGTTGATGCCTCCAAAGAATAAACGCTCGGAGTATGGGCATTTCCAATAAGCGTCATCAGAGAATTCCGTGACGCTAAAGTAAGGCTGATGATAATTATGGAAAAAGTTGTTCCGGGGATTATATTTGGTGAGACCTTTATTGGTACTAAGCCAGATACAGCTATCGTTCCCCTCATGGATACCATGGATCATGTCGTTTACGATCCCGTCGCTTTTATCGAATTGGCGTAAACGCATCTTTCCCCCTCTGAATTTAATCCGGGTGAGACCGGAGCTGGCGCCTGCATAAAACGTGGAATCTTCGGTCTGGCATACGGAAAGCACGTCTCCAATGGCCGGGTTTCTTAAATTGTTGGTTTGCAGGAATTCATATCCTTGATTGAAAATATTGAAACGAATGACTCCGTAACCGCCACGGCTCCCGAGGAACAGGGTCGAGTCGTTGTCATATACCATCGATTGGATTTCTTTACAGATGTTCTTTCCGTTTTTTAACGGGAAGGTTTGTACCTTCCCGATTGTAGGTACGGCTTTATCTATATGTAAGGTAACCTTTTGCAATCCGTTACCCGTTGTCGCTAGCCATAATGTGGAATCATCTACCTCGCAAATAGAGTGGACATAGCGTAGAGGGGTGGTGTCTTCTCGTTGCGGTATCGTTTTTATTCGTTTCTCTTTATACGAATAATAGGTCAGTCCCGGGCCTTCCGTGCCAATCCAGATACATGGATGGTACTCGCTTTTTTGGAAACAATACACACGGTTGCTGGATAGGCCGTCGGCGGTGGTAAAATGCGTGATAGCGCTTTGTGGGATCATCTTTTTGTTATGGTAAGTGTCATACGCTTGTATCCGGACAATACCGTCTCCTTTTGTCCCGAGCCAAAGGGATTGATCGTCATCTGTATATAAAGAACGTATGGGGTTCTGTATATTAATCGGTAAATCCTTGAGTAAGATAGAGCCGAAAAGATCGGGTTTGTCATAAAACATCCGTATACCTTGCCCGTCTGTTCCCAACCAGAGAATCTCCTGCCTTTTATCGTTCATTAGGCAAAAGATACCGATGCCCATATTTATCGTGTTTTCCGGTTGGCTTAGGTCTAGAATATTGCCGTTACGGAAAACGATATACACATTGGATTGGAAGGTGCATATCTTGATGATGTTACCATATTGTTTTGTCATTTCAGGCAGATCGAACAGGAATTCTTTCCCCTTTCCGTCTACATGCTGTCGATATAATTTATTGTCGGTATCTACTATGAAAATATGATTATTCTCGTAAAATGCGGATAAGATCGGTTTATTATGGAATTGGCGTTCTTCCGATAGCAAATTAAAAGTAGTATCGGAGAAATCCGGAGTCAACTTTTTCAGTATGCCCGAGGCTAATAATAAATAAAAATGTCCGTCCGTCCCGGCGAATAAGGTACGTACGGTTTGAGGGCCTACTCCTTCTCTCGGCAGGTCCCGGAACCCATCGCTAGATGGGGTGTAGCAAGAGATCCTGTTTTCCTTACAAATAGCGAGCGTGATGCCGGATGAATCGGACGCTAATAGATCGCATTCCATGTATCCGGGGAAAGACTCGGTGACTTTCCGTTCTTTTAGTGAGAATTTATTGATACCTAAAGAGGTTGATATCCATAAAAAGCCGGGTTCTGCGTCGGATATTTTGTGAATGATATTACTACAAAGAGAGTTTTTGTTATTTAATTCGAAACGATATACATACGTATCTTTTCCGTTGTATAAGTTAAGTCCGTCGTAAGTCCCGATCCACAAATAGCCATCCGGATCTTGATGCATGCAAATAATAGCGTTATTTGAGAGATCAACCATAGAAGTTTTATGCAATACGGTTGAGGCAAATAGGTCTGTTTGCGTGATCAATATAAGGAAACTGGTTAACGCTAGAATAAGCCTTGTGAATCTCATGTATTTAAGATTTAGTGTTTGTTTTCAGCGCAAAGATAATATCTTTATGAACGAACAGAAAAGAATTCACTTTTTTGTTTACTTTTGCAAAAAGCAGGGCTTTCGTATAAATTAGAATGTCTGACGTATGATAATACGAAATAAAGTAAGTGACAGATGGAACAATGTGAAGAGAATTCTCAAGAAAATGACGATGTGATAATAGAGAAAGAAATTTCTAAATTAATAGAAGAACAGCGTTTATTTACGGAGAGTATATATGCTTGTCTGCCGGTGGGTATTGAAATTTATGACGCACATGGTGTGCTGCGTAGTATAAACGACCATGCGTTGAGGATGTATGGTGTGGACGACCGGACATCGGTGGTGAATATAGTCAATCTTTACAAAAGTCCATTTGTTGATTCAGAACTTTTAGCTCGGATACAATCGGGTGAAGATATTTCCTTGGAGTTTGAGTATGATTTTGATCGGGTTAATAAGGATGCATATTATTCTTCCCATAATAAAGACACGATGATCTATGGGGTTAAAGTTATCCCGATATGGAGTAGAAAAAAACATCTTATCGGACATATATTACTCGCAAATGATATGACTTCCGTGAAAGAGGTGGAATTCCGTACGGAAGAAAGCAAGAAAAATCTGGAGATGGCCATGAAAGCGGCTAATATGGCTTCTTGGGTATATGATGTGAATAAAAAGGTTTTTAATCCATTATATGGACTAACCGTAGCCCAAAAAAATATGCCAATGGAGGCGGTACTGGATATTTTGCATCCCCAAGATCGAGCTCCGTTAATCCGGCTCTTCTCTCAATTGATAGGAAATGAGATAGAACAAGGACAAATGACTTTGCGTTTCTATAACGAGCAAGAAGAGATGTATCGTTATTATGAGAGCCGGATGCGCCTATCGACAGAACATCGTGGAAAATTGCAGATCATCGGGACACAAATGGATATAACCGAAAGGTTGCAAATGGCCAAGAAAGCGCAGGATCTGATCGCAAAACGTGATCTGGCCATGAAAGTCAGTAATATTGTTCATTGGGATTTTGATGTAAATTCCCAGAAATTCGAATCTTATAATGATCCGATCAACGATTACGTTTCAGATCGGTTATTGACCGTTTCGGAGTATATGGATGTTATATACCCCGAGGACCGGTCTGTTTTTTACGACGCAATGCAATCCCTGATAGCTGGAAAGAATGTCACCATCAATTTTACCTGTCGCATACAAACCAAGTATGATGAGACTTGGCAGTATTGTGATTTTATGGGTGTCCCTTTCGATCAAGATGAAAATGGAGATATAATACGCTATACGGGATTCAGGCAAAACATTCCTAAGATCCAGCAATTGAATCGGGAACTTAAAGAAAGAAATTACAAGATAGAGCTTTCTTTCAAGACGGTTGGTATGTCGTATTGGGATTTTGATGTAAAAAGATTGAAATTCAGTGCTTTTAATGATCCTATCAATGATTTTTATTCGGAAAAGACAATCACTCCCGAGGATTATTTGAACGCTACACATCCGGATGATGTGGTTTTTGTGCGGAAATATATGGAGCATATGTTCCGGGGCATAGATAAAGATTTCAACGTTAAATATCGTTCCAAAACCAAATGGGATGACGAGTGGCAGACCTTATTGGTTACTGGAATCCAGGTTGAAAGAGATAAAGAAGGCCATGTGACTCGCTATACCGGTATTACGATCAATAATACGAAGTGGGAGAAGATGATTCAGCAATTGAAGGAATTAAAGGAGAAAGCGGAACTTTCAGATCGTCTCAAGTCTGCGTTTCTCGCTAATATGAGTCACGAGATACGTACCCCGTTAAACGCGATTGTTGGTTTTTCAGAGTTAATGGTAACTTGTGATGATCCGGAAGAAAAAAAAGAATATATAAATATCATCCAATCCAATAATGAGTTGTTATTGCGATTGATCAACGATATCCTTGATCTTTCCAAGATAGAGTCAGGCATAATTGAACGTAGGAAGGAGAATTTCAATCTGGCCAAGGTTTGTAATGAGTTATTTGTTACGATTCAGGCGAAGATGACAAATCCGAATGTCGAGTTACGTTTAGATGGTCCCAACTCGGAGTGCTGGGTACTTCTGGATAGAAACCGGCTTAAGCAAGTATGGATGAATTTCCTCACTAATGCGGTAAAATGCACCAAATCCGGATATATTAAAATGGGATATGGCATTGAAAGGGAAGGTCTTCGTATCTATGTTGAGGATACGGGAATCGGTATACCGGATGATTTGCATGACAAAGTATTTACCCGTTTTGAGAAATTGAATGAGTTCTCGCAGGGTACCGGACTTGGCTTGACGATCTCCAGAGCTATCGTAGAAGCGGCAGGGGGAGAAGTGGGCTTCACTTCAAAACTTGGTGTCGGATCTACTTTTTGGGCATGGTTGCCTCTTCGCCCTTAGGTCTGACTCCCCATTTATTGGTAATGTCCTTTTAAAATAGTGAAGGATGAGAAGCTTTTTTATCGCAATTTATAGGGATTTTAGAACTGGTGTAGCATATGTGACAGAAATATGACGATAATTCTCCTACCTTTGCGGCGGTAAAAATGTGGTATTAGATAAGATTGTTTATGAAATTTGAGAATGAGTGCTGGGATCACTTTAAGGGTGAGACCTGGAAAAGAGAGATCAATGTAAGAGATTTTATCCAGAGTAACTATACGCCTTATGAAGGGGATGATTCCTTTTTAGTCGCTTCTTCCGAGAAGACCCGTAAGGTCTGGAACAAGCTGACCGAGATGTTTAAGGTCGAGAGGGAAAAGGGAGTTTATGACGCCGAGACAAAATTACCTCAAGGGATCGATGTATATGGCCCGGGCTATATTGATAAGGAGAATGAGGTGATCGTTGGGTTACAAACCGATGCTCCGCTGAAACGTGGTATCTTCCCGAAAGGCGGTATCCGTATGGTCGAGAATAGCTTGGAAGCTTATGGTTATCATTTGGACCCGATGACGAAAGAGATCTTCACGAAGTACCGTAAGACGCATAACGAGGGCGTTTTCTCCGCATATACGGAAGAGATGATTGCCGCACGTCGTTCGGCTATTATCACCGGTCTGCCCGACGCGTATGGTAGAGGACGTATTATTGGTGACTATCGTCGTGTCGCTTTATATGGTACGGCAATCTTGATCGAGGAGAAAAAGCGTTTCTTGAATCGTTTGGATATCCAAGAGATCACGGAAGAGATCATCCAGAGCCGTGAGGAGATTTCCGAACAGATCAAGGCTTTGAAAGCGTTCGAGAAAATGTGCGCTAGCTATGGCTTTGATGTGACTCGTCCGGCACAAAACGCTCGTGAGGCGGTTCAGTTTGTGTATTTAGCTTATCTGGCGGCGGTAAAAGACCAAGATGGCGCGGCGATGTCTATCGGACGTACTTCTACGTTTTTGGATATTTATATCGAGAAAGACATCCGTGAGGGTAAGTTGACCGAAGAGGAGGCGCAAGAATTGGTAGACCAGCTGATCATCAAGTTGCGTATCGTTCGTTTCTTACGTACGCCGGAATACAATGATTTGTTCTCCGGTGATCCGGTTTGGGTAACAGAGTCCTTGGGCGGCCAAGGAGTGGATGGCCGTTCTTTGGTAACAAGAACTTCCTATCGTTATCTCCATACATTATATAATCTAGGTCCGGCACCAGAACCCAATTTGACGGTTCTGTGGTTTAAGAACGCTCCCGAGAACTGGAAACGTTTCTGTGCCAAGGTCTCTATCGATACGTCGGCTATCCAATATGAGAACGACGATTTGATGCGTCCGGATTATGGAGATGATTATGGTATCGCTTGTTGCGTTTCTCCTATGAAGATCGGTAAGCAGATGCAGTTCTTCGGAGCCCGTGCGAATTTGGCGAAATGTTTATTATATGCGATCAACGGAGGACGGGATGAGCGCAGCGGCGTACAGGTAGCCCCGATGTTCGAGCCGGTTCGCGGCGAGTATCTGGAATACGATGAGGTGATGGCTAAGTATGAGCAAATGATGCGCTGGTTGGCGAAAGTGTATGTGAACGCCTTGAAGATAATCCATTATATGCATGATAAATACGCGTATGAGGCATTCGAGATGTCGCTTCACGATGGGGATGTAGAGCGTATCCGTGCGACAGGTATCGCCGGTCTTTCTATCGTTGCCGATTCGTTGGCTGCTATCCGTGATACGAAAGTACGTGTGATCCGTGACGAGCGTGGCTTGGCGGTTGATTTCGAACGTGAGGGCGAATATGTTCCTTTCGGTAATAACGATGATCGTACGGATAGTATCGCTGTAGAGATCACCGAGAAGTTCATGGAATATTTGCGTCAGCACGAGACCTATCGCCATGCGAAACCTACGCAGTCCATCCTTACGATCACCTCTAATGTGGTATATGGTAAGAAGACTGGTACGACACCGGATGGCCGTATCGGTGGAACTCCTTTCGCTCCGGGCGCGAACCCTATGAACGGTCGTGATACGAAAGGTGCTATCGCTGCGCTAGCTTCGGTAGCGAAGCTTCCATTCCAGCATGCGCACGACGGTATCTCTTATACTTTCGCTGTTTCTCCGGCTACGTTGGGAAAGGAGCGTGAAGTGCAGATCAATAATCTGGTTAGCTTATTGGATGGCTATTTTACTCCGGATGGAGGTCAGCATCTGAATGTTAACGTATTTGATAAGGATTTGTTGATCGACGCTATGGAACATCCCGAGAAATATCCGCAACTTACGATCCGTGTATCCGGATATGCGGTAAACTTCGTGAAACTGACTCGTGAACAACAGTTGGATGTTATTTCAAGAACCATTAACCATTCACTGTAAGTGATAAAAGGTAAGATACATTCATTAGAGAGTTTCGGGACCGTAGATGGTCCCGGAATTCGCTTTGTCGTTTTTATGCAGGGCTGCCCGTTGCGTTGCCTGTATTGCCATAACCCGGATACTTGGAACCCGAAAGGGAAGGTGAAATATCAGATGACTCCCGGCGAGCTATTGACGGAAGTCTTACGGTATAAGAGTTTTATCGCCCGTGGGGGGGTGACTGTTACCGGTGGGGAACCTTTATTGCAACCTGAGTTTCTGAAAGAGTTTTTCCGTTTGTGCCAAGAGCAAGGTCTTCACACAGCTTTGGACACATCTGGTTTCGTATGTACCTCAAAAGCTTGGGAAGTCTTGGATTATGCGGACTTAGTGTTATTGGACATCAAAACCTTAAACCCGGATTTACATCCGTTACTGGCGGGTGTCAAGCAGGATAATACGCTTCTGTTCTTGGATGAATTGGAGAGACGTGGCATAGATACTTGGATTCGCCATGTTATTGTCCCCGGATATACGGATAATGACGAGTGGCTGGAGGCGTTAGCTCGGTATGTCAGTTCATATAAAGTGGTTCGCAAAGTGGAATTATTGCCTTATCATACGATGGGAACCTATAAATATGAGCAATTAGGCCTCGATTATCCGTTAAAGGGGGTGGAACCCTTATCAAAAGAACGTTTAGATAATGCGAAAGCGATATTCTCTCGCTACAAACCAGAAAATAACAAGGCCTGATCTCTCGATCAAGCCTTGCGATTATGCAACAGCTAATCAGGGAAAACAATCTAATCCGATTAGCTTTTAAACGATAGTAATAATTTTTTGCCTAGACTAACCTTGACTATTTAATATGTGTTTGTTTTGTTATATGCAACAAATATCTATTTTTGTAAGGAGATAAAAAATGATATAGATCAGAAAATGATGAATAGTATGAAGACACCACAAGAAATAGCCGAAATGATATCCAAACGTTTTTATCCATTACCCGATGCGGATTTGGATTCTCTGGCCTCGATCATAGAATCAAGTAAGGCTGCGAAAGGAGAATTATTGTTGGATAACGGACAAATATCTAAATATTTATATTATGTGGAATCGGGATTATTACGCCAGTTTTACTATAAGAATAAACGTGATATTACCGAGCATTTCTCCTGTGAGGGAAATATCGTTATTTGTATAGCCAGCACATTCCAAAGAGAACCGACGCGTTTATTAATCGAGGCATTGGAACCGACGGTTTATCACCGGATCTCTTTTTCGGAATTTAGCGATTTATTGAAAACATCTTTAGCTATTAATAGATTGTACCAGAAAATACTGGAGTGGGCTTTGATGCTTTCGCAAGAGAAAGCGGACTCTTGGCGTTTTGAGTCGGCAAGAAAACGTTATCTGCGTTTTCAACAGGAATATCCGGAAGCAGCGAAACGTGCTTCTGTCAATCATATCGCCTCGTATTTATTGATGACACCCGAATCTTTGAGCCGGGTACGGGCGGGAGTGTTATAATCGTTACTGATGCGGTAATCCAAAACCCAAGATATTGAAGGGCTTATCCGTGAGGATAGGCCCTTTTTATTGATTGATAAAGTATTATCTATAACCTCATAAAATATATCGATTAAAAAAATTGTTTTAATGAAGAAATATGTTATATTTTTGTATCGGAAATAAAAACAAATAGTATTCATTTAAAAATAGGAACAAGTATGGAGCCGATTATTAATTCTCAACTTCCGGAGTTTAAAGTACAAGCTTTTCAAAATGGTAATTTCAAGACTGTAACCAACGAGGACGTTTTGGGTAAGTGGGCTATCTTTTTCTTCTACCCGGCCGATTTTACATTTGTTTGTCCAACAGAGTTGGTCGATATGGCTGAGAAGTATGAGCAGTTTAAATCAATGGGAGTAGAAATTTACTCTGTAAGTACAGACTCTCATTTTGTACATAAAGCTTGGCATGACGCTTCCGAGACTATCCGTAAGATCCAATATCCGATGTTGGCGGATCCCACTGGAGCACTGAGTCGTGCGTTTGGTGTGATGATTGAGGAAGAGGGTATGGCATACCGTGGCACTTTCTTGGTAAATCCGGAAGGAAAGATCAAAGTGGCCGAGATTCATGATAACAATATCGGTCGTGACGCTTCCGAGTTACTTCGTAAAGTTGAAGCCGCTCAGTTTGTCGCTTCACATGATGGTGAGGTTTGTCCCGCTAAATGGAAGAAAGGGGAGGCTACCTTGAAACCTAGCATTGACTTGGTAGGGAAAATCTAAATAATTAAGAGTATAGATCGTGTTAGAATCAACATTAAAAGAACAATTAAAAGGTATATTCGCAGGGTTAAATGCGAATTATACCTTTGATATATCGATCTCTCCTGCGCATGAAAGTAGACAAGAATTGTTGGATTTATTAGGTGATGTTGCCTCTTGTTCGGATAAAATGTCTATGCGAGTATCTGATGGGGATGGATTGGAATTCATTTTATTAAAGGATGGAGCGAAAACGGGGATTAAGTTTCGTGGAGTACCTAATGGACACGAGTTTACTTCCTTACTGTTGGCGATCTTGAATTCAGATGGGAAAGGCAAGAATTTTCCGGACGAGAGCATTTGTAATCGTGTTAAAGCCTTGAATGGCCCGATACATCTGACGACCTATGTCTCTTTGACTTGTACGAATTGCCCGGATGTGGTACAGGCATTAAACGCTATGACGACTTTAAATCCTCAGATCCATCATGAGATGGTAGATGGGGCTATCAATCAGGCGGAAGTTGATGCTTTGAAGATACAAGGCGTCCCCTCTGTCTTTGCGGATGGAAAACTGATCCATGTAGGACGTGGGGAATTCGGTGAATTGTTATCGAAGCTGGAAGCTCAGTATGGAATCAATGAGAGCCTGACGGAGAAGACGGTAAAACGATATGACGTGGTTGTGGTCGGTGGGGGTCCGGCTGGTGCTTCTGCCGCTATTTATTCCGCACGAAAGGGGCTGAGTGTCGCTGTCGTGGCGGAGCGTATCGGCGGGCAGGTGAAGGAGACGGTAGGAATTGAGAATCTGATTTCAGTTCCGGAGACAACAGGTACCCAGTTGGCTGACAATCTGCGCTTGCATATGCGGCAATATCCGATTGACCTGCTGGAGCATCGTCGTATAGAGAAGGTAACGATAGAAGGAAACGAGAAGGTTTTATCTACGGCTGGAGGTGAGATATTCAAGGCTCCGGCGGTTATTGTCGCTACGGGCGCTAGCTGGCGTAAATTGAATGTACCGGGTGAGGCAGAGTATATAGGGCGTGGAGTGGCTTTTTGTCCTCATTGCGACGGTCCGTTTTATAAGGGAAAACATGTTGCCGTGGTTGGCGGTGGAAATTCCGGTATCGAGGCGGCTATTGATTTGGCGGGGATCTGTTCGAAAGTAACCGTTTTGGAGTTTATGGATGAGTTAAAAGCGGATCAAGTCTTGCAAGAGAAAGCGAAGAGTTTGCCGAATGTCGAGATCTTTGTTAGTTCACAAACAACCGAGGTGGTTGGAAATGGCGACAAGGTAACCGGTATCCGTACAAAGGATCGTAAGACAGGGGAAGAGCGTGTTATTCATTTAGACGGTATTTTTGTTCAAATCGGCTTAGCCGCTAATAGTGGTGTCTTTAAGGAGATTGTCGAAACAAATCGTCCCGGTGAGATCGTGATTGACGCACATTGCCGGACGAATGTCCCGGGTATTTATGCAGCGGGCGACGTTTCCACCGTACCCTTTAAGCAAATCATTATTTCTATGGGAGAAGGCGCCAAAGCGGCCCTTTCGGCCTTTGAAGATCGGGTACGTGGCGTACTTGATTGAGGAAAGTACCTACAAATAGGTAATTTTTGAACAGCGTATCTCTTTTATCGGTTATATTACTATATTTGCGATCGAGAGAAAAGAGATGGATAGATTAAGAAAATATCTGAGGATATTACTCCCTGCGCTGTTCATAGCCTATTTGGGATGTATTATTGCGTTTACCCACGTTCATATTGTCAACGGGGTAACAATCGTCCATTCTCACCCGTATCATAAAACGGACGATGGTCGTCCGGACCATGAACATGGCTACGCCGAGTTTCAGTTGCTTCATCAGTTATCTGTCTTGCAGATAACAGGTGCGGCTTTCGTCGCTATTCTGCTGGCGGCTTTTTATTCCTTTATCCGTAACTTATCTTTCGCTCCGGTCTATCCGGACTATATCGTTCCCTTCCGGGGAAGACGTACGCTTCGGGCTCCTCCCATATTCTGATATTGTGAGATTAATAACATTGTATTACTTATCAGAATAAATTAAAATGAATAAATTTTTCATCTTTATACTATGCCTGTGCTGTGCCCTAACGGTAGCTCAGGCCACGGGAGAGGACCGTCTAAACGACTCAGACGCAAATGTTTTCGGACATGTATTGGATAAGAAAACAGGGGAACATCTTCCCTTTATCAACGTATTGTTAAAAGGTACCACGATCGGTACGACCACCGATAACTCGGGACATTATTTCCTGAAGAATCTGCCGGAAGGTAAATTTACGCTAGAATATAAAGCGCTCGGGTATAAGACTATCTCTAAAGAAGTGACCCTAAAGAAAGGAAAAACCTTAGAGATTAATGTAGAACTGGAAGAAGACCAGATCGCCTTGGATGGCGTGGTGGTATCTGCGAATCGTGCGGAAACTTCCCGCCGGTTGGCTCCCACATTAGTGAATGTATTGGATGCGAAGGTTTTTACTACGACCAATGCGGTGAATTTGGCACAGGGACTAAATTTCCAACCGGGTGTACGGGTAGAGACGAATTGCCAGAATTGCGGTTTCCAGCAAGTCCGGATCAATGGATTAGACGGACCTTATACCCAAATACTGATTGATTCACGTCCCATATTCAGCGCTTTATCCGGCGTATATGGGCTTGAGCAAATACCGGCGAATATGATCGAGCGGGTAGAGGTGATGCGAGGAGGGGGATCGGCACTGTTCGGCTCGTCCGCTATCGCCGGGACAATTAATATCATCACGAAGGAGCCCTTGAGAAATTCCGGGGAATTGTCGCATACGTTAACCTCGATCGGTGGGACATCCGCTTTCGATAATAATACGACCCTAAATGCCTCTTTGGTATCGGAAAATGGGAAAGCGGGCTTATATCTTTTTGGCCAGAACCGTCATCGTTCCGGTTTTGATCAGGATGGAGATGGTTTTACGGAGTTGCCTAAATTGAAGAATCAAACGGTTGGTTTCCGTTCATACCTGAAAACGAGTACTTATAGTAAATTGACATTCGAGTATCATCATATGAATGAATACCGCAGGGGAGGAAATCTGTTGGATCGTCCGCCTCATGAAGCGGATATCGCCGAACAGTTGGAGCATTCGATTGATGGAGGAGGTCTGAAATTCGATCTTTTCTCCAAGGATTACAAACATAAATGGAGTGTTTTCACTTCTGCCCAGAATACAGACCGGGATAGTTATTACGGGACGAACCAAGATCCGAACGCTTACGGCAAGACTACGGACCTGACGGTTATGGCCGGTACGCAATATGCTTATAGTTTTGATAAATTCTTGTTTATGCCATCGGATTTGACTGCCGGTTTGGAGTATAGTTTCGATCATTTGAAAGACGAGATGATCGGGTATAATCGCTTTACGAATCAGATGGTGCATATCGAGAGCGCATTTTTGCAGAATGAGTGGAAAAATAAGCGATGGAGCTTCTTGATTGGCGGTCGTTTGGATAAACATAATATGATGGATCATGTAATATTCAGCCCTCGTGCGAATATCCGTTTTAACCCGACGGAAGATATCAATATCCGGGCTAGTTATTCCAGTGGTTTCCGTGCCCCGCAAGCGTTCGATGAGGATATGCATATCTCGGCGGTCGGCGGAGAGGTCGCTATGATCCAGCGTGCGAAAGATTTATCCGAGGAGAAATCGCAAAGCTTGAGTGCTTCGGTCGATTTTTACCATCGTTTTAAGAATGGTATCCAGTTGAACTTCTTGGTGGAAGGTTTTTACACCAGCTTAAGTGATGTGTTTGTCTTGGAAGATATCGGGAAAGATGAGCAAGGCAATCTGATTAAGGAACGTCGTAACGGTTCCGGGGCGAAAGTGATGGGATTAACCTTGGAAGGAAAGTCGGTGTTAACTTCATGGCTATCTTTGCAAGCGGGCGCTACTTTCCAGCGAAGCCGTTATAAAGAGGCCGAGAAATGGAGCGATGACGAGAATGTGCCAGCCGAGACAAAGATGTTCCGTACGCCGGATATCTATGGTTATTTTACGGCTACTCTCACGCCTTTCAAACGTTTCACGGCTTCCCTGTCGGGAACCTATACGGGAAGTATGTTGGTGCAGCATTTGGCGGGATATATACCTTTGGATAAGGCGGTGGAGACTCCGGATTTCTTTGATATGAATATCAAGCTTGCGTATGAGTTCCCGCTTTACAAAGAGCTGAAACTAGAAGTAAATGGGGGCGTGCAGAATCTGTTCAACGCTTACCAATCCGACTTTGACCAAGGTAAGAACCGGGATTCCTCCTATATCTATGGCCCGGCTAGCCCGAGAAGTTATTTTGCCGGTGTAAAGATGAGCTTTTAATCATGTAATGCCCTTTGAAAAAACATGTACGTGTTTCGTGAAAAACACGTACGTGTTTCCGAAAAAAGACGTACGTGTTTTTTTGAAGGCAAAATAAATAAAAAGACAGTGTTCCCAAGCGTATGATCGCCCTACGGAAACACTGTCTTTTTTATGGGATAAATCGGGATGTTTTATTTAACGAACGGAGCGGCTTGCAAATAGGCGGCGCTCTTCTCTACGCCCTCGAACTGGGTACGGCCTTTTTTGTCACCTTCCAGTTCCACGTAGTAGCCGAGGATACCGATCTCGTACGCTTTTTTGAATATATTCGGGAAATTCATCATACCGGAATCACCGATGATCCAACGATCCTTGATGTGCAATAACTTAAAACGATTCGGATAATTCTCCATCCATTCCACGGGATCTTGCTGCCCCATAACGGCCCAATATACATCCAACTCGAACATAACCTTATCCGGATCGGTATTTTTCAGGAATAACTCCTCGATATAAGTACCCTTAGGAGGTGCCCACGGATTCGGGTTCTGTTCCGGTTTCTCGCCGGCTTTCAATACCCGTTTGAACTCATTGCTGTGATTATGGTAGCCCCATAGGATTCCCGCTTTCTTCGTGATCTCTCCGGCACGGTTGAAGATCTCCGATACTACTTTGGCGTCATCCTCGTTTTCGATACGGGGTAAACTCGGTTGTACCATACAACTAACACCTAGCTCGGCATGGATATCGGTTGCCTTTTTCCAGAACTCGTCGAATTTGGGCATATTCTCTTTCGTGTACTCACGAAGAGAAGGGGTCAGGTGTGAGCTACTGATTCTCAAACCGGCATCATCCACCATTTTCTTATAATCCTTGGAGGCGATGAATGTCGTATTTTTAGGATTATAATCACCGAATTTACCAGTGTCTTCCCTATATCCGAAAATCTCCAGATCGGTATATCCTGCTTTTGCCAATCGGTTCAACCCGTTAGGCATATCTTGCAGTAACTCCTGTCCGAGCGAATAGGTTTGCAATCCCATCTTTTTCCCGGCGGTTGCCGAGGATACCGCATCCGTGGCGGGTATGGATCTGGTGGGATTTGAAGCCATTACTTTTTGGCTGGCTATGCCCCCTAAAGTAAGTAATGAAATGTTTCTCAAAAATGTTCTTCTGTCTGTCATGGTGATAAAGAATTAAAATTAAACATCTGTTTCTCGCAAATATAGTTAACCTTTTTGAAGTTTATTAAGAAAATGTCTCTCAAAAACTTGCGATTGGGTTTAAATAGATTTAAAATTTGACATAACTCAATTTTACGAACTTACTCCATACATCCAATTACCTGAATAAGGGGATTGTTTGGTATACCTCCGTGGATTTTTAATGTGATTTTACCCATTCTTAGGTATTGTGGGGCGGTAGTCTCTGATCGTAACTTTGCAACGTTTTAAATAACATAATTGATTAAATGATGATGAAGAAAATCAGAGGGCTTTTCCTCTCCTTTTTATTATTGCTTATTTCCATCTCGGCTTTTTCTCAACATAAAACAATGATATCGGGTAAAGTCCTGTCCACGGAAAAAACAACCGTGGATTTCGCTACCGTTTATCTAAAAGGTACGAATTACGGCGGGACTACGAATGAGGAAGGTATCTATCATCTTCAAGCTCCCGCAGGAGAATATACATTAGTAGTATCGGCTATCGGATATAAGACGGTAGAGAAACCCGTGAAACTGATGCGTGGGGAACGGACAAAGATGAATGTGGTAATCAGCCCTCAGGCTACGGAGTTGGATGAGGTGGTTGTCGTTTCTAATGGCGTGACCCGGCTCAAGCGTTCTGCGTTCAATGCCGTGGCCCTCGATACGAAAGCCTTGCAAAATTCAACCCAGAACTTGAGTGAGGCTTTGGCTCAAGCGCCCGGAATGAAGATCCGGGAGTCTGGCGGTGTCGGCTCGGATATGCAACTGATGATGGATGGATTTACCGGCAAGCATATCAAGATCTTTATCGATGGGGTTCCGCAAGAAGGTGTCGGCAGTTCTTTCGGACTGAATAACATTCCGGTGAATTATGCCGAGCGTATAGAGGTCTATAAGGGTGTGGTACCGGTGGGTTTCGGAACAGACGCTATCGGAGGTGTTATCAATATCATCACCAAGAAGAACCGGAACAAATGGTTCTTGGATGCTTCTTATTCATACGGGTCTTTCAATACGCATAAATCTTATGTGAACTTCGGACAAACTTTCCGGAGCGGACTCACGTATGAGATCAACGTTTTCCAGAATTATTCGGATAATAATTACTATGTGGATACTCCGGTGAAGGACTTTACGACCGGAGCGATCAATAAGAAAAAGATCGAGCATGTGAAGCGTTTTCATGATACGTATCATAACGAGGCCGTTATCGGGAAAATCGGTTTCGTGGATAAGAAATGGGCGGATCGTTTGATGTTCGGGTTTACCTATTCACATATGTATAAAGATATACAGACGGGCGTACGCCAAGAAGTGGTGTTTGGCGGCAAATATCGGAAGGGATACTCGATCATGCCGTCGTTGGACTATCGCAAGCGTGATTTCTTCGTTAGGGGCTTGGATGTGGTATTGACGGCGAATTATAATAAGAACATGACGAACAATGTAGATACCTCTTCCTATGAATATAATTGGCGTGGCGAGATGCGTCCGCTCCGGATGCCCGGCGAGCAATCTTATCAGAACACCCGGTCGGATAATAATAACTGGAACGGAACCTTAACAGCTAACTACCGTATCGGTAAGGCGCATACATTCACGTTCAATCACGTGATCAATGCGTTCCGGCGTTCGAATCAGTCTCTTTTGAACGAGGACTCGGAAGCGAACGCTATCCCGAAGGAAACCCGTAAAAATATCAGCGGTCTTTCGTATCGCTTGATGCCGACGGAACATTGGAACTTGTCTGTGTTCGGTAAATATTACAACCAGTTTATCGCGGGGCCTGTCGCTACTTCCTCGGCTCAAGATGACTATATACGTACGACCAATTCGGTAAGCGCGATGGGATATGGGGCCGCGGGAACTTACTTTATCTTGAAAAGCTTGCAAGCGAAATTGTCCTATGAGAAAGCCTATCGCCTGCCGACCAATGAGGAGATGTTTGGCGATGAGGACCTTGAGACCGGCGATATTTCCTTGAGACCGGAGAACAGCGATAACGTGAATCTGAATTTAAGCTACAACGAGACATTCGGTAAGCATTCCGTATATGTGGAAGGCGGATTGATCTACCGAAATACGAAAGATTATATCCAACGGAATATATCGGATTTGAGCGGCGGTAAATATGGCGCTACCTATGTGAATCATGGTCGTGTAGAGACCAAGGGTTACAATATCTCGGTTCGCTACGGTTTCGCTAACTGGGTAAGCGTAGGAGGAAACTTTACGCAGATGAATGTAAGGGATAACGTGAAGACGGTTACCAGCGGGACGAACCAAGAGAGCTTGACATATGGCGCACGTATGCCGAATCTTCCTTATCAGTTTGCCAACTCGGATGTGACCTTCTACTGGCGTAATTTGTGGAAGAAAGGCAATACGCTAAGTGTCACTTACGATAATTTATATATGCATAGTTTCCCGCTGTATTCGGAGGCAGTAGGCAGTGAATCCGAATTTGTGGTACCAACTCAATTCTCGCATAACCTGACACTCTCTTATGGTATACAGAACGGGCGTTACAATATCTCTTTCGAGTGCAGGAATCTCACGAACGAGAAATTATACGATAACTTCAGCTTGCAGAAGGCTGGCAGGGCTTTCTATGGTAAGGTGAGGGTTTATTTCGGTAATTAATTTAAAGTGTGACTATCTTTTATTTATCAATAATTAATTCAAAACATAATAGATTAAAACAACATGAAGAAGAATTATTTAATGACAGGTCTTGCCGCCGCGTTATTGGTTGGGGGAGTATTTACTTCTTGTAGTGACGACGATCCTGTAAACCCGGATAACGGAGGCAACGGGAATGGAAATGGCGGAGGATCGACCTCGGAGGCGGTTTCGAGCTATGTAGTCGCCGCTTCTGTCGGTGACGCAAATTACTTGTTGACAGCCGATACGCTGGGTGATGGCTCTATCTCCGCTAAAAACAACGGACTCACTACGGAAAGCGGTACGCAATGGATCTTCTATAAGGATAAATATTTGTATCGTTTGGTTTACAACCAGGGAAATGCCGGTGTTACTTCTTCATACGTACTGAATGCGGAAGGTAAGATTAAAGAGCGTGATAATACTTACGAGATCAAGCGATTTACTTCTTATGGTATCTACGGCGACTATATCATTACATCTTCTACCGGTGATCTGGGTGAGGAATATGCGGACGAGAATGGTTATCTGCCTAAAGGCTTCTTGCTCTCTTATCTGGATGTGGCCAAAGAGACGTTTACGACAAACACGAATACGATCTTGTCGGAGAATTATTTGGGAAATGGCGAGTTCGTTACGTTAGCGGGTATTCTCCAAGCGAACGGCCGGATCTATTCTGCGGCTATCCCGATGGGATTGAGTAAGTACGGCGTGAAAGCGGAGGGAGGTAAATATGTTAAATACCCGGAGCTGGTAAAGACAGAATCCGGAGGAAGCGGTAGTGGCGCTTACGAAAAAGGGGAATTGCAATGGACGCAATATCCGAACGAGGCTTGGGTCGCTATTTATGCGAACGAGAAATTCGAGAACCCGAAACTGATAAAGACGGATAAGATCAGTTATGCTTGCGGACGTAACCGTTCTCAATACTACCAGACCATTTGGACGGCAGACAACGGCGATGTGTATGTGTTCTCGCCCAGCTATGCCAAGACGATGACCGCGGAGGTACAGAAAACGACTTTGCCGGCCGGTGTAGTTCGTATTAAGGCTAATGCGGAGGAGTTTGATCCTGATTATTATTGTAATTTGGAGGCACAGACGGGTGGTAAGGCATTCTTGCGTTGTTGGCATATCACGGAAGATTATTTCTTGTTGTTGATGTATGATCGTCCGTTGACTGAATCCGGATTCGCCGCGAAAGAGTTGGCTATTTATAAAGGAGAGGATAAGAGTCTTACTTACGTGAAGGGGCTGCCTTCCACGGATGTTATTTCCGGATTTGGCAATACTCCGTTCTCGGAGGATGGTATCGCTTATATGGCGGTTACGACTACCGATGGAAGTCAACCTGCCGTGTATCGTATCGATCCGAAGACAGCTACCGCAACAAAAGGTCTTACCGTTGAGGCAGAGCAAATCAGTGGTGTAGGTAAATTGACTGCCGCTCAAGAGTAATAAGCAAGTATGAGTCGGACTCACATTCTTTTAATATTCCTCCTGCTCCCGCTAACCCTGCGGAGCCAGGAGGATATTTGTATAGGAAAGGAACTGGTTTTGTACTCTACCGTATTGCAAGAAGACCGGAGTTATTGGATAAACCTGCCGGAGCATTATAATATGGATACGAAACAACGCTATCCGGTTGTTTACCTGCTAGATGGAGATTCTTTCTTTCATTCGCTGGTAGGCATAAGGAAAACGTTGGCATCCGGTAGAGGTAAATATCTACCTCCCTGTATTATTGTCGGGGTATTAAATACGGATCGGACACGTGATTTTACGCCTACCGCTTCAGCCGCCGGACGGGATGGTAAAATCTCCATAGATGCGATTCCGCAAGGAGGGGGAAGTGAGGCTTTCAGTAAGTTTCTTACGGAAGAACTTCGTCCTGCTATCGATAGTGCCTATCGCACGAACGGCTGGAATATGCTTATCGGTCATTCGTATGCGGGGCTTTTCACCTTGAATACGTTTCTTCGTCATACGGAATTATTTGATACCTATCTAGCGGTCGACCCTAGTTTGTGGTGGGATCAGGGGCGGTTGGTCCGGGAGGCGGAGGCTTTGGTTGCAGGCCGTGATTTTAAAGGGAAAAGCCTGTATATCGGTGTCGCGTCTAAAAAAAGGACGGACCGGGTGGACATTCATCTTGACAAAGTGAGTTATCTTCTTTCGGAGGTTTTGCCACAAGCGGAGAACCTGCGTTTCTTTAGTAAATCATTTCCCGACGAGAACCATGGAACGGTAGCGGTTCCGGGTATATATGACGGGATTAAACAATTATTCGGAAAATGAGAAAATTCTTTGCGAAAGTACATTTATGGCTATCGATACCTTTTGGCATTATTATTGCGATTGTCTGCCTGACCGGGGCGATTCTCGTCTTTGAGACAGAGATATTAGAATTAGGCTACCCTTCCCGTTATTTTGTAAAGGAAGTAAAAGGGGAACCTCTCTCGCCTGCCGCCTTGATAGAATCGGCGCGCCAACAATTACCCGATTCGGTTCGAATAAACGGTATTCGGGTATCGTCTGACCCGAGACGAACTTATCAACTGGTATTACCGGGGAAAAAGGCCGCGGGTTTTATTGATCCCTACACCGGGGAGGTGACCGGGATGGATGACGGACAAGGTTTTTTCCTGAAAATGATGCGTCTTCATCGTTGGTTACTTGATGAGTATAAACGGGATGGAAGTTTTTCTTGGGGAAAATCAATAGTTGGCTATGCGACTTTGGTCTTGGCGATTATTATTATAAGTGGAATCGTAATTTGGTATCCCCGTAATAAAAAAGTATTGAGAAACCGGTTGAAAGTAAAGACCAAGGCTGGTTGGTTCCGTTTCTTCTATGATTTACATGTCTCCGGGGGATTCTATGCGGCATTGCTCCTGCTTATCTTAGCGTTAACCGGATTAACATGGTCGTTTGGTTGGTATCGAAATGCCTTTTATAGTGTCTTCGGTATTAGTGCAAACCCGCCTCAAGCGCATCATGCTCCAGCTTCTTCCGGCGCAAAGAAACCCGCGAAGAAAAAGACGGATTACACACAATGGGCTGAGGTGTTATCGGCATTGAAAAGCCATTATCCGGACTTTAACTCAATCACGATCCAAGATGGCTCCGCTACGGTTTCTACGGCCCGTTATGGGAATACAAGAGGAAGCGACCGTTACTCCTTTGATCCTGCTACGGGTGAGATTACGGAAGTCCAATTATATAAAGATCTCCCAAAATCGGGGAAGATAAGAGGATGGATTTATTCCGTACACGTCGGCTCGTGGGGGGGAATGACTACCCGTATATTGACTTGCTTAGTTTCCTTGTTGGGGACGATCTTCGCAATAACCGGCTATTATTTTTGGATAAAGAAACAATTCAGGAAACTGAGATGAAAAGAAAGAGGTATGTTTGACCCACATACCTCTTCATAAATCTAAACCAATCAAGTTGAATACGCAAACGTTACAATAGTAAGGGTGCGAATACCCACGAATGATCAGCTAAAGTCACCACTCAATAAACTTACCTCTTTGCCTGCGTTTCTCCAACTCCTCTTGCAGATAACGTTGACGGTCTTTGGCGATGTAACGACGGGCGAAGATATTGGGGACGGCTACGCCTAAAGAGATACAAAGGATGATGAGGGCGGAGTTAATACCATTGGAGAAGGCGTTCGTAACCTCGCCGATCACCCCGTGAAGGTTGATAAAACCTAATAACGAGCGATACATCAATACTCCCGGGATCATTGGGATAACAGAAGGGATCGTCAATACATGGTTCGGTACATGGAACCAATGAACCGCTTTCACCGCAATCAGGCTGACAACGAAACTTCCCATAAACGAGCCGATCACGGGACCATAGCCCAGCTCGAAGTTCACGAAGTTCCGGATGCATACGGCGATAATACCGCCTAAAGCAACCACCCATAATAAACGGCGTTGGATATTGAATATCATAGAGAAACCAACGGCGGATATGGCGGCCGCTATCGCATATACGTAATACGGATCATGTGGGACCATGCTTAGTTCGCTGAATTTATGGTCGATCGATACGTCGTTCATCACGAGCAGGCGCAAGGCGAAAGCGATACCGAAAGTCATTGCCGCTACCATCATCACCGTGTTTGCGGCACGGGTAATACCGACCAGCAAGTGATTATCGATCATATCGTCTACAAAATTAATCAAAGGTACGCCCGGTACGATGAATAGGGCACAAGCCAGTAACGGGAGATACGGAGTACCGGATATTCCCAGAAAAGATGAGGCATATGCTAGACAAGTACAAATAAAGGCGGCAAGAGCGATCCCCATGTAGGCGTTAAGGCCAGCCTCTACACAACGGGCACGCACCCTGAAACCGATAAAAGTACAGATCGAGGTTAACAAGAACGCGATCCAGTCTCCTCCAAATAACTTACAGAAACCTCCACAAGCGAATCCTGCTCCGATCGCTACGATATAAGGGGTATAATTCCGAGGTTGGCGAACTATCTTTTCCAATTCTTCCTCATATTTATCCAAGGAATAATCTTGCTCGATCGCCCGCCATGAGAGCTTGCTGACCTGTGATATCGTTGTCATGTTAATACCATGTTTCTCGCATTTCTGGAATTTGGAGAATGAGTTTCGCTCATCGCTTACGTTCACCATAATCATGGTCCATCGGATATCGATATGCAATTTCTCCTCGGGAATCCCCATAAAGGCGGCCACCCGCTTCATGTTGCGCTCGATACGGTTCGTATCGGCGGCACTTTCCATCAACAATTTTCCCGTACGGAGCAAAAGATCCAATTTGCGCCGTAATAACAATACTTCCTTGTCTGTCATCATCTTCTTTTTGTTCTTATATATGTGTTCTCTATACCCTAACCCACGAGGATATGAATCTTAAATGAATGGCAGGTCTTCTGACTGACTCCCATTCTAATGCCTTCCCGGCTTACTAGGCCAGTGGCGAAAGTAGTATTAGAATGTTAAAGGAGTTTCACAGCAGCGGGACTGTACCGGATTCTCACCGGATTCCCTTTTAATCCGTATGCCCGAACGAGCGAACGGAACCAATTCGGATGCAAAGGTATGAAATCATGCTAATATCCGTCTCGCTTCAGTAAGAATAATTATCCGGATACTTATATATTCTTTGTTGAATGCGCTTCTATTCTATAAATCACGACGTGGTCTGTACAAATCACGCCGTGGATTTTATAAACCACGCCGTGGTTTGTACAGACCACGTTGAAAATTGAGGAATAGATGCTGATGTAATTCTCTTTATATATAAGAGAATGGATGTTTATTTCTTGTTCCGTACAAGATTTTATGCATGTGTGTGCCTTAAAAGCCTTAAATAAAAGGATCGTACTTGTATTTTACGATTTCCTTTTTATTTAAAGAAGCTTGTACGTCAATTAACCGTTGGTTGCTGCTTCCCCGGAATAAAAGGCTCTCATCCCGAAGGGTTTGTTTGTAGCGGCCATCTACCAATACGTCGATATAGGATAATAAGGCGGCTTGTGCCGGGTTCTTTATCAGGTCCTCGAATTTATATCCCGTGTAGCACCAGATCGTCTTTTGGCTTTTTTCCTTGATCGCCTTGGCTACCTCGGTGAAGCCTTCCGGCTGGAACATGGGATCTCCACCACTGAAGGTGACGTTGGCGAACTCGTCAGCCAGCACTTTCTCCACGATCTCTTCCGTTCTTACTTTCTTCCCTTTATGGATATCCCATGATTCGGGGTTGTGGCAACCCGGGCATTTGTTCGGGCAACCCGCCGCATAGATGGCGGTCCGGAATCCCGGACCGTCTACGGTGGTATCTTCGATGATATCTATGATAGACAACATGGTAATTGAAAATTAGTTGTGGGTGATGCGGTCGTTCAGCTCGGATAGCTTGGCGTTGTTCCAACGGTCGGTGGTTCCTACCAAGTAACCGGTGATGCGTTGAAGTTTGTCCAAGTGTTTGCTGCCGCATTTCGGGCAGGCTTCCAGATTCGGGGTGGAGTTCTCGTAGCCACAATCCAGACAACGGTTACGATTATGGTTTACGGAACCGTATCCGATATTGTATTTATCCATCATATCCACGACACGCATGATCGCTTCGGGGTTATGGGTAGCGTCGCCATCCATCTCTACGTAAAAGATATGGCCGCCACGAGTCAAATCATGATAAGGAGCTTCCACTTCGGCTTTATGACGGGCGCTGCACTTATAATATACCGGGACGTGATTAGAGTTCGTATAATAATCCCGATCCGTGATACCGGGGAGCGATCCGAACTGCTTACGATCTTTTCCCGTGAACTTGCCGGACAAGCCTTCAGCCGGAGTTGCCAGTACGCTATAATTGTGTTGGTATTGCTCAGAGAATTGGTTGGCACGATCCCGGATATACGTAACGATCCTTACGCCTAAGGCTTGCGAATCCTCATCTTCGCCATGATGCTTCCCGGTAAGGGCTACCAAGCATTCGGCCAGTCCGATAAAGCCGATACCCAAGGTGCCTTGGTTGATAACGGAGGCAATCGGATCGTTAGGCTTCAATTTTTCCGAGCCTAACCACAAGGAAGACATTAACAACGGGAATTGCTTCGCGTAAGCGGTTTTCTGGAACTCCATACGCTCATGCAACTGACGAGCCGTAAGTTCCAGCATATGATCCAGTTTAGCGAAAAATAGGGCGATACGCTCTTCCTTATTCTCCACTTGCATGCACTCGATAGCCAATCGCACGATATTGATCGTCGAGAAGGATATATTACCTCGTCCGATAGAAGTCTTTGGTCCGAAACGATTCTCGAATACACGGGTACGGCATCCCATGGTCGCTACCTCGTGGATATAGCGCTGAGGATCGTCCGCTTTCCAATCCTCGCTTTGGTTGAAGGTCGCGTCGAGATTCAAGAAGTTCGGGAAGAAACGACGGGCGGTGACCTTGCAGGCCAATTGGTAAAGATCGTAGTTACGGTCTTCCGGCAGATAGCTTACGCCTCGTTTCTTTTTCCATATCTGGATCGGGAAGATAGCGGTCTCGCCGTTACCTACGCCTCTGTAAGTGCTTTTTAATAACTCCCGGATGATGCAACGACCTTCCGCCGAGGTGTCGGTCCCATAATTGATGGAGCTGAATACCACTTGGTTGCCTCCACGGGAATGGATCGTGTTCATATTATGGATAAAAGCCTCCATCGATTGGTGTACACGGCTTACCGTGCGGTTGATGGCATGTTGTATAATGCGTCTATCACCGCTTAATCCATCCAAGGTCTGTGTCTGGTAATCGTCGATAGGCTTATTATATAAGTGGGAGAAATCCTGTCCGTATAAATCCTCTAAGGTCTTTACTTCCTCGATAAAGCTATTACGTACGTAAGGTGCTAGGTAGAAATCGAACGCCGGTATCGCCTGTCCGCCATGCATCTCGTTTTGGGCGGTCTCTAGAGAGATACAGCCAAGGATGCTTGCGGTTTCGATTCGTTTAGCCGGACGTGATTCGCCATGACCGGCGGAGAACCCGTATTTCAGGATGCGATCCAACGGGTGTTGTACGCAGGTCAAGCTTTTAGTCGGATAATAATCTTTATCATGAATATGGAGGTAGTTGTTAGATACGGCTTCCTTGACCTCTTCGCTCAATAAATAGTCATCTACAAACGGCTTGGTGGTCTCGCTGGAGAATTTCATCATCATGCCGGCGGGTGTATCGGCGTTCATATTCGCGTTCTCACGGGTGATGTCGTTGGATTTGATATTGATAATCTCCAAGAACATATCCCGTGTTTTCGCCTTGCGGGCTACGCTTCGCTGATTTCGGTAAGCGATATATTTCTGCGCTACGTCCTTCCGGCTACTGGCCATCAATTCCAGTTCCACGGCATCTTGAATCGCCTCTACGGTCATTTGAGGTTCTCCCTTGAATGAGATATGATCTGTGATCTGGCGAATCAGTTGCATATCTTCTCCCTTGTCTGTATGCAACATGGCTTTACGGATAGCGGTTACTATCTTCTCCTCGTTGAAGCCAACGATACGCCCGTCCCGTTTAACAACTGTCTGTATCATGATGTCGATTAATTTGTGATTGATTATGCGTGCAAAGGTATCTTATTACACTATATGATTTTCTTTTTGGAAAACTTTTTGCTGATTAAATTATGTTAAGGTGTTAATTTGTAGTGCGTTGTGAAAAGTTTTGGAAAACTTTGTGTCTTGTATGATTGCTTTTGTTTTCCTTTTTGGCGATGTGGTGTGTTGTAAGCTTCTCTTTGTAAAGCTTTTAAAGAACATAAGCTGGGATATATTTTTGTTTATATAAAATAATTCATACTTTTGCCCCCGTTTTGGTGATGACGTAAAACCATCCGGTTTCGTCATAAAGAGGGAATCCGGTGTGAATCCGGAGCAGTGCCCGCTACTGTAAGCTTTTGTAAAGTAGAAAACATTTCTCATACCACTGTCTGTAAAAGACGGGAAGGTCGTTTTCTACGAGGTAAGTCAGGAAACCTGCCAAGCGTTTTTATTGCTGTTTTTCTCGGGGTCAGGAAAGCGGAAATATACATAATAACAAATCGTTTATGAAAAGAAAGTGTTTGTGCGCGGCTTTAGCTGTAAGTTGTGCGATAAACGTATCATTTGCGCAGGTACGTTTACAGGGTAAGGTCGTGGATGAAAGTAATGAACCAATTCCGGGCGCGAATATCCGCGTGTCGGAATCCTTGAATGGTACAACCACGGATGCTAGCGGAAAATTTGAGCTGAACCTTCCCGATGGTAGACATCGTATTCGTGTGACTTACCTTGGCTATGAGCAAGGCGTGTATCAAACGGATCACTCGGAAAAAGATGTCGTTATTAAGCTGAAAGAAAAGTATGTGAATATCGATCAAGTGGTGGTAACCGGTACCGGTTCGCATCGCCGCATGAGTAATTCCCCTATTCCCGTGAAAGTGCTTACGGGAAAAGACTTGAAAGAGGCGAGCGTAACCAATTTCCAAGATGCGATGACCAAGCTGAATCCGAGTATCGTATTTATGGAAAACGGACAGGGGGCTACGATGAATATGAACGGATTGACAGAGAAATACGTGGTTATCTTGGAAAACGGTAAGCGTTTGGCCGGCGATGATACCTATTCCCGTATCGATATGTCTAACGTAAAACGGGTAGAGATCTTGAACGGGGCCGCTTCCGCTTTGTATGGTAGCGACGCGATCGCCGGCGTTATCAATATCATCACGGATGATTCCCGCAATAAGGTGAACGTGACGAGCAATAGCCGTTATGGTAGCAAGAACCAATTCTTGCAGTCGGTCAACGCGGACGTGAATGTAGGGAAGTTCGGTTCATATACTTCTTATCAATATCAACGGGCCGATGGTTGGCAATTAAATCCCTATACGGAGAGTAAAGGCGAGTTGGTTCCTACCAATAAGCAAGCTTCCGAGGGATTTCACCGGAACGTGATCAACCAACGTTTCACGTACGACGTTACGGATCGTTTGTCTTTTTATGTGCGTGGTACTTTCTTCGGACGTTCCAGCGATCGTCCGATGCCGATGGATAAAGTGAATACGACCAACTATGATATGAGAAAAGAGACGTTCACTTATGGGGCGGGCGCTCAATACATGATTAATAAGAACTCTTATTTGAACGCTGATTATCTGTCGGACAATCATAGTACGTATAAGGATTTCTTTGATGGAAAGAAAAGCGGAGAGAGTGATATGACGAAACGGATTCATTACCATAACTTGAATGTCAAGGGAATCTTTCGTCTGGGCAAGTATAATAAGCTTTCGGCTGGTGCGGAGTTCATTAAAGAGTTACTGAGTAGCGAGACGGATAACATAGCGGGTAAAAGTATGTACACGACCGCGCTTTATGCGCAAGACGAGATCAATATCAATGAGCATTTCCAAGCGTACGCGGGTTTGCGCTATATTTACCATGAGAATTTTAAGAGTTATGCGACTCCTAACGTGGCTTTGCTGTATAAGGTAGGCGGTTTTAATTTCCGCGGATCGTATGCGGCTGGTTTCCGTACACCTGAATTGAAAGAGTTGTATACGGAATCGGAGAAGAAAGCGTCTGGAGCGACTCGCCTTACGATCGGTAATCCGGATCTGGACCCGGAGAAGAGCGACAATTTCACGTTGAGCGCAGAATATACGATGCGGTATTTTTCTTTGTCCGTGTCCGCTTTTATGAATAACGTACGTAGCATGATTAACTATAAGATATTGGATACGGCGGAACGGGATGCTTATAACACCGCCCATGGTACGGATTATGATGAGATACAGATGCGTGCGAATATCGATAAAGCGAAGATCAAAGGTATTAACGTGACCTTCAATAGTTATCTGGGAGCGGGCTTTACCTTGAATGGTGGCTATAGTTTCATGGATGGAAAGAACGTATACGAGGATGAACCTTTGGATAAGACCGTTAAGCATAGTGGTACGGTAGCGGCTATGTGGTCTCATACTTGGAATAAGTATAAGCTGAACGTGAATTTTAACGGACGTATCCAAGGGGAACGTTATTCTACTTCTTATGGATACGCACCGAAATATTCCTTGTGGAATCTCAATACGAGCCATACGTTTAGAGCCGGCGATTTCTTGTTGGAACCGGGAGTAGGTATCGAGAACCTTTTTGATTATGTAGATGATCGTCCCTTTAATTACAATTACGCTACATTGACCCCGGGCCGTACCTATTACGTCAGCCTTCTGGTCCGTTTCAAGCAGTAAACTGTCACATGTCAACTATTAACTAATATAATAATGTATAGGGGATTTTTACGATCCATGTTTGTTTGTTCACTCCTGCTCGGGCTCGCCTGTTCATTATGGGCGAAACCCGGGCGGGAGTTTTACGCTTCCGATATCCGGGAGAGCATGGAAAAGGGAGATAAGTTAGCGATCTTGATGGTACATTTCGGGAGTGCTTACCCGGAAGCTCGTACCCAAGTACTCGATGTGATGAACAAGCGTGTCAAGGAGGCTTTCCCAGACGTGGAAGTCCGGCAGGCTTATAGCGCCCGTAGCGTAGTGAGTCGGTTGAGGGCGCAAGGTGTTTGGGTTCAGTTGCCGGCGGACGCCTTGGTGGAGTTGCGTGATCAAGGGTTTACCCATGTAATTATCCAACCGACTATCATTATAGAGGGTGTGGAGATGGAAGCGATCCGCAAAGAGGCGGAACAGCGAAAAGGTTTGTTTAAGGATTTGCGTGTAGGTAATCCCTTGTTATATGATGATACCGATTATGAGGCGGTGATGAAAGCGGTTTCCTCACCTTCTGGAGTGACTAAAAATGGGGCTAAGTTATTGGTGGCGCACGGAACTTATCATGCCAGTAACTCGGCTTACGCGAAATTGGGGTATATGTTCCAGACCAAAGGAATGAAAGATTATTATACCGGAACCCGTGAGGGTTTCCCTACGATCGAGGATGTAGGTGAGCAAATGCGCCAAGCCGGTCATAAGCGTGTGCAGTTGATTCCTTTTATGTTCGTACTGATTCGAGGTACGGAAAATACGGTTACGGATTTCTGGCAGAAAGGGCTACGTCAACAGGGTTTCGATGTGGATATTTATTTAAAGCCTCTAGGTGAGAATCCGGCGATCCGGTCTTTATTTATCGATCACATCCGTTTCGCCATGAAATATAAACGGGCGACGATTTTTGATCGAAAGAAATTATATACACACTGAACAATTGAAAATTGAGAATTGAAAATTAGTGAGTACTTACTGAACCAATTTTCAATTCTCAATTCTCAATTATTTACTGGTAGTCTTCTCCGGTTTCCCAAGCCTCCGCATCATTATATAATGCTTTTAGATGGTTCACCCAGATCTGACGAACAGCGTCGTAATCGCCTAAGCCTATGATCTTACAGTTCTCTAAACTTCCGTTATGGCTTTCTTTCGTGTCAATCTTGAAGCCCATCTTCAAAAGTTTTAGTCTCCAGCAAGCGTCGGCGTTAGGAGCGGCAGCGCTGAAATCATCACCCTCCTCGATACCCCAAAGGTCATTATGCGCATGGTCTCCGGCGATAGACATGAACGGAGCTAAGGAGATCGTGATCTCTTCCGGTTTTAAGTTATGATCCTCGCAGTATTTGGTAAGTTTGGAGTAGACACATTCCTCATTTGGTTCGCCTTCTTCCGGCCAGAACAACATATCTCCGTAATCAACGGTACCTACGAATACATTCTTGTTAGCGGCCAAGGCTTGCATAGCCTCTTCTGTTTCCGTGTATTTCGTATTTGCGTTATAGTTTTTATCCGGGTTACCATGTCCCATTAATAAAAGGATGTTCTTGTTATCAGCCAATTTATCACTGTAGTGGCTGTATAGGACTTTCGCTACGGCTTCCACATCATCCTCGTCGTATACCAAACAAGGGCTTTTTACGACTTGAACACTCGGGAAAGACTCGATCATGAATTTCTTCTTCACGTCCGTATTCATCAAGCTTAGGTATTCCTCACCCGGGATGATGTGTAAGGACTGTACCGCTACCTTCTTGTAACCGGCATTTCCTAGAGCTTGTAACCAAAGGTCCGGTTGGTAACGTGCGATACCGGTCTCTGCCTCTACACGATTCACGCAAGTACGGGAGGTAAATGACAAATAGATGTCCGCATCGGGAAATGCGTTCTGGAAATCGGCCAATGTTGCGTCGTAAGTCTTGATAGACTCCTTGAATGTGCTACCGAATGTACACAACAAGATCGCCGTGTCATGTTTCTTACTTGTCTTTACGACTTCTTCCGCCGGGTTTGCGGTATTGTCGTCGTCTCCATCATCACAGGAGGTAAAAACTGCGCTTGAGGCAAATAGACTCGCCGCAAGCAAAAGGTACTTAAATTTGTTCATCGCATTTAACTTTTAAGATTGTTTATAGTTTATGTTTATTCTGAAATTTCACGATAAAGGAGGCGTACCAAGTCCGTCCGGGAGACGTAGTTCCACGATGGCGTCCGAACGGGGTACGATCCACATAATCGAAGATATTATCGATACCGACATTGATATCTAGGTTCCATTTTTTCTTTTTCAATACGTTATGACGGGTATTCAATCGCCATAGCTGATAACTTTTTCCATCACCGTCCGTGATATAAAAGCGGGTGGATTGGTATCGGCCGAACAAGGTGACATCCAATTTATACTTTTTCCACGCATGGTTCCATGCTAGTTTCCAATTGGCATTATGGAATGAGGTTCCGTTGATCGGGGTGTAGAGCATATAATTCGAGTCGGCCGGATCATCCGTATATTGCGCTTTGGCATCCGTATAGCTATAGCCTCCACCAATAGCCAAGGAAGATAGGATTTGATAGGTGAGCGATATATCTCCCCCGAAAGAGCGGGCTTTGGATAAGTTCTTGTGTTGCATGCTGGCCTCGATCTCATCCAATCGGTCTTCGGCGCTTGTCGGGATCTCGGTCAAGGCGATCATGTTCTTGATACGGTTGTAGAATCCTGTTACCGTGATCTGCAGGTTCGATGCGTGATATTCTACGCTCGCCGAATAATAATTGGACTTTTGCGGTTTTAAATCCTTATTACCATAATAATGTTTCCACGGGCCGCCGCCGATCTGCGTGATATAATCATCGTGCAACTCCTTTAAGGTAGGAGCCTTAAATCCATTTGAGTATGTGGCTCGGATATTGAAGTCGCCTAGTTTGTACATGGCGGAGACTTTAGGGGTAAACGTAGCCCCGAACTCTTGGTGCACGACGAAGCGCCCACCTACCGTCACATTCAACCGATCCGTCGGGTTCCATTCGTCTTGTACATAAGCGGAAGCCGTAAATACGGAGGCTTTCCCGTTCTCGATACGCCGGGGAGATTTCAAATGATCGTATTGATATTCGAGTCCGGCGCTTAGGATATTGTTTTCCCCGAGATGGAATACGCTTTTGGCTTGTCCTAGGAAACGTTGTTGAGAGGTTTCCAGAATATGTTCTCCGGGATAACGAGTGATACGTAAATCCGTCTCCGGATCGAAGAAGTTCGTAACATCTTTATGATGGTAATTATAGAAATAACTATAGTTACCATAAGTTAGGTCTACCGAAAGAAAATTCAGTCCTCCCAATGTGTATTTAGCTCCTCCGGCCACATCGAAGTTCCGGTAGAATTGATCATAGGTATAATACTTGAATGCGCCGTGCGGACGATAATTCCATTTCTGGTAAAAAGAGCCATCGGCCGAAAGGTTCAGCCGGTCGTTCACTTTGTAGGTTAAGTTCTCCCTTAACGTAAAGTTCGTGGATCGGTTTACGGTTCGTGTCACGGTTCCATCCATTACCTCGTGATGGTCCCATTCTTGGGTCGTATTTCGCCAGCCGTCCGTATGGGTCGTACTAAGTGAGGTGGTGGAATTCACTCTCTTATGCCCAAAGCCGATTTGTACGCTTTCCAATATATCTCCATATGATCCGACACGAGTCGTATTCGATAGGCTCACTTTATCCCGGTTCTTTTTCGTGATAATATTGATAACACCGGCGATAGCGTCCGAGCCATACAGGGAAGAGGCGGCACCTTTTACGATCTCGATACGTTCGATATTGGCGGGGTTGATAATACTCAAGTCGTTTTGTCCGCCGGTATCTCCGTTGATCCGTTTGCCATTGATAAGGATCAAGATGTAATCGTTGCCTAATCCGTTCATCTGGATGCCACTACCCATGTCGCTCGGATTGAAGGTGATGGAAGCGTTCAGTCCTTCCAGAATATCTTGCATACTGCGTCCTTGGTAACTGTCAAGGGCTTTGCCGGTGATTACCTCTGTTTGCACAGGGGCGTCTTTCAGATAGTGTTCGGTACCCGTACCGGTGACCACGACCTCGTTCAATAGCACGGAAAGTTCCTTCGGATCTTTCAATATGCTTTGGGCGCATACGGATTGTACGCATGCCACCAGAATAGCGAATGCTAAAAGCCTCATATAGTGTTTTATTTGTACACAAAATAAAACAACAAGCCTCTATCTGGTTATGTCTCAAAAAATAAATTGAATCGTTTTTTGTATGACACATACTTCTATCCTGGAAGCTTGATGTTATTGTAAGACTTTAGCAGGTATTCTGGCTCTCCTCTGGTTAGAAACCTTCCCATTCCGACTTAGGAACAGTGGCTTTTGAACTTCTAACCAACTTAATGAGGATTACAGCTGCAGGAACAGCTCCGGATTCACACCGGATTCCCTCTCACCAAACTATGTGATAGCTTGATTACTAAAATCGGAGGCAAAGATATGAATGTTTTCTAATATTTAGAAAATATATATGAAAAAGTTTTTCTATAAACAGCCGATTGCGTTTTTGTAAGGTATGATATGTCTGTCCACTTCTATTTAGGAGAAAGAATATTTACATCATAAAGAAGGTAAATGTAATTGGCTGACAATTCGTAAGTAATACTGTTTGTCGAATCTTACTTCAAGCCTCTCGATTGATAGATTCTTTCCTTGGCCTCATTTATTTTCTGGAACTTCTCGTTGGCGGCCTTGCGGATGTCTTCTCCCAAACTGGCTACTTTGTCCGGATGATGCTTGACGGCCATCCGGCGATAGGCGGCACGGACTTCCTCGTCCGTGGCGGTCGGTTCTATCTCTAGCACCTTGTAGGCATCGTCCAAGGAACTTCCTTTTAGGTTCAACATGGATTCAACTTCTCTATCAGACATTCCCATCGCCATCGCTACCTCTTTCAAGGCATTGATCTCGGCCGCGCACACATTCCCGTCACTCTTAGCGATCTCGGCGAGGAACGCGAGCAATTGCAGCCGCTCCTCATAACTTAGGTTGTATGCGATCTGGGTTCCGCATTCCCGGATGGTATTCTTGAATCCCATGTTGTTCTCTTGATCCATGCGTTTGGCTTGGTCGAAAAGCTTTAGCAATATCTCCTCACCTTGGCTTACGGCGATCTCGCCGAAGTTTCTCCGGAGGAACTGACGGACGTATTCCATCTCGCTATGCATGATCTTCCCGTCGGCACGGATGATATAGGATGCCATAACCAACATGGAGAAAAGGAAACTGTTACGTTCCCCGGCGTATGGGTCTCTTCGTGTATGTTCATCATCGTAATTGGTTCCCCCACCGAAAGACTGCCCCGTCATATTTGCCCCTTCCTCGAAGAAGGAGCCTAATATAATGCCGGCTAGAGCGCCTAGCGGTCCGAACGCCATAAATCCCAAGACGCCACCTATCCATTTCCCGATACCCATATTCCTGTTTATCTTATTTGTTGATTACCGATATGCAATATTCGTAAAAAAACGGGAGATATGCAAATGTAAAAGGCGGGTGTGTGAAGCATACCCGCCTTGCGGTTATTTGGAGAGTTGGATCTTGAATGTTTTCTCACTTATCCGGATGAGATACGTTCCGAAGGGCAATCCCTCGTAGCCCTGTAAGCCTATTTGCTTTTGGTAGCGTACAATCTTTCCATTGAGCGTGATCACCATCACTGGCTGTAGCTATTATTGTTCAATTTTGATCCCGAAAATTCGCTCTATTTCAAAAATATACTTTTTGGTTGTTGTAAACAATACGGCTTCCATTCCAATCGCCTTTGCACCCAACACATTCACCATTCTGTCATCCGCAAACAAACATTCCGACGGTTTAAGGCCATATTTGTCACAAAGGCGAAGATAAATTTCCTTTTCAGGCTTGATGAAGTGTTCCTCACATGATATTACCATACCGTCAAGTAACCGGAATATGTCGAATTTCTCCATGACCCGGTAGATTGTGTCGCTCCAGTTCGTCAACCCATATAGTTTGAATCCGGATTGCTTTAACTTTTTTAGAAGTACACGCATACCTTCAATCTCTCCTGTTATCTCTTCAAGATAATTATCTTTGAAAAATGTGAAGGCATCACTATATTCAGGATACCTTTTTATCGCTCCGTCAATCATTTTATCAAACGGGATTATTCCACGGTCGCACATGTTTATAAATTCCGGATCTGATAGAATCTTGTGAAAACCGATTAGCGACACTTCATCATCCCCGAAATATCGTTCAAGCATGGGTTGCAAATCGTGATTTACGAGGACCTTGCCAAAATCAAAAATGAGGTTTTTAATCATTATCTTCGATATTTTTAATTACACGGAAAGGATTGCCGCCTCCTATCCATACATTTTTAATATTCAGTTTTCATGCTTTCAATTCATGTCATTGCAGAGCCATATTCTTGTTTGAGCCAATTTTTACAGATTGAAGGTACAAAGTTATTAAAAACCGAGAAGAAGACGAACGGATGGAGATCCGTTTTTCTCAATCTCACTTTTTATATTAACTTTGTTCCAGAAGACTTCTGAATGCGGAAAAAGATGAATCTACATATTGAATTAGATACGAGCCATCCGGCATACGAATGGCTTGAAAGGCAGGCCGACAAGATCGGTGCGAAAGGACATTTCGGCACTCACGGGCAGCATCACATAGAGCGGGATAAGATGTGTGAGGCCGCCGGCTGTTATGTGATAGAGAACATCCGCATCGCTCCCGGAGAAATCGATGAGATACAAACGATACGTGTTAATTTTGACTTGGCCTACCCTTCGACCGGTAAGCCTTGTTCGGTTATTTCTTGGAGTTGATGGATGACAAGTTCCGATACAGGCTATCCGGGAATCAGAAGGTTGAGATAGCTCAAAACTTGATTGATATCATGGAAAAAGACTCGGGGATAACCGAGCGGACCATTACGTTTATCGATAACTGGATTCGTACCGGTCCCGCCGAAAAGGGAAAAGCCTTTTTCGATGTGTGGGACATCGTCTTGAGAAACTATCTGCCGACAACCAGACCTGTTCTATTCCGCACGTGCGCAGAAATCGGTAAGGACGGCAAAATAGTAAGTTTTACCGCACGATTGGAATGCGCAAGAAGATTCGCCAAAGATAATAGTGAATTCCTAATTATATGTGATACAAAAGAAACGCTTATGTGTGAGGAGGAAGTTTATCGGCCGGGGGAGTACGAGCATACGTTCTATCCGCTTGTAGAAGTCTTGAAGAAAGCGGGGTCTTGCGGTGGATGCGGCTTCTCGCAAAGATTGCTGGATGATTATATTGGCGAGGATGAGTATATCATGAGAATCAACTTAACGGATATACATTGTTTCAAGTGGAAATGAGAAAGGGACAATGATGTTCCACATTTTAATCGGATTTTTAAAAAGTTGAAAGAGGTAATGCGACAAGAATACAGAAAACATTTCCTATCTTTGCCACCGATCAAGGTGTAACCGCTATCCGTTCCGGTAGTGGCTAGTAAAAGGGAATCCGGTGCGAGTCCGGAGCTGTACCCGTAGCTGTAAGTCCTTGGAGCCCCGGCAAATCTTGTTGCCACTGCCTATCGGATAGGTGGGAAGGTAGCCGACAGAGGGTGGACGAGCCAGAAAACCTGCCATGATCTTGTTATGCGACGTTTCGGGTGAAGACGTTGGTAAACCTAAGAATTATTATGCGAGATTTATATCTTATAAGATGTCTGTGCGTTTTTAGCGTATGGTTATTTTCTTTGGGTGTCGCTTACGGTCAACAGATCGATACGACGGCCTATCACGAGCTTTCCGGGGTGGAAGTAGTGGAGAAGGTACGTCCGTCGGTCACCCGTGAAGGTACGCCTTTGCAAATTATGGACCGGGCGGGAATTGATCGCTTGGGAGTACAAGATCTATCCGAGGCTGTGAAACGCTTCTCGGGAGTTACGGTACAGGATTATGGGGGGATCGGAGGATTGAAAACGGTCTCGGTACGTAGCTTGGGAGCGAAGCATACCGCCGTCAGTTACGATGGGGTGACGATTACGGATGCGCAAAGCGGGCAAGTCGATATCAGCCGTTTCTCGTTGGATAACGTGGAGATGGTTTCCTTATCGATCGGGCAGTCGGATGATATTTTCCAAACGGCAAGGGTGTATGCCTCGGCAGGCGCCTTGAATATACAAACCGGAAAGCCCACGTTTAAAGACAAATCGTTTCGTACTTATCTTAAGGTTAAGGGAGGTTCCTTCGGGCTTTTTAATCCCGTGCTGCATTATGATCAAAAATTAGGAAAGCGTTGGAGCGCATCCTTACATGGTGATTTCGTGCGTGCGGATGGACAATATCCCTATACATTAATTAATGGGGAATTGGAGACGAGAGAGAAGCGAAGAAATAGCGATATCCATTCTTTCCATTTGGAAGGTAATCTATTCGGCGATTTTGGAAGGGGAGGCGAACTTTCCTTTAAGGCGTACTATTTTGATTCGGAGCGGGGGCTTCCCGGTTCTGTTAATTTATATAACAAGAACACTTCTGAACGATTATGGGATAATAACTTTTTCGTGCAATCGGGGTATAAGAATGTTCTTAATGAGAAATTTACGCTACGGGCCATGGCTAAGTATAATTATGCTTTTACTCGTTATTTAGATATAAATGATAAATATGCTGCGGGCGAACAAGTCGATTTGAATACACAGAATGAGTATTATGGCTCTGTAGGTTTGCTGTATACTCCTATAAAGTATGTATCGGCGACGTTGACTACGGATTTAACTCGCTCTATGCTGGACAATAATTTTGTGAACGGCCCTAATCCAAAGCGAATGGCCTCTCAATCAGTACTAGCGGTGCAATATAAGAACAGTCGATTCACGGCTACCGGTAGTTTATTGGGAACATATATCACTGATAAAGTGGAGCAAGGGGAAAAACCGGATGATAAGAGGCGTTTATCCCCGGCTGTAAGTTTGTCTTGGCGGCCATTCTCGGAAAGTACTTTGCGGATACGTGCCTCTTACAAAGATATATTCCGGGTTCCTACATTTACGGACTTGTATTACCTCCGTATGGGAAATACAAATTTGAAACCGGAAGAAACTTCCCAATATAATGTAGGGGTAACATGGAGTTCTTCCTGTGGGGATTGGCTGCGGCATTTCAGTATTTCGGCGGATGGATATTATAATACGGTGAAAGATAAGATCGTGGCTTTACCTACCATGTATGTTTGGAAGATGATGAATATGGGCGAAGTGGATATTAAAGGGGTAGATGTAAATTTATCTACACAATTCCGATTGCCCTTACGAATGAGCTTGCTTTTGGCTTCCACTTATTCTTTTCAATATGCGGTTGATGTGACAGATCCGGAAGCTAAGAATTATAAGGATCAGATTCCTTATACACCTCGTCATTCTGGCACGGTTTCCGTAACCTTGGAAAATCCATGGGTAAATGTCTCTTATATACTGACTGCGGTTGGTGATCGTTATGCATTGCCGCAAAATATAGATCGGAACAGGATTGATTCTTATATAGAACAGAGTATTTCTATAAATCGAGATTTTCGTTTTCGATATTTCGGTTTGCGTTTGCAAGGTGAATTGTTAAATCTTGCGAACGTGAATTATGATGTTATTCAGTATTATCCCATGCCGGGCCGTTCTTGGCGTTTAAGTATTTGTTTATCCTATTAGTAAACTATAAAAGTAAAGTAATGAAAAAGAAGAATTTAGTTTGTGTCTCTGCCTTGTGTGCATTGATGTCTTTCTCGTTTGTCAGCTGTGATGATGACAATGAGCCTTCACTGAACATACCAAATGTATCTGTAACTAATGTCAGTTTTACGGATGAGAATCCGGAAGCTTTAAAAGTTAGTGGAACCTTAAATTGGACAGCTCCGTCTTCTGTTGACAATGTAACAAAGTACGTGATTTATGGTTCCTCTGATGGAACCGCTAAAGATATGAAAATTGCGGAGGTAGAAGTTGGAACACATTCATATGCTATTACGGATGTCGTAAATATAGGCTATTTATTAGTTATAGCCGCGAATGCGGAAGGTGAGTCTTCTGTTTATGCTTCCGTAAGAGTTATTGATTTTGTGAAGGATAGTTCTTTCATGGCTTTATATTTCTTGAATTCGGGCAATATGGGAAATAACAACTCTTCTTTATATATGTACGACATAGAAAAGGATGAGGTTGTCCCCGATTATTTCTTGGCTCAAAATGGCAGGGGGCTGGGAGATACGGCACAGGATATGATCGTGTATGGCGATAAGATGTATATCGCGGTATATGGAGAGTCTACGATAGAAGTGACAGATCTGAAGGCAAAATCCATTAAGCAAGTCAAGACAGAGGGGCAGCCCCGTTATATGGTATCAGAGGGTGGAAAAGTCTATATTAGCTATTATAATGGATATGTCGCTCGTTTGGATACCGCATCCTTGGAGGTTGAGGCGAAAGTAAAGGTCGGACGGAATCCGGAACAATTGGCGGTATCTTCTAATAAATTGTTTGTCTCAAACTCCGGAGGTATGGATTACAGTACCGAGGTTGGGTATGATAAAACGGTATCAGTGGTTGATCTGTCTACTTTTACAGAGATAAAGAAGTTGGATGTAGTATTGAATCCCACACGGATACAGGCGGATGAGCAAGGAAATGTATATGTGGTTTCTATGGGTAACTATGCGGATATACCCAATACGGTACAAAAGATAAATACGGAGACTTATGAGGTTACTTCCCTTACGAATTGTCCAAACGCAACGGAGATGGCCTATGAGGATGGCAAGCTATTTCTGTTCTATGCGCAATGGGGAATGTCTAGCCCTGCATTTTTAACATTTGATACAAAGAGCCAATCTGCGGGAACGAGCTTTATTACAGATGGAACCTCAATACAATCCCCTTATTCAATCAGTGCCGTGGGTGGAAATGTCTATGTCGCAGAGTCTGATTATAAGAATAATGGCGATATCTATTGTTTCGGAGGTGACGGTAAATTGTTCAAGAAGTTTGAGGCCGGTTTAAATCCCATGAAAGTAGTCCTCGCTCAAAAAGATAATATCTAATGCGATTACTGATTCTCATAGGGTTCGCTTTCTGGATGGTGGCATGTACGCCATCCGGAAAGCAAACTTCTTCCAAGGAAGCTTTTTCCTCTGATAGTATTCAATATGCCCAAGGTTTCACGGTTCAGCGCTTTGATACCTATACAATGGTGGAAGTTCGTGATCCGTGGGATAGCACCCGTCTGCTTCAACGCTATTTATTGGTAGACCGGACAAAGTCGGTTCCCGGCGGATTACCCAAAGGGACGATCGTGAAGGTCCCGGTAAAAGATATTGTGATTTATACTTCTGTCCATGCGGCTATTATTGATCAATTGCACGAAACCGATAAGGTTATAGGCGTTTGTGAGCCTCGTTATATGGATACTCCTGCCATACAAGAGGGTATACAGGCCGGAAGAATCGCTGATTTAGGTGAGGCTACCTCTCCGAATATAGAGAAAATGATAGAGATCGGCGCGGAACTCGTGATAGCTTCCCCATTCCAGAACAGTAGTTATGGGCCTGTCGAGAAGATAGGGATACCTATTATCGAAGGAGCCGACTATATGGAGGCATTTCCTTTGGGGCGTACGGAGTGGATTCGCTTTTATGGTTTGCTATTCGGAAAGGAAGAGATGGCCGATTCTATATTTAAAGAAACAGAGCAAGCCTATTTGTCTCTAAAGGACTTAACCGCAAATATAGATAATCGTCCTACTGTTTTGTCGGAGAAGAAGTTCGGCTCTTCGTGGTATGTACCATCCGGAGATAGTTATATGGCTCATCTTATCGAGGACGCCGGAGCCGATTATATGTTTAAGGATTTACCGGGTGCCGGAAGTACCCCCTTAGCATTTGAGACCGTGTTTGATAAAGCGATCCATGCGGATATTTGGCTTGTTAAATATAATCAGTCTTCTGAGATGACCTATAAAGATTTACGCTCCGAATATACTCCTTACGAGAATTTCGACGCTTTTAAAAAAAAACGGATTTATACCTGTAATACAGGTGCAGTTCCTTATTACGAGGAATTCCCTATACATCCGGAATATCTATTGAAAGATTTAATCTGGATTTTCCATCCGGAGCTAGTATTCGGGTATTCTCCTCGTTATTTTAGAGAAATGCCCTGATTGTCTTAAAGGTTTCATATCTTTGTTGAAATGTCGTTTCTAGACAAATAAAGGTATTAGACTATGAAGATAAAAAAGGTATATGCTGATGCTTTAACTACATTAGCGAAGGGAACAGATGCCGGGATTTACAGGTTGAATCCCAAACGAGTTGAAATCGTGAGTTGTGAGCAGGATGTAAAACGTGTTCTTGCTGAATGTGAGAAGACTGGTAAATCTGTAACCTTTAAAGCTGGGGGGACCTCTTTATCCGGCCAGACTATTTCAGATTCTGTATTGATGGAAATCAGTCCTGACTATGGAAAGGTTAAGATTTCAGGAGATGGGAGTTTGGCTAAATTCCCTTGTGGTATAACTGGAGAAGAGGCGAACCGCTGGTTGAAACCTTATGGCCGTAAGCTAGGGCCTAGCCCTGCCTCCATCAAATCCGCACGTATCGGCGGGATCGTAGCGAATAACTCGAGTGGTTCTAGCTATGGTATTATCCATAACTCCTATAATACGGTCCGGGATATGGAGATTATCTTTGCGGATGGAGCCTTTTTGGATACCTCTTCGTTAGCGAGTCGCAGGGATTTCATGCAAACGCATATAGGCTTATTGGAGAAGTTGATGAATTTCCGTTTGGAGATCTTGTTGAATCCGGACATGGAAGACCGGATTCTATCTAAATATGAGTTGAAGAATACATGCGGTTATGGAATGAACTCTTTCTTGGATTATACCGATCCATACGATATACTCATGCATTTAATGGTTGGCTCGGAAGGAACCTTAGGGTTTATTTCTTCGGTTACTTTCGAGACAGTCTCCGATGAGGTTTTAAAAGCTTCCGCCTTGATTTATTTCCCCTCTTTGATGGAGGCGTGCAGAGCCATAGCCCCGTTACGCCAATGCAAGGTGTCCGCCGCCGAGTTGATGGATAGAAACGCCTTACATGCGGTAGAGGATGAACCGGGGATGCCGGAGATATTACATTCTTTACCCGAGGATGCGGTAGCGTTGCTGATCGACACGTCTTCTAATTCGGAAGAAGAACTTCAAATCCAATTCCGGGATATAGAGGAGCGGCTAGCAGATATACAGACCTTATATCCGGTATCATTTACGACCGATCCGAAGCTTTACGCTACTTATTGGCGGGTACGAAACGGTTTATTTACTTCCGCTGCGGGAAGACGGCCACGGGGGACGGTATCTATTATTGAAGATATTGCTTTCCGGGAAGAGGTTTTAGGAGAGGCTTTGGAACAAGTGCGTGGGGTCTTGTCGGATTATGGATACGGAAATGCGGTGATGTGGGGACATTTATTGGATGGAAACGTTCATTTCACGATTTTTCCGGATATAAACGCACAGGAAGGTATCGATCATTACGCTTCTTTTATGCGTAGCCTTGTAGATGTGGTACTTTACTACGACGGTAGCTTGAAAGCGGAGCATGGCACGGGACGAAATATGGCTCCATTTGTTAAAGATGAATGGGGTGAGGAGATTTATGAGTTGATGTGGAAGATCAAAAGGCTCTTTGACCCGGAAAATATATTAAATCCGGGTGTCCTTTTAAATCGGGACCCGGATGTGTTTATAAAGAACTTAAAGCAAATACCGTTGGCGAATGAGCTGATCGATAAATGCATCGAGTGTGGTTTTTGTGAGATACAATGTCCGTCAAGGCATGTGACATTGACACCCCGGCAACGTATCGTGATCTATAGGGAATTATCGGCTTTGGCGGAACAGGGGGAAACAAACTCTAAGCGATATAAAGAACTCAAGAAAGCCTTTAACTATAAAGGTAACGCTACCTGCGCTACCGATGGCCTATGTGCTACGGCATGTCCGGTTGGCATTAATACCGGTTTATTGATCAAAGAGTTACGGTGGAAAGAGAATGGTGTCTTGGCGAATGCTATCGCTTCGGGCATCGCCGGGAATATGGGAACCGTAACGGGTATGCTTCGTCCTTTGCTTAAGCTGCCCCATGTGCTTTCAAAGCTGGTGGGGTATAACGCATTCGAGAGATTTGCCTCTTTCTTGTTTAGGGCTTCCGCTCATAAATTCCCGCTTTGGACTCGGCATACACCTTCTGGCGCGTCAAAGTTCAAGGAACTGACGGGTGTAGAGAATGGGATGGAAATGGTTTATTTCCCGTCTTGTATTACCCGTACGATGGGAGCTTCAGCTGATTATAAAGATGTGGATTTTGTAAGTGTAACGGAACAAACAATCGCTTTATTGACAAGAGCGGACTTTACGATTCGTTATCCTGAGAATCTAAGTAAGCTTTGTTGCGGCATGGCTTTTAGCAGTAAAGGGTTCCGGAAGCAAGCGGCGCAGAAGGCAAAGGAATTGAATGAGGCTCTTTTACGAGCGAGCGATAACGGCCGCTTGCCTATTTTGTGTGACATGAGCCCTTGCTTGCTGCATATGAGGGAAACCTTGGATAAACGTTTACGATTATATGAACCTGTGGAGTTTATCTATGACTTTATGCGTGATCGTCTGAACTTTACTAAGTTGCCGGTTACGGTAGCGGTACACTCTACTTGTAGTACAACGAAGATGGGAGTACAAGACAAGCTGGTGGAACTGGCGGGCTTATGCGCGAACCGGGTGGTCTCTCCCGCTCAAGTTACTTGTTGCGGTTGGGCGGGCGATCGTGGTTTCTTCTATCCGGAACTAAACGCTTCCGGTCTTCATTACTTGAAACCGAACTTGCATGGGGCGACGGAAGGATATAGCAATAGCCGTACGTGCGAGATCGGTTTGACGATGAATAGTGGGATATCCTATAAATCGATCGTCTATTTAGTGGAAAAGGCTACTCGTTAAAAATCAAAAACCCCGGTTTCGTACAACTGAAACCCGGGGCTTTGTAGTTTGGCATTCGAAATTATAGGGAGTTTTATTTCATAGATTTTTTTTATTCATATTATGCGTAACCGTTAAGCATTCCGTTGAAATACATCGGTTTTAAAATATATACCTTTAAGATCCAAGCAAGCCATTGCTCTTTTGATGTATCGATCATCGAGAATGGGAATGAAATGTCTGGTTTCTTTTCGTAGTCAAACTCACAAAGCAACACATGACCGTAATCCGTGACGATCGGGCAAGCGGCATAACCGTTGTATTTCTCGGTCGGCTCTTTGCCTTCCATGAGCGCGATCAGGTTCTTGGCGGCGATAGGTACTTGCTTACGGATAGCGGCAGATGTTTTACTGGTCGGGATACCGGCTACATCACCCAGAGAAACGATGTTCTGGTATTTCTTATGTACCAAGGTCTCTTTATCGACCATTACCCATGCGTCTGCGGCCAATTTACCTTCTGTCCAACCTAATCCGGCATCACGAACGAAATCAGGAGCGGACATAGGCGGGGTGAAGTGTAAGAAATCGTAATCCTCTACGAACGGCGTTACGATCTTTTCTTCGCCTTTTGTCTCTATCTTCTCAAAATGTACTTGCTTCGCGGATGTGTCTACACCTTTTACACGTACATTCAAGTTAATAGGTATGTTACGTTCATTATATATTTCTAGCAAGCGAGGTGTGAAATACGGGATATCGTATAGTTCCTTCGATGCGGTAAAATAATTCAATTGCAGCTTGTCGCGTGTCCCTTGTTTCCTTGCGTAATGTTCGGATAATAAACAGATCTTTTTGGGGGCGCCACCACATTTATGTTTTGTATAGGTATCGGTATAAATACCTTTGCCTCCTTTTTTAGCGAATTCTTGAAGAGCTTTCCATGTCTTTTGGGCTCCTTCGAAATCGTAAATAGAGTTTGCGTTTCCTTGTCCCAAGGTATCGTGGGTAATACCCTCTACTTTTTCCCAGTTACATTGTAATCCCGGGGTCAGTACTAAAAAGTCGTATGGAATCTTTCCGTTACTTTTGGTCGTTACTTGATTCCATACGGGATCAACCGCGGCGACCGAGTCCTTTATCCATTTTATACCGCTAGGCATACAATCCTCTTGCTTCTTCCAAACATCTTCCGGTTGGTACACACCTGAGGCGATCAGAGTGAATCCCGGTTGATAAAACTGACGATCGCTGGGGTCAATCAGGGTGATATCCGGTTCATCAAGCCAATGTTTTAATCGGGCAGCCATACTGATACCAGCGGCTCCTCCACCGATAATAACGATTTTACCTTTTGCGCTGCTTGAAAAAGCGTTTGCTTTTCCGGTATTAACTCCCGCGATCAGTCCTGTCGCCGCTAATAACTTAAAGAAATGTCGTCTGTCGACACCTTTCTTTTCTAGCGCATCTAATTGTTTCTCCAGTTCGTGTTTCATCATGTCGAAAGAATTTAAGATTTTATTCGCCGGCAAAGGAAACACAATAAATTACGGTAGCCATGAAAATGACTACTACACGACTTGCGCAAATGATTTTTTTATTGGATAAGACTACTACAAGACTTTCTCAAGCTCCTTTTGTATATATATACTATGCTGTTATATAGTATATTATATATCAAATAGATTAAAATTATATAAGACTCACTTTTTGCGAGATTCTAAAGTGATGCGATCCGGAAGCCAGAGATACGCTGGCACATCCTCCAATTCCAACACGATTCTTTCTTCGATCATTCCTTCCGTTTCCTCAAAGCTTCCAACGATGATCAAATCCTCCTTCCCATCCTCGTTAACAGCCTGCGGCTTAATATCGTACGATCAACCGCAATAAGATCTACCACATTTTTTTTATCTCTTCTAGATAAATTAAAGTAAGTCGTGGGAGTGGTTTATTGTGAATATGTAAATATTTAACACATAAATCTTTATCCATAATGAATAAAAAAGGAGCGAAAGAATCTTCTAGTTCCATAGGTAGCCCTAAATTCTTATTATGTAAGCTCAATAGTTTTTTCCCATAGCAATCGTTTCTTAATCGAGCAGGATAATCAGGCGATACGAAAACTATTTTTGTTTTTATTTCCTCGTCTGTAAAAACCTCGTTCATTATATCGACAACTGCATCGATACAAGGAGGACATGTTTTCTCTGAAAAACAAAAGAATAATTTTTTATCATTACATAAATTACTTAAGAAGAAAGAATCTAGAGAGTCTGTTCCCCAATAGGCTATTTGATCAAGGCATTCATAGTGTTCATTTTTTAGTTCTTCTCTTTTAAGGATACCCAGACTTTCTTTCTCGTATTCAAAATTGTCAACATACACATCCTTCGGGGATTTTCTAAAATGATTCACGCATTGCATACAAATTATGCCTGCCAGTATCCCCAAAAGGAAAATATAAATTGTATTCTCGTTAACCTTCATTTTTGAAAACATATTTTACTAAGACAGGATTCTCTTGTTCCGAATGTGATTGAATAATTCTTTGCTGATCCTCATTTCTTAACTTCTCGGGAAATAGATCATTTAATGGAAGCCCTCCTTCCGGAGTACAGAGGATGAAGTCTTCTCCGAAGTAGATCGGGTAAAGTTGCAAGCCCTCCTTGGTTCGCTCGAATTGAAGCAAGTCATGGTTTTTCCTGTTATAAAACAGTTGGATGTACTTGTTTTGGCGGACTACCATGGCGTATCGATATCTGCTGTTTTGTCCCTGAGAGTCTATTATATAATTTACGCTCTTAGAGGAATAGACATCCTTTGCGTATTGAATTATTTCTTGCTTGCTCATATTGGGATGGAATTCTAATTTTTCGATGTCATTATTTAAATCACCAAAATCCCAACGATAAAGCTCTGTAAAGGTCGCTCCCGATAGTGAATAAATCGTATTAGTCAAAGACCTTCGAAAAGCCTGTGGAAATGGAAATACACCCCTACAAAATACATCTTTTATGTCTTCAGGAAAATATTCATCGAGTATCTCGTTTCTTGATAGGGAATAAAACTTCAAGCGATGGTCGTAATCGTATGTGAAGAAAGCTATCGTATCCTTGTTTTGGAACTGTAGGCTGTTGTAGGCCCCCGCTATTTCAGGAAGTTTCTTTTTCTCGATGAACTTGCCCCCCTAGATCATAGAAAAAGAGAGCGTTGCTGACGGCGCAAAGTACTACAAGGTTCCTGCGGGTCGTATCGATCGCGAAATCTGTTAAGTTTAAATACTCACCCGGGCCGTTTCCTTTCTCGTTAAGCGCGAATTGGAAATGTCCCTCCCTATCGAAAACAAAGATTTGGGATCTCGAATAATCGTGAATATAATATCGATCCTCAAAAAACTTGATTTGGGTTATATTACGGATCAGCGATTCTGGCGTTGTCTCTAACGGAATGAGTTGGATCTCAGAAAATAGATCTTTAGTGGAGATCTCGTCTCGCTCGTCCAAATTCACGGTGATGATATCTGATTCCATATTTTTCTTATCTTTCCATCCCGTACAAGAAAGAAAGAAAAATATGGATATCATCGAAAAATAATAGATGATACTTTTCATGCTTTTTAATCTGGATAACAATGATGTTCTTGCATTCCTGAGAAATAACAATGCACATAATAAATACCACTTATCCAATCTACATTCCAGCAAGTCCCCTCATATCTGCCGCAGCTTATGACTGGGCCTTGGTCGCCATCCGGGCAAGCATGATCATCACTGTCACCTTCTGCTAAAACATCTACGTTTATAGCGAAAAAGATCAAACTGATTAACGCCGTGAATTTAAAAAATCTCTTTCCCATACATCATTAAATTTAAGTGAAACAAAAGTTTGAATACAAATATATATATATATATTGATAGTGTAATGATTTCCATGTGAAAATTTCCCGGAATAAATTATTCATGTTAGATGTTGAGTTTGTCGAGAGATCATTTTCGGGAAGAATTTTTTACTTCAATACGATCTTGTAGCTTTCTTCCCCTCCGGTAGCCATGTGCAATTTGAGGACGTATAACCAACCCGTCGGGCGTTCTGGTGAGATTCTCGGAAAATATTTTTAGTAGTTCATCAGGAAATCGACAAGATTCGTATCCCCATCAAGGGCTAATCGCTTTCTTAAGCGGTATCTTCTTAACTCGATAGCCCGTACGGATACATTCATTAACGACGCGATTTCCTTCGTGGAAAGGTTCATGCGGAGTAAGCAACAAATGCGCAAATCGCCTGCCGTTATATCTGCGTATTGCTGGCGTAAACGATCCATGAAATTCTGGTGGGCGCTATTAAAATAGGTCTCGAACTGCACCCAATCCGCTTGATCGTTCAAGGTAGATTCGATCAAGGAACGTAAACGGGTATATAACTTATTGGGATATCGGTCACCCAATGTCTCTTTCTGCTTATCCAGTTCTTCCAACAAAGCTTGGATTGCCTCGTTTCTTTTTACCAAAGCTGTTGTCTGGAGAGTAAGCTCATTGTTTTTGTTTTGCAACTCCGTTTCCAGCATCTCGCTTTTCATTTGTTGAAGCCTTTGCAGTTCGGCTTGTCGCTCTGCCTCCAGCTTTTCTTGTTCTTTTTTCCGCAAATTCCTTAAATGGTACCGAAGCCCTTCTTGAATGGCGAACCATATCAAAGCGACGTAGATCAAATAGGCCCATACGGTATTATACCAAGGAGGGCGCACCGTGATTTGCATCGTGATCTCGGGAAACGGACCCCGGGTTACATATTTACGTACCCTTAGCTCATAAGTTCCTTCCGGAAGTTGTAAGAAGGTAATTTTGCCGTCTTTCTGCCAAGAAGACCAATCGGCGGATATCCCTTCCAGCTTATAACTGATTTGGTGATTAGGGGTGAATACCGTTGTCCCGATGTATAGCGAGAGTTCTTGGAAGTTATGGGGCAGGTCGATTCTTTGCGTGTCCGGATATAAATAATGTGTACCTTCTTGATCTTGATACTCGATGCGCATAAACCGTGGCATCGTCAATCCTCCTAGGCTTCCCTCTATTAATTGACGAGTGTTGATTAATAGGGTTCCTTGCATGGCAGATACCAAATCAAGAGAATCATTCAAGGGGATGATCCGTTTGCCATTGGTTACCAGATTCAGATCGTAATTATCGAATAGGATCCGGCATTTTAAAGTTCCTGTACCGTTTTTCCGATGGAAGAGTCCGGCCTCATTCTGGATCGTGAGCCAATACAAATTGTCTGGAACCGGGTAAATACTTTCTGCGTTGGCGAATACGCCCAATACATCTTTATTCTTAAATAAAGTGCTTACCGATAAATGATTGTCTGCCGTATCCGGATGGATATATGAACGTCCGATCTCATCGGATATCGGGGTAAACTTATCACCAAACATCAGGCTCCGGCTGAAGTAGCCGAGATTTGTCCGGATATAGAGGCGGTTATCCTCTTTTACAGCGTCTTCCAACTTTCCGATCTGGCTTCTTTTACCTAACATGGCGATGGGAGGATTGATATCTATTTGGGAGATACCATTATCCAAGGCGACCCAGATTAAGTTATTATCCTGTACGCAGATGGAACGTACGATATTATCTTGTAACTGATTATTGATGTTGAGATGTTGAAAGATCTCCCCTTCGTCGTTGGTGATATAAATACCGGACGTAGATGTTCCCGTAAAATTGAGACCTCCGGCGCTAGCGAAAGAAGTAGGGTGCTTTTCCTCGATTTCTTTCGGGATCGTGTAATTAGTTTCGGGATCATCGAAATTTATATATGACGGGAGCGTATCGATCGGATGGTATTCCAGATTCCCGAGTTTGTCGTATAGCCAATAGCCTAACGATGATTTGCCTTGGGTATAGATAGAATCGTTCTGGAAAGATACTTTATAAATAGGGGCTTTATCCGGTAATGGATATGTGTTCCATGTATTCCCGTCAAAAGTAACCAGACCGGAATTATTAGCTACATATAAGATGCCATGATAGGAAACCGCTAAATCCCAATTTTGGCAACTAGCCTTGTAATCGTCTACGGAATAATTTTGTACGAGGATAGAGGGAGCGACCACAGACGCACGCAAGGCGAAAACCGCCAGTATAGATAATAATATGATAAAAGGTAGCCGTCTGTACATGGTCTTTAAACTATAGAGACAAGGCATAAAGCCTTGTCTCTTTCTATTACACGCATGCAAATATAATCAAATTTTGATTATTTGTACTCCTGCCAGCTCTTAATCTGAATATCTTCTACGTTCATATTGCAGAAAGCGTCGATAAAGGCGCTGGCCAGACGGGCGTTCGTGATCAATGGAATGTTATGATCGATCGCCGCACGGCGGATCTTATAGCCATTGGTCAACTCACGTTTGCTATGATCTTTCGGGATATTTACTACCAATTCGAAAGCGTGATTGCTGAACATATCCATGATGTTCAAATCACCTTCCTCATCCGGCCAGCAAACGGCGGTTGCCTTGATTCCGTTATCGTTCAGGAACTTGGCGGTTCCGTGCGTACCATAGATCGTGTAACCCTTGGCATCCAGCATGCGACAAGGCTCCAATAAATCGACCTTGCTCTTAGCTGCGCCGGAAGAAACTAAAATGTTCTTCTTAGGAATACTGTTGCCTACGGCGATCATGGCGGAAAGCAAAGCCTCGTTGAAATCGTCGCCGATACAACCTACCTCGCCGGTGGAGCTCATGTCCACACCTAATACGGGGTCTGCCTTGTGCAAACGGGCGAATGAGAACTGGGAAGCCTTGATTCCGATCCAGTCGATATCGAATGCGCTCTTATCCGGTTTCGTATACGGAGCGTCCAGCATGATGCGGGTAGCCGTCTCGATAAAGTTGCGTTTCAATACTTTAGATACAAACGGGAAACTACGTGAGGCACGTAAGTTACATTCGATTACTTTCACGAAGTTATTCTTCGCCAAGAACTGGATATTGAACGGACCGCTGATATTTAACTCCTTTGCGATCATCTTGCTTACTTTCTTGATGCGGCGGGCTGTCTCGAAGTAAATCTTCTGAGCCGGGAACACCAAGGTAGCGTCACCGGAGTGAACACCGGCGAACTCGATATGCTCGGAGATCGCGTACTCAACCACCTCGCCATTCATAGCGACAGCGTCGAACTCGATCTCTTTCGTTCCTTGCATGAACTCGGATACGACCACCGGATATTCCTTGGAAACCTTAGCGGCCAAATCCAAGAACTCGATCATCTGCTCTTTCGTATGGCAAACGTTCATCGCCGCTCCGGACAATACGTAAGACGGACGGATCAAGATCGGGAAACCTACTTTCTCGATAAACGCGTCGATCTCTTCCATGCTGGTAAGCTCTGCCCAACGAGGTTGGTCGATACCTAGCGAATCCAACATCGCGGAGAATTTATGACGGTTCTCGGCACGGTCGATCGATAGCGGGGAAGTACCCAATACCGGAACATTCTGGCGGTACAGTTTCATCGCCAAGTTGTTCGGGATCTGTCCACCTACGGAGACGATCACGCCCTTCGGCAATTCCAGATCGATCACGTCTAGCACGCGCTCGAATGAAAGCTCGTCGAAGTACAGACGGTCGCACATATCGTAGTCGGTAGATACGGTCTCCGGGTTATAGTTGATCATGATCGATTTATAACCTAGCTTACGAGCGGTCTGGGCGGCATTCACCGAACACCAGTCGAACTCAACGGACGAGCCGATACGGTAAGCTCCGGACCCCAAGATAATCACGCTCTTCTCATTCGGGTAGTAGGTGATATCGTGCGGCGTGCCGTCATAAGTCATATATAGATAGTTGGTCAATTCCGGGTGTTCGGAAGCGATCGTGTTGATACGTTTCACGGTAGGGAGAATGCCCATTTTCTTACGCAAGTTGCGTACGCGGATATTCTCTTTCTCCATATTTCCTTCCGGGTTCTCTACGTAACGAGCGATCTGGAAGTCTGAGAAACCAAGGCGTTTCGCCTCTTTCAATACATCTTCCGGAAGATCCTCGATCTTGTTGTAACCTTTCAATACGTTGGCGTAATCCACGATATTCTTCAAGCCCTCCAAGAACCAGCGTGTGATCTTTGACAACTCATGGATCTTGTCTACGCTATATCCCTGTTCCAAGGCTTGCGCCACGGCGAAGATACGCAAGTCGGTAGGGTTCGCCAACTCCTCGTCCAAGTTATCGAAATGGATATCGTTGTTACCTACGAAACCATGCATTCCTTGTCCGATCATACGAAGACCTTTCTGCATGATTTCCTCGAAGCTCTTACCGATCGACATGATCTCGCCGACGGATTTCATGCTGGAACCGATCTGGCGGCTGACACCCACGAACTTCGTCAAGTCCCAACGCGGGATCTTCACGATCATATAATCTACCTCCGGCGCTTTGTACGCGGAGTTCGGAGTACCCATCTCGCCGATCTCGTCCAATCCGTAGCCCAACGCCAACTTAGCGGCGACGAAAGCCAATGGATAACCGCTGGCCTTGGATGCCAAGGCGGAAGAACGGCTCAAGCGAGCGTTCACCTCGATCACACGGTAATCGCAAGTCTCGGAGTTGAAAGCGTATTGGATATTACATTCACCCACGATACCTAAGTGGCGGATCGTCTTGGTAGAAAGTTCTTTCAATAAATCTAATTCTTTCTCGGTCAAGGAGCAAGTCGGAGCTACTACGATACTCTCGCCGGTGTGTACGCCTAGCGGGTCTACGTTCTCCATGCTCACTACCGTGAAGCAATGGTCGTTCTTGTCGCGGATCACCTCGAACTCGATCTCTTTCCAACCCTTCAAAGATTCCTCGACCAAGATCTGGGATGAGTAAGCGAAAGCGCTTTCCGCCAAGGTGCGAAGCTCGGCCTCGTCCTTACAGATACCACTGCCCATACCACCTAATGCGTAAGCGGAACGGATCATTACGGGGAAACCGATCTTATAAGCGGCAGCCACGGCGTCGTCCATGCTTTCTACGGCTTGGCTAATCGGGGTCTTCACTTCTATCTCGTTCAGTTTCTTAACAAATAGGTCACGGTCCTCGGTGTACATGATAGCCTCAACGGATGTACCCAATACTTTCACGCCATATTTAGCCAACGTGCCGCTGGTGTAAAGTTGAGTACCGCAGTTCAAAGCGGTCTGCCCGCCAAACGCCAATAGGATTCCGTCCGGTTGTTCTTTTTTGATAACTTCCTCCACGAAGTAAGGAGTGATAGGCAAGAAATATACCTTATCGGCTACTCCCTCGGATGTTTGGATAGTCGCGATATTCGGATTTAGCAATACGGTACTGATCCCTTCTTCTTTCAGAGCCTTTAACGCTTGCGAACCAGAGTAGTCAAACTCCCCGGCCTGTCCGATCTTCAGGGCACCCGAGCCCAGAACAATCACCTTTTTGATATCACTTTTCGACATAGTAATTTGGGTTGTTTTGTTTATTATAATGATTTTAGAATATTATACTTTATATTATATCACCGGACCGATGGACACAAAAAAAATGCGTTAGTAAAAGTAACCAACGCATCTTATATAACCAAATTATAATCCCGTAAAATAGAGAAAAGAGCCTCAACCTCCGACATATAACCGGAATAGAACTTCGGATTATCCTTATGTGTCTTGTTTGTCATCTGCTCTCTCTTCAAAATTTCGGCAAAGATAGGGCTTTTGTTTGAAAGAACAAGTTATTTTCTTAAATTTGTAGTATTGTATCAGAAAAAAGAAAGCTTATGGCACGAATAACGATTCCTTATGCGGTAGCGGATTTTGTAGAGATGCGGGAACGCAATTTCTACTATGTGGACAAGACCGATTTCATTCCGGGCTTGGAAGACTATAAGGCTCCAGTCTTCTTGCGTCCCCGTCGTTTCGGGAAAAGCCTGTTTATCTCTACCTTGGCTTGTTACTACGACCGTACCAAGGCCGACCGGTTCGAGGAATTGTTCGGCGGGACTTGGATCGGGGAGCACCCGACGGAGGAGCATAATCGTTATATGATCGTGCGCTATGATTTCTCAGCCATGGTTATGGCTGATGATATGGAGGGGCTGGAGCGTAACTTCAATCGCTTGAACTGTTCTCCGGTGGAAATTATGGTGACGCATAACCGTGACGTGTTCAAGGATTTTCAATTCTCTAGCCGTGATGATGCTTCCCAGATGCTTGAGGAGGTCTTGGGATACGTTCGCGAGCACGGCCTCCCTAAGGTTTATATATTGGTCGATGAGTACGATAATTTCACGAATCAACTGCTGACGGCCTATAAAGATCCGCTGTACGAGCAAGTGACCACGAGGGACAGTTTCTTGCGTACCTTTTTCAAAGTCATAAAGAAAGGTATCGGCGAGGGGAGTGTGCGTACTTGCTTTTGTGCGGGAGTTCTTCCCGTCACGATGGATGATTTGACCAGCGGGTATAATATAGCGGAGATCTTGACCTTGCATCCGAGGTTTCTGGATATGCTTGGTTTTACGTATGAGGAAGCGAGCGCTTATCTGGGATACGTGTTGAAGAAGTATGGCACGGGGCAGGACTCTTTTGAGGAACTTTGGCAACTGATCGTGAACAACTACGACGGCTATCGTTTCCGTCCCGGTGCGGAGCCTTTATTCAATTCCACGATCTTGACCTATTTCTTTAAGAACTTCGCCACGATGGATGGTATGATCCCGAGTGAGCTGGTGGATGAGAACCTGCGTACGGATATCGGTTGGATCCGTCGCTTGACCCTCTCGCAAGAGAACTCCAAGGAGATGCTGGATGCGTTGGTGATTGACGACGAGTTATCCTATAACGTTTCCGACCTGTCGAGCAAGTTCAACAAGAGGAAATTCTTCGACAAGAACTTCTATCCGGTCAGCCTCTTTTATCTGGGTATGACCACGCTGCGGAATAATTACCGCATGGTGCTACCCAACCTTACGATGCGCAGCATCTACATGGACTATTATAACGAGATGAATCATATAGAGGGAAACGCCCAACGCTATGTGCCTACTTACGAGCGTTTCACGGAAGAGCGTCGTTTCGAGCCGCTGGTACAAAACTACTTCGAGCAATACCTCGGGCAGTTCCCGGCGCAGGTGTTCGACAGGATCAACGAGAATTTCATCCGTTGCTCCTTCTTCGAGCTTTGTTCCCGTTACCTGAGCAGCTACTATACGTTCGCCATCGAGCAGAACAATTCGGCGGGCCGTTCGGATTTCGAGATGACCGGTATCCCCGGTACGGACTATTACAAGGATGACCGGTTGGTGGAATTCAAGTATTTCAAGGCGAAGGAGGCGGAGCGCATGCTGGCGCTCAGCGATCCCCGTCCCGAGGACGTGGCGCAAGTACTCGCCTACGCCAAGGATACCAAGGAGAAGTTCCCGTACTACCATGTCCGTTCCTACATTGTATATATCTGTGCCAACAAAGGATGGAAATGCTGGGAGGTGACTCCGTGATATCATTTCAATTGCTTTATTAATAGTACTTTGTGGTGCCAATGATGTGCCATGCTATTGGCACGTTCGTAACATGGGTAGTGGCACAAGCCTCTCTTCCTTGGTTTACCAGTCGTACTCCTAGAAATGAGCGTCGAAACCTTTTGGCTCTTTTACCCCACAGCGTTTGAGCGCATTCAATACGACCTGTTGCTCGGAGGGTGAGAGCGGCCTTTCTCCCTTGCGGACACGGTAGTAAGTACGCCGGCTGAAGTGCCTCATGAGTCCCGGGATAACGGAGAGCATCTGTTTGTGCGGCAAGCTCTCCAATAGGCTTACGAATCCCGCGGCATAGCGTACTTTCTTGTTCGGACGGTAATAAGGGCAAGTTCCCTTCAATGAGGCGAGGTGTCTCGGGCTGATGATCTGCCAATAGGCCGTCTCGTCGGGCTTTATTAAGTATTCTTGTTAAAGGTGATTGTTTGTTTCGGCGTTCTGGAATAGGGGTGTTTACGCGTGCGGCCTACCTCATGAATTTACGAGGTAGGCCGCATAAAAATAGCTATTATCAAGTACTTATTTAACCGTAACATTCCATCCGGAAAGAATACCTCCGTAGAAGTAAAAGTCTACGCAGAATGTTTTTCCTGTGTTTAGCTCTTTGACCTCGTAGTATTTCGTGGCACCTTTTTCGTTCACCAATTTATAATCGGCGATATTCGGAATAGGCACGTTGGCGAGCTCCTTGATCTTTGCGTTTATCATGTTCAAGATATCCATGTTCTCGAAAGGATTCGTTACTTTGGTACTCTTGGATAAAGCCGGATTCACCCCATTGTTCTCGGCACGAACCGCACGAACACTATCCGCGTAAGCCTTGAACATCGCACGGCTTTCCGGAGTGCGTAAAGCGGATACGGTAAAGATAGAGATTCCTTCCGCCCCATGATTTAGCGCGGCGTCCATGCTGGCTTGCATATCGTCTGAAACCATTAAGCCGCAGTAAAGCGTTGTTTTCGGGTTCTTATCCCGAACATCCTCTATCATACAGTCTGAGATAAAACTAATATCTTCCGTGTAGAAGTTATGGTATACCATGGGGAAGACAATGTCCAGATTCCATTTACCCCAGTCTTGACGAACCATTTTGGACGCCATCTTGGGGGTTGGGAAAGGAGAGGCTGCCATTTTCTTTCCATAGGAGTGAACCACGTCGGCGATCATATTGGCAACCTCGGTAATCTGGTCACAACGGAATTGAAGCCATTTCTCGTCTTGCGAGGGATCTTCCTGTTCTCTTGGATCATATCCGTAAGCGGCCTTGAACTTCTCGATCATAGCCGGGTGATAGCCAAAATCCCATTGCGGATATTCTTGATCTTGCACGATACCGTATTTCGGCCAAAGGGTAGTCGGCAGGATAACGTCCACGAAACGGTGGTAATCGATCGCGATACCGTTCAAGCCTTCGACCTCGCAGTAAGCCTCTATTTTCTTCTTGATAAACTCCCGTACCTCGGGTAAGGCGGGGCACATAAATTTGTAGTAATCCACGTAAGCGGTCGTATCGGCCAAGCTTTGTCCATTGCGGTTTACGCTGAACCATTCGGGATGTTCTTTTAAGATAGCGTCCCGGTCATGTTCCGGATTCATCGTCCATAACCAAGCGTAGACCTCTATCCCATGTTTCTGGGCGATGGGAATAGCGGCCCGATAATCATCCGGAGTAGGGGCGTTTAGCATGACACCGTCTATCCCCGCCTCATTCATGATCGTACAGATGGAGTCGAAATTCATTCCGGGCTGGTAATCCAACCAAGTCCAGAACATCGGATAAGCATCTTTCGTATCATTTTTCGGGGAACTGCAAGCACCTACGCAGCAAGCTACCAGAAGCAATACTAAATAATTTATGTGTCTCATAAGTTTAATGAATTTGATTAACGATTTATCCGTTAAAGATACGTATTCCTGTTTAATGCCGTTCTTTTTTCAGCGTAAATATCGGTAAATAAAAGAAGATGCCTAGGATAGACATGATAAGGCCGCCTATCGTTCCGGCGGCGAGCGGGAACCAAAAGGCTTCTTTATCGGTGCCTAGCATGAACGGGATAAATCCGAGTATGGTCGATATAACGGTTAGGAAAATCGGTGTGATCTTGGCGTTCCATGCCTTTAGATAAGCACGGATTGGGGAAATAGCGGGTATCCGTTCCCGAATTTGGTTATATTCGTTTAAGATATAGATACTGGCGTTTACCGTGATACCGCATAATAAAACGAAGGAGGCGAATCCTCCTTGGTCGAAGTTCAGCTTGAACCAATAGAAGGTCAGGAATACCCCGATATAAGAGATCGGTATGACAAAAATGACCGCCAGCGGTTGTTTCAAGGAATTAAACAAGATACTGGTCGTAAAGAAAATAATAACGATGATCAAGAACAATAACGCATATTGTTTATTGTCTTTCTGATCCCATGACCAATAATTTTTTTCCGCTTTAGCCGTATATCCCATAGGCAAGATCTTGTTAAACTCCCTAAGTTCCCTTTTCTGGATCTTCTCGCCTTGCGAGGAAGCTCCGATGTATTCATATTGCAGGCAGAGCCTGTATTGCTGGTTTACTTTCGCTATCTGTTGAGGGGTCTGGCTTTTCTCGACGGTAGCGAGTTCGGATAATTTATAGGATTTATCACGGATGGTTTGAGGTACATATTGCATACTCCAGATATCGAACTCCTTTGATTGGCGGGAAGAAAGTTTTAGCTTTTCCGTCTCGTTATCAACGACGATGGTACCTGCGTAGATATCTTTACCGAAAACAGGCCGGATAGACGCGAATAAATCGATAGGCAATATATCCGCTTGCGCCATACGGGATTTATTCAAGTTGAAGTAGAATTCCTGATAATCATCCTTCCACCAAGAAATCTCGGAATTGATCAATACTTCCTTGATACGGCGATACGTAAGCAATTTCTCCCGCAGTTTCTCCGCCCATTCGTATAGCTCGTCATAATTATATCCGTACATCTCGATCCGGAAAGAACCTGCGTTCTCACGGACATCATTGCTGAAACCTTGGTCCATAAGTCCCCATACGCCCCAACTTCCACCACCTAATTCCAACGCTTTGCTAATCACCCTGCTTTTCAAGGTGTAGGGGAAACCACTTTGCTCGTTCTCACGGGTGAAATAGACGTTGATACTGGCTTGACGTGCGTTATAGATACTGGTCTGGAACTGCCGTATTTCCTTATAGGTACTCAAGTAAGCCTCCATTCGGTTGATCAAGTGGTTCATTTGATCAAGAGTCGTACCGTTCGGCATGGAAGCGCTGATACTTAATACCGTTTCTTCATTCCGGGTAAAATAACTTCCCTCGTATACCTTTTGGACAAATAGGCGCAAGGTTCCTCCCAAACTCTTATCGACGATAGGTTTTATCGTTTCCTTCCAAATATCTTTCGCTGCGAATTCATTGTAGCGGGCGATCCACAAAGAGTCCCTTGCGGATAGATCCTTCTCTTCCGGCTCGATCTTCTCCGGCAATAAAAATATCGGTAGTCCGAAAGCCAGTACTAGAATAAGGCAAGCCAGCTTTTTCCAATTGCAAAGGAAACGGATCTGCGCCCGGTAATAATGAGAGAAATAGACTGGGAAACGGTGTATGAACGACCGTATCGGACGGACCACCGGATGTTGTTTCCAATGACTTGGAGCTTTTTGGGAAGAAGAAGCGGCTTTCTTCGGGTGCAAATTCATCTTATCGATCAATGCCGGAACCAAGAATAACGCGATGAACAAAGATACGGCCAGATTAATGATCACGACAGCGGCGAAATCTTGTAAATTCAACCGTATCTTCTCATCCAAGAAGAAGATAATCACGAGGGCACCCATAGTCGTCAAAGTTGCCGCCAGAATAGACAAGAAAGCTTTCCGGTCATGATGGTGCCGGATGTGATCAGTCATCACGATCGTATTATCGATCACCAAGCTGAGAGAGATCGTGATACCCGCCAGCGAGTATAATTGCATCTCCAACCCTAATAAATAATAAAGGATAACGGCTATACACAGGTTGATACTTAAACTGATGATGATCAAGAACAGATAACGTACATTCTGGGTAATCAGCAGAACGAAGAGCAAGAGGATCAAGATGGTCAAGCCTGTACGGACGTAGATTTTATCCAATTCTTCTTGGATAAATTCGGTAGCGTCGTAACTGGTATGGATCTCGTAACCGGGAGGAAGCAAGGTGCGGATATGCTCCATTTCTTCCTTCACTTTCTTGGCTAATTGCAACTGGTTGGCAGTCTCTTCCGCACGGATAGACAGGTAAATAGAGTTTAAACCATTGATCCGGTAGTAACTTTGCGGGGCCTCTTCTTGCCGGGTTACCTTTATCAATTGATCCAGCCGGATTAAGCTACCATCTTTGTTTGCGACGGTGATATGCGATGGTTCGAACCCATTCGTGATCTTTTCCGGCATTAACGCCAGACGAATCCATTCCTTGCCGGTATCTCCTTGTCCCATATTAGCGGTTCCAAGGAACTCTTTTTTGTAATATTGGCTGATCGCCGATTGGATATCCTCTATCGTGATCCCCAGATCCCGTAGCTGGCGGCTATCGTATTCCAAGCGCCATTCCATAGGGGTTGCCCCGCTAACATCGATACGATAAATACCTTGCACGCTGCTAAGCCGGGGCTTTATCTGATCCTCGGCGAATCGCTGGATGAATATCGGGGTAGCGGAAGCGTTCAAGGTATAACTCATGAACGGGCGTGATTCCTTGTCGTCCGGACGGCTCATCTCTAAAATCGGATAACTTAATTCCTCCGGAAGGTCCGGCCACGTCTGCCTAACAATTGTTGATGCCTCAAAACGTGCGGCATCTATATTCGTATGTTTATCTAGTTCTAAGGTAATCCTTCCCCATCCGTTTCCCGAGGTCGAGGAGATCTCTTTGATTCCTTTGATACGGGCAAGCATCGCTTCCAACCGGGAGGTTACCTCCATCTCGATAACCCTCGCTGAGTTGGAGGGCATATTATAGCTGATACTTAATTTTGGCAGCGTACGGGAGGGAGATAGCTTGATCGGCAATAAAGGCACGAAAGCGATCCCCGCCAATGCGATACAAAGGAAGGTGACGATGATCGTAAAGGATGATATGTTCGGATTAGAACCCATGCTCGTAATCAAATTCGTTGGCTAATGAGATGCCTGTCTCGAAATCATGTAAGGTGAGCTTACGTATTTTGTAATAGCTCAACCAATAATTTTGCAAAGCCGTGATATAATTACGTTGCGCTTCCTGCTGTCGGTTCAAGGAGAGCGTAAGGCTATTGATATCCGCTTTGCCGATCATGAAACGTTGCTTGGTCTCGTTATAGGCCATGATTGCGATATCCAAAGCCTCTTCGGCGCTGGCGATCAGGTTTTGCTGTACATTGAAATCACCGACGGTCATGATAACGTCTTCCTCCAATGTGACTTCCGTCTGCCGTGCGGATATTTGCGTAACATTTAGATTGCTTTTGGCTATATTGTATTTACCCTTCCGTACTCCCCAGTCTATAAGGGGAATAGAGATAGATATCGATACCAAGTCCTGCTGCAGCGGATTCTTGTAAACTTCCTTAAACTGGGTCGCTACTTGATTGAAACCGATACTGGCATTCAAGGAAGCGTTGAATAAGGTTTCCTTTTTGGTCTTATCCACTTGTTGCTCGGCCTCTAACACTTCTTGCCGCACTTCCAGAAACTTGGGGTTATTCTCCCGGGCTAACGTCAATGCTTGATCCACCGGAATATCCATATCATGGGGGCGTGACGGCAGCCGAAGCCGTATCTCCGTATTCTTATCGAAATTCAAATACGAGGCCAGACTGAACATGGCTCGCTTCAAGGCTATATCGGCGTTTTGTAACGTATTGCGGGCATTGATCGCATCCAGCTTGAGTGTTAGCAGATCCGCTTGACTAATAGCCGCGATCTTATGCCGCTCTTGGCCGGTACGGTATAATGTATCGGTTGTCGCTACATTTTCCTTGGCCATATCATATTCTACTTGAGCCATGGCCAAGGTGAAGAAATAAGCGGTGGCTTGTTCGCTGACCGTCTCGATATTGTAAAGTAACTCTTTCTTGACTTTCTCGTATTTTAGGGGCTCTATCTTCTTCTCCCACCGGAAAGGATTATATCCTAGCAGGTTTTGCGTATAACCGATACTGATCGGCACGGAAGTATACTGGTTATACGTATTATTCCCGAAGTATCGCATATAGCCGAGATTGGAGTTGATATAGAAACTACCGCCTAATAGATCGAAGTTTTGCTTGATTTGCAAATTACCACCTGCGTAGAACGATTGTTGCTCACGATACTCGTCGATATCTTTCTCCGAATCGTATCGTTTCGTGATATCCCGGTAGTATTCGGCGGGTGTGATATTCAACGTAAGACTAGGCAGTCGCTCCGCCTTGTAATTCCGGAATTCCCAATAGCCAGATAGGAACAGGTTTTTCGTACGAAAAGCCTCCAGCGAGCTATCGGCGGCCAATGAGATCGTCTTCTCAAGGGAAAGGATGAGCGATTGGGCCGATACTCCTCCGGCTAATAGCGAACAGAACGCATATAAAACTAGGAATGTCCTCTTGTATCTTTTTTTCATAATGCATGTCTCCTATAGATAAACCAATAAACCAAAGGAATAATAAATAAACTGACTGCCGTACCGATCAGCATCGCCGAGATCATGGCAATGGAGAGTGGCTTTTGCAACTCACTTCCCATATCGAACGTGAATAGTAGCGGTACCATTCCGAATATAGTTGTCAATGAGGTCATGATAATCGGGCGCAGACGACGACGACCCGCCTCATGGATCGCTTCCATCAAGGGTACACCTTCTTTCCGAAGCTCATTGATCGCGTCCAGTTTCAAGATAGAGTCGTTTATGATGATACCGCAAGTTACCACGATACCGATAGCACTCATCAGGTTTAAGGTATGCCCGCATATCCATAATACCAGTAAGGAGGCGGCTACGTCTATAGGTATTTCCAGCAGGACGATCAAGGGCTGCAAGAAGCTCTCGAATTGCGCCGCTAAGATAAAGTACATCAAGAGAATGGATATGAACAAGATGACGACCAGTTCATTCAGCATTTGTTGGTTCGAGAAGAAGCTTCCCGAGAAATCGATGTCCCAATTCGTCTTATCTTTGGATTCGCTGCGGACGAGCTCCCGAATATTTTCCATTAACTGTTCTGCATTCTCTACTTGATAGAAGCTAAAAGGAATATATTCCCCGTTCTTTCCAGCGGTGAGTACCTTCAAATCCTCTCCGGGAGTAATTTTTGTTACTGCGCTAAGAGGGACATGATTCGTCTTTTGGTTTTCGTCCGGTTGCGTACGGATTAACGTATTATGTAGGATATGATCGACCGTTTGCTCGTTTCCGGCTAGCGTGATCGGTAAATACTGTTGATAAGAGCGTAGGGTAGCGACTTCATTTTCCTTGAAGGCCGTCTTAAGTACCCGGTAGACCTCTTCATAGGAGATATTATAAAGTAATAGTTTCTGATGGTCTATGGATATGTTTAATTGATTCTCGAAAGCTACGCCAACGGGAGCGAGACCGGTCTTACTCTCTAGTGCTTTCTCTAGTTTTTGCAAAGTAGGGGCATTCGGAGCTTGTTCTTTGTTACGGGCATAGAACTCGGCTACGATATCGGCCTCACCGGTTACGAACAGTTTCTCAAACACAGTCTCCGGCGGAGAGAACGATAATACGGCTGTCGGGTAATTTCGCTTTACCCAAGCGGAGATTTCTTGTTGTAAAGGGGCGATAGCATCGGTCTCTTCTGTCTTGAAATAAAGTTCTACTTCCGAGATGGATAATTCCCTGTCTCGGTTTAGCAGGAATTGTTGCTGTCCGATATAGGCCGTGTGTTGCGCGCCTAACTGATCGGCCTCACCAAATAATTCGGTGACTCTCTTTCTATTCTCATCAATATGGATGTTCTCATTCCATTCAACATGTGCGATTAACTCATTCTGATCGATTTCCGGCATCCGGCTTTTGGGGATCATATAGAATAGGATTGCGCAAAGGGGGATGGTGACAGCTACAAATAGTAGGCTAGTGGTCTTATGCCTGAATATGAAATCAACCCCTCCGTCATAGAACCGGTCCAGCGTATGCTCCTTGATCAAATTGTTTATTTTCAGGTTGAAAAAGGAATGCTTGATCTCCGGTATGCTGTAAACTAATTTGTAAAGTACAGGCAGTAACATGATTCCGGTGAAATAAGAGACCATTAAACCAACCGTAACGGCAAACGCCTGATCGAAGAAAATCGCTCCCGCTATACCACTCATAAATACCAGCGGAACGAATACGGCGATCGTGGTAAATGTGGAACTAAGCATGGGGGTGATTACTTCTGTGGTCCCTTTTATACACGCTTCTTCCAGATTATCTCCTTTTGCCCGGTATTGCGCTATATTCTCCGTCACGATGATGGAGCTGTCTATCATCATACCCAATGCCAGAATTAATCCGGATAGGGAGATGATATTTAAGGACATATTGAAAAGGTAGAAGAACAAGAAACTAATGATGATACTGACTACCATACTTAGTCCGATTACCGCTGGGCTTTTTACGTCTCCGAGGAAAAGGATCGCCACGATGCAGATAAATAAGAAACCTAACGATAGGTTCTGCTTGAGGTTGGAGATCGTATAATCCAATAACTCGGTCTGGTTTCTTGTGATCGTAAATTCAATATCCGGGTAAATAGACTTGAAATAATCGGTAACCTCGGCAAGCGCCTCTTTCATATTGTCCATATTCTCATCCGCTTGCTTGATAACGGCTAACGTGACGGCCCTTTCCCCGTTGGCTAGCGATAAGCCGGTTTCTTTTTCCGGTACGACAGCTACTTTTGCCAGATCTTTTATCTGGAAGATCCGGTCATTCTTACGGATATAGATATTTTGTACGTCTTCCGGTGTACGTAATAAGGTAGAAAATTTGATATTGTACTCATAATAACCATCCCGTACGGTCATGCTTCCCGGCTCTATATTATTGGCAGACAAGGCTGATTCCAAATCATTTAACGTAATATCAGCCATATCCAAGAGCTTCATATCCGGTACGATCTGTAATTGCCGTCCTAATATGCCCGTGATATCCACCATCGCGACTTCCGGCAACTGTTCGATCCTTCGCTTGATTACTGTTTCCGCGAATTGGCAAAGATCGAGGAAAGCCTCGTCGTTTTCAATTGTCTTGAGTGTGAGGTTGAGGCAAAACACCGGAATGTCCGTAGCGCTCGCCTTGACTACCCGTGGACGTTCTACCTCACGGGGCAGGTAATTCATGGCGGCGTCTATTTTCTCATTGACCTCTATAAAGGCAAGATCCGTATTCGTGCCAAAGTCGAAGCTAAGGCGGATAATACCCGCTCCATCGCGAGTCTCGCTATGGATATCTCGTAATCCTGCCACTTGCATCAATTGCAAACGGACCGGCTTTACGACAGTATTTTCCAATTCCCGTGCGGATGTATTTTGCCCGGATATCTGAACGGTAATCTCAGGTATGGCGATATCAGGCAATAAGGAGACCGGTATGGTGAAATAAGTCACCAACCCCACGATAAAGCAAGCCGTAAAAGCCATCAATACCGCTATCGGACGTTGTAGCAGGAAGCGAATCATACGCAACTAATTTTCAATTCTCAATTCTCAATTTTCAATTACCTTGACCGGTGACTCATGCGCCAGATTAATATTGCCGCTTGTAATCACGACATCCCCTTCTTTCAATCCTTCCAAAAGGGTATAACTATCAGCGTTTTCCAGTCCGGTACGCACGTAGTTCCAATAAGCGTGCCCATCAACTAAAGTAAATACGACCTGTTTCCCGGAACGTAATACCACGGCCGTTTTCGGTACGACCAATTGCTTCCCGAGCGAGCGTTGTACGCTAACCCGTACATTCATGCCTTCGAATAATTTACCTTTGTCGTTTACCGCCGCTTTCACTTGTACCATCCCGTTCTCATCCACTAGCGGGTTGATCTCGGATATACGTCCTTCAGTCTTTAAGCTGGTGGTGGCGAAAGGGGTAACTTCCACTTTATCTCCGTTTTGGATAAGCGGCAACTCACTTTCCAATACGGTGAAAGAGGCTTCCAGACTATGAGGATCGATAACGGTACAGAATGCGTCCGTCGTAGACGCCACGTTCTCTTGTTTAGCGAAAAGGTTTGCGATAATACCGTCGAAAGGCGCGATTAGCGTCGCGTTCTGTTCCTCATATTGGGCAAGTTGATATTGGGCGAGCGCCAGATCATATCCACTTTTTACCCGTGCTAGGTTGAGCGTCGCAGGCGGGACTTTCGCTGAGTCTTCCAGCATATATCCTTGACCGATCAATACGTCTTTTAATTCAAGCTTCGCTTTCTCTAGGGCATCCTTGGCTTGCGCTGTTTTGTTCGTGAGCCGGAAAGTAGCGAGTTCCGCTATTTTCTGTCCTTTGTTTACCCGGTCTCCGTTCTTACCGTAGATACGGGCGATGGGCTCCGCCGACTCAAACCGTAAGTCCACCAACTTGCGAGCGGATAATTTACCATTGCTTATCAACTCATGATTAAATTCCGTTTGCTTCAATGTCATGATCGTGACTTCGTTCGCCTCATCCGGCAATACGGTCTCTACGGAATCCTGTGTGGCATCTGTATCTTTCTTTTCTCCGCCGCATGCGCTTAAACAGAATAAAAGCGTAAAGGTCAACAATTTATAGTATTTCATACTCGTATGATTGATCGGTTTGTACAATTTATCATTCGCAAATATAAGTATTTATTGTTATGATGTAGTCGTAATTGCTATAAAAATAAGGATATTGTATTCATATTGATGTGTTGTTTAACATACTTCGTGCTTTCTCTTTCATTTCTTTAATAGCGGAACTTTCCACTTTGGGTTTCTTAGTTAATACGGAATCAATCGCCATTTTCAATTTTGCAGGTTGAAAATAAGATGGTTCCGTATAAAGATTCATTAACAGATAATACGGATAGATACGTTCCGGTAAAATATCAATGGCATGTAACAGGTGCTTTTCCGCTTGTCGGTATTGTCCTAATGACTGTTCGTTTTTTGCCATCATGTAATAAAGCATTGGATCAGCGCTTAATAAAACGGCCCTTCTTAAATATTCATTCGCTTGCTCAAATTGTCTGGTTTTGCTAAGGCATTGAGCGGCCTCGAAAAGGAATCCCGGTTTATGCTTCAACAATGGGTACAAAGGCTCATATTCTTCCAAGGCGGCCCTGTAAGCTTTATTATTATAAAACATTTGTGCTCTGTCCCATTTTTGATAAGCCCTATAATAATCTTTCTGCGTCCAAAATAGTGTAATGCCTAGAATGGCTACACCAATAAGAAATACCCGTTTATACCATTCGTTGTGACTAGGCTCTGTCTCATCCTTTTGAATTTGATCCGGATTCGGCGTTACGCACATCACTCCCAAAAATATCAATACGACCCAGAACTCCGGCAATTGTAACGGATACGATGAGAAAGCAAATATAGCCAACGCTATGATTCCTCCACAACAGGCATATCTTTTATTCTTGATCCCTTTATAGACAATACTTCCTAGGCAGGTCATAAACAAGGCTAATCCAATGATCCCTTGCTCCAAGTCGATTTGCAGGTATTCGTTGAAAGCATATTCCGGACATCCTGCGATCCATTTCTCCTGTTCGCTGGCTTTTCCTGAAGTCATGTATTCGGCTTGTGCTTCAGCGTAAGCAGCTGGGAACCCACCTAAGCCTGTACCGGTTACAGGGTATTTTTGAATTGCTTTTGCTGTGACTTTCCACATAAGGAACCTGCCATCCGCAGAATCCTTTTTTAATGTATAGAAGTATGTGCTTCCTGCGAGAAATAAAACACATCCGAGAAAGCCACATATTATATATGGCTTTTTGTGCTGTATCAATTCTATTTTTATCCGTTTCCAATCAAGGCGGTACATTGCGTAAACCCAAGCGCAAGAGCAAATTGCCGCTATCCATGCCGACCGGCTCATTCCGGCGGGGAGTATGACGATAATTGTAAGTATACACAACATTGCGAAATAATATAAAATATTCCGTTTGGATTGTTTCAACAAGATCCCAAGAGCTATAGGAAGCGTAATCGCTAAATATCCGGAATAAGGCCCCGGGTTGAAAAAAGAACCAGTTAAACGAAATAGGGAATGGCTAGATTGTGTCCAACCTTGTAATTGTTTGAATCCCCAAATAGCTTCTATCAAGCCGATACCTATGAGGACAAATAAAAAATAGTTTCCAAGCATCGGATATTTGCTGATAGTATATCGAAGTATAAACCATAATATAACCATCTGTCCGATAAATATGATTTTTTCCGGTTCGGGATTAAGTGTCCATGGATAAGCGATGGCAGACCAAATGCCTATAAGTGGAAGTATAAAATCATTCCATATTAAAGAGATATCAGGCTTTTGTTTTTTGGTAAAAAGAGAGAATGGTATATAGATTGAAAAGATAAACAATATGAGTTGTACCCAATATAATTTCCCCATGATAATTCCATTCACTAATTCAGACATGATTGCGAATGGGGTACATAATAGTAGTACACCTAGAAACGAGAGAAAAAAACAGTCTATATAATAAAGGCTTTTCATGTTAATTAACTGGATTAAATAATCGTTTCCATCTGATTTTACCCGTATATGGATCTATTGACTTCCATATGATCCAAGCTTTACCTACGATATATTCCTCAGGTAAAAGCCCCCAATAGCGGGAATCTTGAGAGTTTTCTCCGTTATCCCCTGCCATGAAATAGTAATTTTTCTGAAACTGGTATGTGTCTATTTGCTTATCTCCCAAAAAGACCGATTCGCAATGAATACTCAAGATTTTTTGTTGTTCCCACTCAATATACTTTTTATAAAGAATATAGCTTGATCGATCCATCTGTATCGAGTTTCCTGCTTTAGGAATAAATAGAGGACCGAAATTTCTTATATCCCAATTGAAAGTCGTGTCATACGGAAAACATTTAAAAATTTCTTTCTCAAATGTGTCGTCTTCTCGCTTTGATATTGTTTGTTGAGATATATCGTTTCCTATGGCACCTTCGTATCCTCTTATCTTGAATATTCCATTTCTAATAGATAATGTGTCACCGGGTAGTCTCACGCATCGTTTTACATAATATTTTAATATATGCATTTCTACTTTATTCCATCGATTAGGGAAGGGGAAATTAAATACAAGAATGTCATTTCGCTGTATTTGCTGGAATCCGGGGATCCGATAGATTTTAGTTGGTTCGTTACGTAAAGATGTGAATATGTTAAATATACGTGCGCCAATTGTAGGCTTGAATACCATGATGTTATCTCCGTCTTTCAAGGTTGGACTCATGGAGTCGGATGGTATCTTGAAAGTGCTGAAACAAAATATCTGCATGAAAATAAAAGACAGAGTTGAAATAACGAGTATACTGGCGATCCGTAGGACTTTGTTGATGAATATATCAAGTATGTGTTTTCGTCTTATATTCATGATAGATGCTGTTTATAACCATTTTAGATATCCATTCTTATAAGAGAATATGCGTTGCATATTTTTCTGCTTCTTATTTGTTTCATTTCTCACTCTGTAAATAGTACCTGATGGGACATACTTGAAAACAAGGAAATTTTTGTTTCCTTTCTGCTCGTCAAATAGTTTCCATTCTTGATCCCAATAATATAATTTATATATATATTCAGGTTGTATGATACTAGGAGTATAGGGGGTATAATGGATAGTTGAAATATTGTATAATCCACCAAGATCAATTTTTACTTTATATTTCCCGTGTGAATTTTTTTTGATATTTCCGATCATACCTGTAGCGGATATATGATCTGTTATCATATCGATATTTTCGTATGTGTTGATATGTTTGATAGGTGTCTGTATTGTTATGTTACGGATTTGTTCTTGTTTTTCTGCTTTTTGAGTGTACAACGTGAAGTCACAAAGAGCAAAAGTACGCTTGGAATTTGTAACTCAATACTATTATATTTGTTTCTGCTTTGGATATTTATTATATTTTCCCATAAATCGGAATGATCCGTAATAGTGTACAATGTATCAACAATGCCTTCCAGATCATTTATTCCTATAATATGTGTATTTAATAAAGGATTTATTATTTGTAATCGATCTTTAGGGTCTCTGAAAAAACCGGGTGACCGAACATAAATATCTTGTGTTTGGTTAGAGATTGAGAAAATATGTTTTTCTCCAGTAGGTGAGATATAAAATGGATTCCCTATGGGCAAAATGTTTCCATTTAAGTAAAAAGCAGGTAAATATACGACATCTCTTCCCATACCAATGAAAGTGACATTACGGTTCACTATTTTTCCCCATTGTATAGGTTCCCATTTTTCGTGGTTATATACACAAAGATATGCGTAAGAAGGAACTTCTTTTATACCTTTTGGTATTAGTATGTTTACATTTGTTGTATCAAAATATTCATTAGAAACATCTTTTATTCTGGGATTTTTAAATAGGTTTGGAATATCTTCTTTTGATATATTAGGATCGAATAAAGGGCCTGTTTTGTTTATAGAGAATGTGTTTCTATATACTTTAGCGAAACGTAATTTCCCCCATTTTCGATCTGTTGTTTTATTATTGTACATAATTTTATATTTCCATCTATCTTCGTCCCAAAAAGGTTCAAAAGGTATGGTTTGGGAAGGCGTTATGATTGCATTCCATGTATGGGAGTTGTTTCTGTTCCCTTGTGAAGGTGCAAAGTCAATACTTGAGGCTATACCGGATGAGGCCAATACTAAGGAATTGAACCAACTTCTATCTCCGCATTGTCCGTATTTAATTTGCTCGAAAGTCTTTACACTGTTAATTGGAATTCTATCTCCTGCAAAGAAATTATACCTTATGTCTTTGTAATAGTATAAAATAGAATCTATCCTTTGGATGAAAGAGGCGCCAACACTATCTTTAAATATGGTATGATGTCTTTTATAAAACATCTCTTTCGAGTCCTCAAGTATGATTCCTTCTTTAAAACGGTAAGGTAATATGAATTCACAAAACATTTCAAAAGGATATTCCCTCGTATATATATTATTTTGCCATGCCTCAAATGCTAGGTCTATTTGCTTGATAAGCCATTCTGACTTGATCGTCTCTATATCGGACTTATAATCTAAAAATGAGAATGCGGCAATTTGGTGAGCGTATGCTTTCTCAAGAGAATCTATCTCTTGTCGCCAAGGCAATGGAGTCTTCATCCAATTATATTTTTCCGATATGGCGGCATGTTTATCATACAAGTCTTGCAAATTGACCTCATTTGAATTGTTTTTATTGTAGTGAAATGCCATGTGCTGTATTAGGAATTTTGCTGCAGCTAATTTTTGTTCGTCTGACTCATAGTGTTTTATGATTTTTTCTGACTCATTTCTGTTGCTTTTTGCTTTCTTTGTAGAAAAAATAATGCTGTTATTTTGAGAATTACAAGAATAAAAAATGCAAAGGACAAAAAACAATATGTATATCATGATGTGTTTTATTTAAGTGTTTTTAATTAGATCGAAACGGATAAAACTTAATAGGTCATCACTGAAATTTGGATTCATATAATGGCTGTTAGATATATAGATTCCGTCCTTCATGATCAGTATTAATTTCGAATTGTATGTATAGTCTTGAAATTTTGTTTCTCCAATATAATTTAAATCTTTATCTAAAATGATTATAGAAAAATTTTTTCCTCCATACTCTAGTAATTCCATGCTTCTTACTTTTTCTTTGGTCCAGTCTATTTCTGTTTTTGGATAGGCTATGCGATAATATACATTTCTGTATTTGTCATATAAAATATTTCCATATCGCTGATTTGTACACAATCTATCAGGATCATAACCAAATTCTGGAGGCCAATTTACTTTAGGGATAAATTTGCTTTTTGCTTTTACTCTATAAATGGAATCATGGTTGATGGTAGATGTTACATATAAGTCTTCTTCGTAATCAAAGGAGTAAATAAATCGTTTGCCATCAAAACAACGACTATAATCATTTTCCCATCCGTATTGTTTCCTTTTTACTTTAGAACCTTCATATTGTGGATATGTAAAAGGTAGGGCTTGAATAGATTTTGTATCTAAATCGAGAATAGCTGCTACTGGAGCGTTTTCGACCCATCGGTTAGGACCTGAATATATGTACATTTTTCGCCCAATAACAGTGGCTGGCCGATAGACATGAGTTATAAAACAAAAAAAGGACAAGGCCGTACCATTGTCTGCTTTTTCATAATTTATTTTATCCTTTACAATTGCATTTTTGTTAATTATAGCTATTTCTTGAAAATCATAATTTGTTAAATAGATACTGTCTAGATTTTGAATATAATACCCTAGAAAACGCCCAACCCCATTGTCTCCGTCTATTTTAGGCTCTATCTTGAACGATAATAGGCTGGTGTTTATGTCATAGAATAATATTTCGTTTTTTTTTCCATTCTGAAAAGTTAAGTATTCTTTTCCGTCTTTGCTAATGTATTGTGCAAGAAAATAGATGGAATTTTTAGTGTTGCTATCTAAATTAAACGATTTGTTTATATTTGATTCTTTTAATTGGTAATTATCGATTTTATTGCTGCTGCATGAAAAAAACATGATAAATACTATAGCTGTAAATAGAAATTGGATTGTTTTCATGTTATATGTTTTAATATATGTAGGATTGTTGCAAAAATAGAGATATATACAGCTTATATAAAGTTATATGTTCTTACATGTTCGCAACAATCCTATATCGTTAATTATCACAAGGGCTGCATCCCATTCCTCCACCAGAGCAGCAACTGCCATAACTTGTGGTCCAGAAACAAGACCCCCCAAAAGTTTCGCAGCCTGCTAATGCTTCTACATTACTAAGTAAGATGTCGTTTAATGCAACACGTTCTTTAGTTACATTCATATTCCATGCTGTAGCAATGGCAATTGTTGCCATTATTGCTATTATTGAAATTTTCTTTCTCATGATTTTTATAGTTGTTATTGTTTGTATTTTAAGAATTTTGTTTCTTGCTTACTTTTCTTCCGCAAGAAAGGGATATTCTAGAATCCTTCTATAAATTTATTTTCGTACTTTTACGTCACCTCCTTCTCTTGCGTGAAGCGGGGATAGCTTGTTGACGATAGGCAAGCTTTCTCATAGCTCTTAATTTATAGAGTTGTTCCCCTTATATTAAGCTTTATTGGCTGATTTGCATTGCATTTTACTGTGATTGTTTCATAGAAGAACCCTCTGTCTTTGGGTGTCATATAGACTTTCACTTGAAGGGCTTCTCCCGGTTTGGCCGGATGTTTGTCAAAAGTTGGTTTAGCGCATCCGCATGTTGTGGCTACATCAATTATGACAAGAGAGCAATTTCCCGTGTTTGTTAGGGTGAAAATAGCTTCTTTACTTTCTCCAAGTGTTATTGTACCCAACTGGATGGATTCTTCCTTTATCTTTACGGTGGTTTGTATCTGTGAGGATAACTTTTCTCCCGATATTTCTTGTAGATACAGGTCTTTGATATTAGAGTTATGGATGGGATTACCTATTATTAGTACCTTATTTGCTTTATCCAATAAAAAGGTCTGATATCTATTATCTGTTGGAAAATGGTTGAGTTGATTCAGTTTGTCTGATTGATCAAAACATACAGGTGTGTTAAAGCCTTCTCTTTTTAGTAGATATCGTATTTCATTCTTGTCGTTAGGGTGGAAAAAAAATAAGAATGGAACTGTTTCTTGGCTGGTAGAGTCTATATATTGGATCAATTCTTTCCAACGAGGTAGTTGTAGTTTACAACTGGTGCATCCTATGGAATCTACATAAACTAGAACTTTATGGGATGAATTTGGGATAGTGTGATATATTGTATCGGAATTGAATCGCATGAAAACCATATCCTGTGGAAACTGTATTTCCTTTCCTTGCCATTTGGATATTAAATGTTTGATCTCTTCTTTTTTCTTGTCTTGGCAAGAAAAAAGAAATAATAACAATATGATTAGACTTAAGTGCTTCATGGTATTTTATAACTAAATTTTAAATTGCAGAATTGGTTCGTCATTATTTACATCTGTGGCGAGGATCGTTCCCGTATCTTCATTTACATAAATGCCATAAATAGCGTGATCTAGAATGTATTTACGAACTAGGTTTCCTGCCAGATCGAATACATAAATATAGTATCCTCCATCTTCTGTTTTTTTCCCTTGTTTTAATGCCTGCTCTATTTCTTTGAATGTCTTACCATGGAATACTGTATAGATATAATTATCTGTGATTTGTATATCACTAAAGCCCATAATACCGATTGGTATAGCATCAGATGGAGTACTTTGAAATTCTGGTTCACCATGAGGACCATATATAATAAATTGCACAGAGTCTTTAAAATTGTATATTTCTAAGACTTCTCCAAGTTGGGTTGCCATAGCTAAAATTTTTTTTTGAGGATTGTAGTCTATAAAACTTCTCCATGCTTGAGCTAAAATAGGACGAGATATTTTTTCATTATATTTTCTCGTTGGAATTTCATTAGTTGAATTGATCCATTTCCCTTGTTGATCTGTCCACTTTTGTCTATACTCACCTAGATAGTCAGTAACTAAAAATCCTGATTCCATCGGATAAAAGTCCAAAGCTCTGACCAATCGCTTATCCATATCAACAGTTTCCACAGATGTAATCTTGTGCATATTTTGTTCAATTTTCCATCTAATTGTTCGCATTCTATTCGCATCAAGTGTCCATATAGAATCAGTGGAGATAAACCGGAAGCAGTCTGCTGATGACATTTCTTCAGGCCCTTCACCTCGTTTACCAAATGAAGTCATATATTTCCATTCGGGGTAGGAAAAGGCATGGAAAAAACAATCTGCGTTATGTAAGTCCATAATAATAGCAATACCATCCTTGACCGCTATCCGGAATGGATAGCGGAACAAGGCGGTATCTAGGTGGATAACCTGCGCATTTAATGCCTTTTCATCGGGAAAATCCTCGTAGCGGGGGAAGTGCCGTGAGGATTCCGAACAGGATACCAGACTACCTATTAATAGAACTATGTACACGTAGTAGCTCATGTGTTATTTTAACGGTTGTATATATATTTGTAATATCCTCCATTACATGATAGAGAGCCAGCCCCATAGCAATCTCCGGATCCACTTTCACCGGAAGCTAGCGCTTCAATATTAGAGAAAGTAAGATCTGAGAAATTTTGTTTTTCTTCTTTCAAAAGAAAATACGAAGCACACAAGGTGCAAATGAAAATGATAGCGAAAGCTTTTTTAAAAGTAATTTGTTTCATGTCGTTTCTAATTTTGTTACAACATACGGCTTGGTCTTTGGATAGTCAATCTTTTTAGGTGACTTTTAGCTGACAGTTGAAAAATAAGCCATTAGTCTACTTATAGTCATCTATTCATCTTGCGAGTTGAATGAATCTATTCGTAGAAAGGGATAGAAAACGTATATTCGCGGTTTTCAACGAGTAATAATTATGGAGAAGCAAAATTGGAAATTTTATTGGAAGTGGAGTGTCGTTGTTCTGATGATGATGCTTTGCTTGGTGTCTTTTTATAAATCATATCAAAATGTAAACTCTGAATTGCTGAAAGAGTCCCAAATTTTATTTCAACAGGCGGTTCAATATGACACGGATAGGCGGATAAAAGATTTAGGAAATGCTTTTTGTTTTTCCTATTCAGGCGCTAATCGATTGGAACGAGATACCATTACGATCCAGACTGCCGATACGATTATACAGATGAAGAATAATAAGGAGGTGGCACGGAGGATGTCTTCACAGGAGAAGTCTGATTTTAGCCTCCAACATTATTTGTCCATGGAGAATCCGATTCAAGTAACCTTACTGGATAGCGCTTTTCGTTCATCTTTGTATGAACATGTGACTCGGGCTCAGACCGTAACTTGTTATACCTTTATAGACAAGACGGAATGTAGCTCTTCAGATACTTCTTTTTATCAATCTTTCATACCATTAAAAGAAATTGTTTTTGGAGCGAATCGGACGATCGTTTTGCAAGCGTTTGTTCAATTTCCTTTCCTTTATATAGTAGGTGAAGTGTTTTTGCGAAATATATTTTGGATTCTGGCAATGGTTATTCTCTGGGTTATCGCTATTGTCTTGACATGGAAAAGACCAAGGATAAATATCTTACCACTACAAGAAGCACCTAAAGAGATGATACAAATAACAGAAGATATCTTGTTCGATGAAACACATGGCGTATTGCATTATCATAGGCATCGTATCGAATTGGCAAATCAACGGCTGAAACTGTTTTGTATTTTATTAGAACATAAAGGATATTTCATAGAGTCCGATCAGCTGAAAGAAGAAATCTGGCCGGATGGAAGTGTGTCCAAAGACGCTCTTACCGCTACGGCTAAAAGGCTTAAAGAGGATTTGTCTTCTATTCCCAATCTTAAGGTGGAAAGCTCTCGTGGAAAAGGCTATATGTTAAGTGTCGTGGGTTAACCTAACTTAGGAAAGGAAAGAGTGTCTTATAAAGCTTTGTCCTTGCCTCTTAGCTTTCTCTCATATTCCTTACTGTAAGCCTCTCCTCTGCTAACTAGATATTCAAAGAAAACTGTATTGTCTATTACCCGTAAAAGGAATAAGGCACGAAAACTACCAATCCTTATACGGTATATATTTTGAAAGTCTTTCAGTTTCTTACAATCGGTAATATCCTCTATGGATGCGGCTTGTTTAACCTCCTTGATCATATTGATAACTGAATTCTTGTATTTTCCGGACAATTTATTTACAGAATTTGAAAAATCCTTGGAGTAATTAATGTTCATATCCCTAATGATTTCTCAAAATCCTCTTTCTCTTTGTCCGACAAATAAACCTTACCTTCCGGGCGAGTCTCAACTAGATGGCGATATAAATCCTCATCATTCATGGTTTTCGCTTCAGTGATCAATAAGTTCTCAATGAATGCCTTTAAACTCTTGCCTTCAGATACCGCCATGAACGATAGTCTCTTTAATGTGTCCTCTGGAAGCTCTATCAGTTTCTTCTTTCTTGGTAATGATAGTGCGTTACTCATAAGTCTATGTTTTTGATGCAAATATATAAAGTATATATAATATATGCAATATATAAAGTCTATATGATTGTTTTAAATTGCCAGCACTATCCGGAAGGGCTGTAGTTACCGACAAACTGCGTTGGCAAATCGAGGCACATACTTATAACCAGTATATTGTGTACTAAAAACGTTAACATACATTGAGTCAACCTTTCTTACATATTAGACGGAAAGTAGTCAGCCAAATTCGTTAAACTACAGGGGTATTGTTGTTTCTCGTAGGGAAAACAATGGTTTCTTAATAAGGAAACTTTAGTTTTTGCCTAGAAAAACTGTAAACTATTATACGTTAATGTTTTATAGGTATCAAGAAGAGTGCTGAAGTGATGAAATACGGCGAGTGTAAGAAGATCGTTCTGTTTTGTGGTGAAAAAGCGTAAGTGATTGTAGATAGGATCGGATTATTGTAGATGTTTTTTTATCTGCAATCATGGGTTAAATATCATATAACCAGATGTCTATATGCGAAGTTGTAGATGTTGTAGATGTTTTTGATTATTTATAGGAAAGGATAGGGTGGTAAATGAATAGTGAGTGGGACGAGGGCGTTTTTAAGCAGATAGCCTTAGGGCAATTTATATAAAGGTATTTGCACGATGCGATGTGCAATTTTGCATGAAAATAGCACATCGCATCGTGCAATTTTGTATATTTGTCACATAAACATGAATCGATATGGAGACCTTATTTCGTTCCTTTAGAACTCAATTAGAGCATACTTCGACAGAAGTCGTGCGTTTTCTTCACGATCAGATCGCATGGGATAGCCGATTGGTTGCGATTTTAGGTGCTCGTGGTGTTGGGAAGACTACCCTATTGTTGCAGCATATCAAATTGTATGATCGTGAGGATGAGTCTTTGTATGTTACGGCAGATGATTTCTATTTTACCAAGTATCGGTTATTCGACATGGCTTATCAATTTTATAATCTGGGTGGGAAAAAACTTTATATTGACGAGATTCATAAATACAAGGATTGGTCTAGGGAGGTGAAGAATATATACGATCAAATTCCTGGTCTTCAAGTTATCTATACAGGTTCGTCTATTCTTGATCTGGAGAAAGGTGGTGCGGATTTAAGTCGCAGGAAGGTAGAGTATAGATTACCCGGACTTTCTTTTCGGGAATATTTGAATATATCGCAGGGGTGGCAGCTTCCATCGTATTCGTTGGAAGAGATTCTTGCTGGGAAGGTTGAGTTCCCTTATAAGGAAGCTCGTCCACTCAAATTATTTAACGATTATTTATCGACAGGTTATTATCCATTTTTTCAAGATACGGAATATCTCTTGCGTCTGCGTAGCGTGATTAACCAAATGGTGGAATCTGATATTCCGATTTTTGCGGATATGACGGTGGCTTCTGCCGTAAAGTTGAAGAAATTATTATATGTATTAGCTCAAAGTGTCCCTTTCAAACCAAATTATACGAAGTTGGCGAGAGATTTGGATATCAGCCGGAATGTGTTGCCCGACTACATGAGTTATTTGGAGAAGGCAGGTCTGGTTAATTTACTGCGAGAAAAAGCGCAGGGCTTGAAATTATTGGAGAAAGTAGAGAAGATCTATCTGAATAATACGAATCTGGCTTATGCGTTGTCGGAGCAGGTACCGGATATCGGTTCCGTGCGTGAGACGGTTTTTCTATCTTGGATGCGAGTCGTATGCTTCGTTACTTCTTCTGCGATTTCAGACTTTGAGATAGATGGCCGAACCTTTGAGGTTGGGGGAAAGAATAAGACGCGGCAACAGATCAAGCAAGCGGCGGATGGGTATGTGGTGAAAGATGACATAGAGTATGCTTTCCGCAATATGATTCCTTTATGGATGTTTGGCTTTATCTATTGAATATCCATCAAGGTCTTGCCACGATCATTACATAATCCCTCTCGAACACTTTAGGATCGTCTAAGAATTTGATTAGGTCTTTTTGGCGGGAGGAGCCTGTTCGTTTAACGGTCTCACGCATTTCGGTGACGGTACGAATCATATAAACACAGTCATCGGTTTGTCCGTCTGGCCAGAACGGAAGTCCATCATCTATATCATTGATAAATCCTCCGGAGCTTTTGGGTAAGGCGTATGTTTTCTTCTCTTTCTTGAGATAGACTACTCGATGGGTGATAACCGGTTTGTAATCGTCCAGCCATCCCAGCCAATTATAGATGGCGGGAGAACCTTTTTGAAAGACTCCCATAAATAGCCCGTTCGGATTCTCCAAGAAAGAACGAAGACCGGTCGGTTTATCTTGATTGTCTTTATGAAGCGCATATAAAGGGGTGATCGAGTGGGAACTTGAAAGCTGGTATACCGTATCTCGATAAGGAATCAAGAAATTTATTCGGTCTTGATCCGTATTCCAATAAAAGGTTTGAAACCGGGTGATCGTATCCGGAGAGACGTTAATATCTTTGGCATCCGCAAGGATGAATTTGCAAAGCGTATCTCCTCGAAGGTTGAATGTCGTTATTCCTTTCGGGATTTTAGAGCCTTCCGCATAATCACAAAGCATATATCCCGAGGAGGAGAAGCCTACTATTTGACTGGCATCCGCATTTATCGAATATTTGGTAGGCAGGTTTTCGGGGAATATATAATTCTGAATGGTCAGCATCGTATCTAATGTGGGTAATTCCCCGATACATGGCCTTATATCGTTGAATGTGGTCGAATCTTTTTTATTGTCTTGGTCGAGGCCGCTCAAGGCGCAGTACATACGGGTTGTTTTCTTGTCGTAAAATAGATTAAGGCCGTTCATCCCATGGTTCCATTTATAATCCAAGGCCTTAAATCCATATCGTTTGCTGGGAATGCCTTGCTTACGATAATAAATACGTGGGTTATTGAATGTGATGAAAGCGTCGCTATCCGGAATAGCGATCGCTTGTGTTACCGTGTAACGAGCGTCTCCAACATTATAATATTCCAGCTTAGAGGCTATTTGACTCAGTTTCAACATCGCCGGATGGTTCAGCGCCTTTTCTATATCAATGAGGGCCGGAGTCGTTGAACTATTATATTCCGGTTCATATTGGGGAGAGGTGGGTTGATTCCTTTGTTGGCAACTATTTAAGAGCAATGCAAGGAACAATAAGCATGTTGAGAACTTGGTGATCATGATTGGATACGTATTGTTTATCGCAAACATATGTAAAATAATTGATTGTAACAAATGATTTTACGAATTTATCATAGATTTGCGATAGCCCCGTAAATAGTATCTGGATAGAAATGATACCTATTGTGATTTTATGATTTAGCGTTCTTTTTCTTAAGCGGAAGCCTTGGGAAAAGCTTTCGGAAACGAACTAGGTGGCTTGTTACGTTACTTCCTGCGATAATGAGGGTAACGGCTAGGATGATCAAGATGATTCCGCAACACAATCGTAACGTTAATGATTCACCGAAGACAGTCACTCCGAAGAATACGGCGGTCAACGGTTCCAAGGCTCCGAGGATCGCCGTTGGGGTGGAGCCGATATATTGGACCGCTAGTGTCGTGCAAAGGAAAGAGATAGCGGTTGGGAATATGGCTAAAGCGATCAGGTTACCCCATAAATACCAATCATGGACAATGTGAAGGCTCCTGCCGAAATCTATACGGACTAAAAACAAGGTCATTCCGAAAAGCAAGACATAGAACGTAAGTTTCAACGTAGCGATATTCTTTAATAGCGGACGATTCGCGCCTACGATATAAATAGCATAGGAAAGAGCGGAAGCCATGACCAACAGGACACCGGTTAAACTAAGAGTCGTTCCGTCGCCACTTTTATAAAGTAAGCCGATACCGCCTAATGCCAGCAAGATACAAAAGATGGTTTGTAACGTTAATTTCTCCTTGAAGACAAACGCCATGATCAGCGCCACTAAGATCGGATAGACAAACAGCAAAGTCGAGGCGATGCCTGCTTCCATATAATTATAGCTTTGGAATAACGCTAGGGAAGAGAAGGAAACCAACAGCCCCATGAGGATTAAAGGAACGATCTCGTTGGGTTTCAACTTAAAGTTCCGCCCTCTCGCTTTGATCATGATACCTAATACCGGGATCGCGAATAAATATCTGAAAAACAGGACTGAATCCGGATTCATACCGGCTTTATACAAGGGTAGGGCGAACAAGGGGTTCATTCCATAAGTCGCGGCGGCGATAGCCCCTAGAACATATCCTTTTGCTTTTGCATTCATGATTAAAAATATTAGCGCGCAAAAGTAGTATATTCATGATAAATATTATATATTTGTAGATTATCATTTCAATAAATCGTTAACTAAAAAGTAATAAATATGCCTCCAGCAGCAAGATTGACAGATATGCATACATGTCCTATGCAAACCCCGGCTTGGCCATCACCGATACCCCATGTAGGCGGTCCTATTGTAGGGCCGGGAGCGGCGACTGTTCTAATCGGCAAGCTACCGGCGGCGGTAATGGGAGATAATTGCGTTTGTGTAGGCCCTCCGGATACGATCATTAAAGGATCTTCCACCGTGATGATCTGCGGTAAACCTGCCGCCAGAATGGGAGATACGACAGCTCACGGAGGGCAAATCGTATTGGGATGTCCCACCGTTATAATAGGTGGTTAGGAGGATCTGCGGCATATAATATATGTATATTGTGAGAATATTACTATCTTTGCCGCCACTTGAAAACTAAAAATAACAAGACATGGAAACAGTAGTAAGTGGAATCAGACCAACAGGTAATCTGCATCTAGGCAATTACTTTGGCGCGGTAAAGAGTTTCTTGCGGATGCAAGATGAGTATAATTGCTTCTTCTTTATCGCTGATTGGCATTCGTTGACTACTCACCCGCATCCTGACAATATACGAAATAGCGTAAAGACGATCCTCTCGGAATATCTGGCTTGTGGTATCGATCCGGAAAAAGCTACCATTTATATTCAGAGCGATGTGCCGGAGGTGGTAGAGTTGTATCTATATTTGAATATGAACGCCGGTATCGGCGAGTTGATGCGTACGGCTTCCTTTAAGGATAAGGCCCGTCAGCAGTTGCATATCAGCCGGGAAGGATGTGAAGGCGATGTAGAGAAAGAGATTTTTAATGAAGGTAATAAACATAGCGTAAGCGCTGGTTTGTTGACTTACCCGACCTTGATGGCCGCCGATATTATTATCCATAAGGCGTTGAAGGTTCCTGTAGGTAAGGATCAGGAGCAGAATATGGAAATGGCCCGTCGTTTCGCCCGCCGTTTCAATTCTACCTATGGAGTAGATTTCTTCCCGGAACCAGCTTCGTTCCATTTGGGCGATAAGTCCGTGAAAGTACCGGGCTTGGATGGCTCCGGTAAGATGGGCAAGAGCGAGGGTAACGCGATCTACTTGATAGATGATGAGAAAACAATCAAGAAGAAGGTTATGAAAGCGGTTTCCGATGCGGGACCAACCGAGCCGAATAGCGTGAAGCCCGAGCCGATCGCCAATTTATTCACGATGATGGAAATTGTCTCCGAGAAAGAGACCTATGATTTCTTTAATGAGAAATACAACAATTGCGAGATCCGTTACGGCGATATGAAAAAGCAGTTGGCCGAGGATATCAATAAGTTCTGCGCTCCGATCCGTGAGCGTATCTTGGATATGGCCGCCAATACGGAATATCTGGATAAGGTAGCCCGTATGGGTGCGGAGAAAGCTCGTGAGAGCGCTTCTAAGACTTTAAATGAGGTACGCCAGATTATCGGTTTCCGTCCATATTGATGCTTATTAATTAAAAATAAGAAAAAGCGTTTAGGGATAAGTCCTTAAACGCTTTCTTTTTATTAAAACCATTATAAAGAACCTGAAAAGCGATTTGTTAAAAAGAAAAGGTTGTTACTTTGCGGTGAATAGTTACAGATAACAAACGTATGGCTGCTATTACCACCCAAGAATTTGAACATCATTTCAAGAGTTTATATAAGCCCTTGTGTTTGTTTGCGCTTCGTTATACCGATCAGGTGGACGATGCCGAGGATATCGTGCAACAGGCCTTCGCGGATGTATGGGATAAGAACCGGGCTGGTAATGTGATCGGGAATCTCAAGGCTTATTTATATCAAGCGGTGAGGAACCGTTCTCTTTCATTTACCTCACAACCCGTAAACGCTGAGGCCACCGAGCAGTTACCCGACGTAGAAGATACCTCGGAAGAGGAAGACATCCTGCGATCGGAGCGTGACGCCCGCCTGTGGGACGCTATCGATCGGTTACCTCCCGAACGGAAGAAGATTTTCTTGTTATCCAAACGGGATGGCTTGAAATACCAAGAGATCGCGGAGGAATTGAATTTATCGGTAAAAACGGTTGAGAACCAGATGAGCAAGGCATTGAAAGCTTTGCGAGAGACCGCTATCCGTGTTTATATGTTCTTTTTCGGATAAATTTTATAGAAAGGAATGGGGGTTTTTCATATTTCTCTGTCTTAGAGATAAAGGTTACTTGTTTATTTCATTAAAGCATGGAGAGTGTATGAGGAAGTTGGTGGTATTTGTGATGTTGATGACGTGCGTGATCTCGGCCCAAGCGCAATGGAAAGTGACGCCGGAAGCCGGTATGAACGTGACAAAGTATAAGGGAGATGTCGCTAAGGTAGGCTTTAAGGCTGGGGCTGCGGTCTCTTATACATTCGGATCGGGCTGGTTCTCGCTTCAATCCGGTTTGTATTATGTGCGACGGGGGAAGGGGCTGTCTTCTTATAGTGAGATTTATGGAACTAGTGAGAGTCCATATGGGGGACGGGAAGGTACGAGTATATTTCTCTATCCCGTTTCCAGTGATTATTTGAATCTGTGGGGATACGGTTATGGTAATGGTTACGGCTTTACGGGCTTCTATTATGATACCTATGGAATTAAGGATTTTGATGTAGAAGGTATAAGGCATCGCAGTCAGAAGGAGCATCGTGAATATATCCAATTACCGATCTTGGCTCGTTTCGATTGGCAGGTAAGTAAGGATGTTCGGTTACATTTGGCGGTCGGTCCCTATTTGGCGGTTGGCTTGGGAGGAAAAGTGACGTATGAGGAAAGTGATTATTCTTTAAAAGGAAAGCTGCCCTATAATAAGGAAATATCATATAACCCGTTTAATCCCGGCCAAGGATATGCGGTAGCGTCTCGTTTTGACTGGGGAGCTACCATAGAGGCTGGTATAGAGGTGAAACGGGTCGCTTTTAAGGTTGGCTATGATCTTGGTGTAGATAAGCAATACAAGGGATATGCTTATAACATAGGCCTGAACTATCATACGGCTAGTTTTACCTTGGGATACACATTTTAAAGAGAAAATAGGATGAAAGCGATGGTTTGTATAAAGTGGGTATTTATATTCGCGGTGTTGATGATGATTTTCTCATCTTGCGTATCGTCTAGGATCTCGCCCAGTATGAGTGTGGGAGTTCCATTGAAGAAGGGGCAGGCCCCAAATGTCGGATTCCAGTGGTATGAGACTGGAAGGACTTATTAAATAAAAGGAATAGTAATGAATAACGAGCATGGCAATAAATTAGAACAACGCGTCCGTTTCGTAGCGAAGCGCTATCGGGAAGGAAGCCTTGACCCGGATAAGGCATGGCAGAAGTTCGCTTCTGAGCATGCGATTAGCCGGAAGGTCTCGTTTCGCCGGTATTGGATCGGGGCGGCCGCTGTCGTGTTAGTGCTCGTAGGTCTGGGGACATGGTTTACGGTAGAGAGAAACGCCCCGGATTGGGTTGCGATTACTACCGCCCCCGGACAAATGAAAGATGTTTACCTTCCGGATAGTACCTTGGTCGCTTTGGCCGGCGATTCATGGATCCGGTATGACGCGAAGAGATATGATAAAGAGAGGCGTGCCGTGGAGATGAATGGAAAGGCCTTTTTCCAAGTGACGAGGAACGAGGCACGCCCTTTCTCAGTGAAAACGAGCCAAACGGAAGTTACGGTGCTGGGAACAAGTTTCCAGATAGATGAGAAGCCTACCGTTACGGAAGTCAATGTAGTTACCGGCAAGGTATGTTTTACCGCCGGGGAGGAAAAGGAGAATGTGATACTTACCGCTGGAATGTCGGCTCAGTATTCTATGGAGAACAAGGAGATAACGGTAGTGACGGAAGAAGACGTGAACAAGTTGGCTTGGAGAACGGGGCAACTTCGTTTTATGGAGACGCCGCTGGATAAGGTGATCGAGGACTTGAGTGATTATTATCAAGTTAAGATTGCGAACCAGACAAAGAATGAGGGAGCGAGATTGACCGCTACTTTTAATAATCTGCCCTTGGAGGCTGTATTGCAGGTTGTTAACCAGACATTGGACGCACGTTTGGTTTCCACTTCGAAGAAATAAAATCAGATCATTTTATGAGATCTATTGTTGTATGGCTGATAGGGATTCTTTTGCTTCCCGGTTGGATGGGACATCTATATGCGCAGATGCCCGAACCTACGCCGACGGTTACGTTGGATATGCGGCAGGTTCCCCTGTTGGATATATTGATGGAGCTTGAGAAACAAACCGGATTGTTCTTCTCGTACGAGTCCTCTCTGCTGAAAGAGCTGCCAGAGGTTTCCCTGTCGGTCCGGGATGAATCCTTGTCGTACTGCTTGAAGCGCTTATTTTCCCCATTACCGATTATCTATCGGGTTACGGGGCAATATATCATCTTAAAGCGAAAGCCCCGTCAATATACGATCAGCGGATTCGTCAGGGATTCAGCCTCGTATGAGAGTTTGTTGGGGGCCTCGGTTCTGGTGAAAAGTTCGAGGGGAGGGACGATGTCTAATAATTACGGCTTTTACAGCTTGATACTTCCACCCGGTAAGGTTCGCCTTAGGGCCTCGTATGTGGGCTTTAAGGCGATGGAGATAGAGATCGATTTGCAAAGGGATACGATGATCGACTTCCCGTTGAGGTCATTGGCCTCGTTAGGCGAGGTCGTTATTCGGGGGACCCGGCCTCGCTACGAGATATTGAGTAGCCGTGCGGGGGTGATTGACGTACCTGCCGAGCGGGTGAAGTCGATGCCCGCTTTGCTGGGGGAGGCGGATCTGGTGAAGACCTTACAGCAGTTGCCGGGCGTGGCGGTAGGCACCGAGGGAATGACCGGCTTGTATGTGCGTGGGGGCGGGGCCGATGAGAATTTGTATCTGCTGGATGGAAATCCGGTCTATCATGTGAACCATTTGTTGGGGTTTTTCTCGGCGTTCAACCCGGACGCGATAAAGAATACCCGGTTTTATAAAGGGAGCTTTCCGGCGGAATACGGCGGAAGGCTCTCGTCGGTTGTAGATGTCCGTATGAATGACGGTAACCGGCAGGAGTATCACGGGAATATCTCCGTGGGTTTGCTTTCCGCACGGGCCAATCTGGAGGGGCCGATTGTTAAGGATCGCTCCTCGTTTAATGTCTCGGTACGTCGTACGTGGTTGGATTTGATAACAGGGACGGCTTTGGCGATCATTAATAAGAACAGTGATACCAAGGAGAGTTTCGGTTATCACTTTTTTGATATAAACGCGAAGGTGAACCATTCTTTCTCGGAACGTAGCCGGGCCTATTTGAGCTTTTATATGGGGCAAGATGCTTTTCGGCAGGGAAGCAAGGAGAAGCATGAGGATTCGGATGATATGTTTCTCTGGCGTTGGGGAAACTTGATCGGCTCCGCAGGGTGGAACTACGTGTTCGGGCAAAAGCTGTTTGGTAATCTAATGGTGGGCTACAGCCGTTTTCGCTCGCATATCCGGCAAGAGGCGAAGGGGTATGAAATCGAAGGAAATAGGGCAGAACGGCAATCAATTAAGCGGGATAGCCGTTATAAATCGGAGATGGAGGATCTGAGCGTACGGCTGTCAGTGGATTACAGTCCTTCAATGAATCACCGGATACGAATGGGCACGGATTACCTGTATCATAATTTTCGCCCGGAGAATAGCCAGCAACGGTCTTGGGTGAACGATTCGTTAGTAAATCCCGTATATGAGCTTTTGTATGATTATTCCTTGATAAAAGGGCATGAGTTCTCTTTGTTTGCCGAGGATGAGATGCGGGTCACGGATCGCTTGCGGGTGAATGCCGGATTGCGGTATACCTTGTTTCATGTAGAGAATGAGATCTATCATTCTTTTCAGCCTCGTTTGTCGGCACGTTATTTACTTCGTCCGGATCTATCGGCGAAGATATCCTACAGTAAGATGAACCAATATGTCCACTTATTATCGAATACCTATGTGAACCAGCCTACGGATATTTGGGTCCCGGTGACGGAGCAAGTCCCTCCGATGAGTTCTCACCAGATTACTGCCGGGCTTTATTATAATCTGAAACGGATGTATGATTTCTCGATCGAGGGGTATTATAAACGGTTGAATAACTTGATTGATTATAAGGATCATTGGCCGGTTGAGACACATTTCTCCGGTTGGGAAGACCGGGTCGGTTTGGGAAAGGGTAAGACCTATGGTGTGGAGTTTATGGCGCAAAAGACAAATGGGAAGACAACCGGATGGATCGGGTATACGCTTTCTTGGTCGGATCGGTGGTTTCCGGATGGTTCCGTGAATAAGGGGCGTCATTTCCCGTTTCGCTTCGACAACCGGCATAAGGTGAATGTGGTCGTTTCTCGTAAGTTATCCCGGAAGGTGGAGTTAACGGGAGCTTGGGTGTTCGCCTCAGGAAACCATATTAGCTTGCCGGAGTATAAATATCTGTCTCCGATTTATCAGAAAGAGAACGGGTATGCCGGAGTGGATTCATACAGACCGATGAATTCAGGTTTGAGCGCTCGTAATAATTATCAATTGTCTCCTTATCACCGTTTGGATTTGGGCGTGAATTTTTATCGATATAAAAAGAAGGGTCGGATGGGGATTTGGAACATAAGCATATACAATACGTATTTGAAACCGAATCCCTTCATGACGGAGGTTATGGTAAACCAGGATATAAATCAGCGATATCATGTAGTGCTACAGGAGACGATTTTGTTCTATTGCATGCCCTCGGTTTCTTATACTTATAAATTCTAGCTTATGAAAAGATATTTACCTTGCCTGTTTGTGCTAGGATTATTGATGGTCTCTTGCGTTCGGGATGTGGAGATTGATTTGGAGGATCTACCGGATCGGATTGTACTGAACGCATCGGTATGTCCCGGAAAGGAGGTGTGTGCTCATCTCTCGAAAACATGGTTTATCATGGATAGCGTTCCCGATTTTGAGCTATCCGACGCAAAAGTCCGTGTCTATGTCAATGATGAGTTTCAAGGTCTTATGCGCAATGATGACCTGCCGGAAGATTCTATACATTCACGGGGGCAATATGTTCTGCCCGGTTGTTTCGTGAGACAGGGGGATTGTTTGCGTATAGAGGCCGAGGCCGATGGGTATGAGCCGGTATCCGGGGAAACTCGTATCCCCGGTCGGGCACGGATTTATGAGGTGGATACCTTATCCTATCGATCTTCTGCCTACTATGCCGAATATCTGCGTTTCTCTGTTAAAATCGGGGTTGAGACGGATTCCTATTATCGTTTAATCGTGGAGCAGATCTTGGACTTCCGGAAGGGGGATAGTACCCGTACCGTAACCTCTTTCCGTAGCTTAGGAGGATATAGTTGGTATTATTCTGGTTTTAGCGTGGATTATGAGGATCCTGTTTTCCAGTCTTTTGGAGGTAGTCCTATCACGAGCCAGATGGATGGGCGTTACTGTATGGGTGTATTTAGAGGGGAGGATCTGGTTAATACGAATGCTATTAAGGTTTCTGTTTTTCCTGTTGAATACTCGTATGAGAGTGATACCCTTTCTATGGACGTTCATTACGATGTGCGCCTGTTGTCTATCTCCGAGGATTATTATCGATATATGAAGATTATGAGGGGGTACTCTATCACGATCGGCGACGCGAATTTCGGGGCGTTGATAGAGCCTGCCGATACGTATTCGAATGTGGAGAACGGCTTTGGGATTGTCGCCGGATATCAAGAGGATAAATTGCGTATCACGATGCCGAGAGACACGGTGCCTCCTTATTGGAATCCTTGGGATGGATAAGCCCATCCCGCGTTGACGACCTGTGCTTGCCGGTTCATACATCATGAAGCGGTAAGTTCACGAGGTATGAAAAAAAGGCTTTTCCTTGATAGGGGTATTTCCGGGAGATCCTGTCTTATCAATGAACTCAATAAAGTAGAATGATGACAGAGTGGATGAATAAATGGCTTATGGCCATTTTTTGCTGGATGATTTTTATGCCTGTTCCAGACCTCTTGGCCCAATCAGCCAAGACGAAGGATGATCCCCGGATTACGTTGCGTATGAAGGAGGTTTCGTTGCCGGAGGTCTTGTCAGAGATCGAAAGACAGGCGGGCGTGACCTTCTCGTATGAGTCTTCTTTGTTGAAAGAGCTTCCGAAGATCAGTTTCCAAGTGAAAGATGAGGCATTGACGGATTGTTTGACCCGCTTGTTCGAGTCGTATCCGATCGTGTATAAGGTGAGTGGAAAGATCGTGATTCTGAAGCGTAGACAGAGACAGGTAACGATCAGCGGCTTCGTGAGGGACCAAGCGTCCTCGGAGTCTCTGATCGGAGCCTCTGTTTATGAGGTCGCCAGCCGGAAAGGCTCGGCTACGAATAGCTATGGTTTTTTCAGTTTGACGCTTCCGCCGAGGAATATCCGCTTGCATGCTTCTTACATTGGTTATGAGAGCTGTTCCTTTAATTTCACGGAATTGGATAGGGATACTATATTAAATATTGAGTTGCGTCCGAACGCCCGTCTGGAGGAAGTGGTGGTTACCACTTCGGAGCGGGATCGTTTGTCTGTAAATAACACCTTGATGGGAACGATGGAGTTTAGCCAGAAGACGATCAAGGCGACACCGACCCTGTTTGGTGAGTCCGATATCGTGAAGACCTTGCAACTGACTCCGGGTGTAGCCAGTGGGACAGAGGGACTGGCCGGTTTATATGTTCGTGGCGGCGACCAAGATGGAAATTTGTTTTTGATAGACGGTAATCCGGTTTACCAGATCAATCATGTCGGCGGGCTATTCTCCGCTTTCAATCCGGAGGCGATCCGTAATCTGGACTTTTTCAAGGCGGGTTTCCCTGCGAGATATGGCGGGCGACTCTCGTCTGTGGTAGATGTCCATACCAAAGAGGGCAATATGAAAGAGTACCATGGTAGCGCTACGATCGGGCTGATCTCCGGTAATCTGAGCTTGGAAGGCCCTATCATCAAGGATCGCACGGCTTTTCAGATAGCGCTTAGACGCTCGTGGCTGGATGTACTCTCTGCCCCAGCGATAGCGATAGCAAATAAGGTTCGAAAAGACGGTCATAAAATAAATCTTCGTTACGCTTTTCACGATTTGAATTTAAAGCTTAATCATCGTTTCAGCGATCGCAGCCGGATGTTTTTCAGCTTATATAACGGGAATGATGTATTAAAAGGAGGGGGAATGGATTTCTCAACAAAAGAAGAGCAAGTCCCTTATACGGATGGTACCCATTCATCGCTGCGTTGGGGTAATTTGATGGGAACCTTGGGCTGGACTTATGTCTTCAATAACCGTTTGTTCGGACGGGTTTCCGGGGTCTTTTCACGGTATCGCTCGAATGTACGGAGTTCAAAAGAATATAATTATGGTGTGGAAGGAGAAGATAATTATCTCTCTTCTTCATCGGAAACGAGTAGTTCTACCTCTATCTTGGATATGGGCGTCCGTTCCTCTTTTGATTACACGCCTTTTACGTCGCATGTGATTCGTTTTGGAGGGGATTTCTTGATGCACCGTTTCCGCCCGGAGTATAATGAGGTGAAAGCAGCCGGTTCCGGTATGCTGGAGTTTTCGAATATAGGGAAAATATATACGAATGATCTGCTATGGGCCCGTGAGGCGGCTGTCTTCGGAGAGGATGATTGGAATGTCTTACCTAGCTTGCGTTTGAATGCGGGGCTTCGGTTTAGCCTGTTCAATGTGGAGCGGAAGGCTTATACATTATTGGAGCCTCGCGCTTCCTTGAGATGGTTGCTACGTGACGATCTTAGCTTCAAAGCCTCATACGCCCGTATGGGGCAATATATCCATTTATTGGGCAACAGTTATATAAATTTGCCGACGGATGCGTGGATGCCTGTTACCCGTAAGTTGAAACCTTTAATTAGCGATCAAGTCTCCGCTGGTTTCTATTATAATCTGATGCGTTCTTATAGTTTCTCGGTAGAGGGGTATTATAAATGGATGAAGAACCTGTTGGATTATAAAGACGGCTATTCCTTCTTGCCCGGTACGGCGGCTTGGGAGGAAAAAATGGCGGTCGGCAAGGGACGTTCGTATGGCGTGGAGTTCTTGGCTCGCAAGGAAAGCGGACGTACGACCGGTTGGATAGGATATACACTTTCATGGTCGGATCGGCGTTTCGATGAGATCGATAACGGGCGACGCTTTCCGGCACGTTACGATAACCGGCATAAGCTGAATATCGTGGTTTCGCATAAACTGTCGGATAAGGTGGAACTGACAGCCGCTTGGACGTATACTTCCGGCAATCGAATGACCTTGTCGTTGGAGAGTTATGAGCAAGCGCAGGCTGGCACGCTTAATTCCCTTGACCCATACGGACAGGATAACTGGTCGGGATCATCCGGGGAAGTGGTGGATTTGTATACACGCCGTAATAATTACCAGATGCCGGCTTATCATCGTCTGGATTTGGGACTTAATATTTACCGTCCGAAGAAGAAGGGACGAATGGGCATCTGGAATATCAGTATTTATAATGTATATAGCCGGATGAATCCGTTTATGGTCTATAAAAGTGATAACTGGGAACGAACGAATAACTTAGTCCCGGGTTCTTCTTCTCCCTATAGCGGTAAAACAAAACCTTGTTTTAAGTTGATAGGTATTATGCCTATCATACCTTCCATATCATATACTTATAAATTCTAGGAAGATGAAACAGATAAAGAATATTCTAATAAATACGATTTGTATAGTAAGCCTGTTTGGTTTGATGTCTTGCATCAAGGAGATCGACCTTGAATCCTTACGGCCGGATCCTACCTTGGTAGTGAACTGTGTCGCTATAACCGGCGAACCCTTAACTGTAAGTGTCTCCCGTACTTGGTTTTTCACGGATGATCATCCGAACGTGACTTTGGATAAAGCCGAGGTGAATTTATTCGTGAATGGCGTTTTTAAAGAGCGTATGAGCTTTCAGGAGGGGGATGAGGCATTTAACACGAAAGGTTATTTCAAGTCTGATTTTATACCGGTGAAAGGGGATCGTATCCGTGTGGAAGCCTCTTATCCGGAATATGGTGTGGCAAGCGCTGAGACGGTCATGCCAGCGCCTGCTCAGGTCTTGAAAGCGGGGGTAACTTATGCCACGGTAGCTGGCTCTTTTGGTTCTGCTCGCCAGAATGCGATTTATCAGGTAACGCTCAAAGATAACCCTGCCGAGGAGAATTATTATTTACTTCGTATGGAAGAGGGCATTCCTGTTTTTGATGGAATAGCTAAGGAATATACAGGAGAATATAAATGGTTCTCGGTGAGTCCAAACTATGCGACTGAACCTGTTTTTGGCCAATCGTTGACGGCCTTGGATCAAATCTTTGGCAATGACTGGATGTATGGGTATGATGGGAAGGTCTTTTCTGATGAGTTAATAAACGGGCAAGAATATACCTTGCACTTAACGGATGAGTATTATTATGAACCTTATTATGGATCATATCCGCTAAAAGTAGTTCCAGATTCGATAGGGATAGAAGATCTAAATGAGGAAGATTTTCTTCCGATTCCTCCTAAGCACCTACGGGTACACCTATATGCTATCTCGGCGGAATACTATCGATATCTGAAAGTTTTGCAAGATAAAGACACGGATTCAGTTTCGAACCTTTTGATCGATGGCGGTCTGGCCGAACCGATCCGTGTATTTAGCAATATAGACGGTGGCGTCGGTATCCTAGGCAGTTGCCACGTAGGAATGTTTGAGACGGAAATAGCGTCTTCCTCACATTCCAATCTTGAAGCGGCCCGATTTGAAGACGGGATAGACTAGGAACTGTGGTTCCATTTTCCGTCGTACCGGGTTGTATTCATAGTTGATACCGGCTCCCATCCAAAAATTATCAGTAACCTTGAACTCCATTGAGCCGCCCACTTGGGTATGGTAGAGAAAAGGGTTGCTGAGCATATGGGGGTTGTTGTACTCGTCGGCGTAATAAGCGTATTGTCCCCAGCCTTTCAGTTTCAACCAGTCTGTAGGTTGATATTCCAGTTGTACGTTTGCACCCGCTGTTATTCCGGGACTAGGGTTGAAGGGACTAAAGAAACGACCCCCGAATCCTCCGCCATAAAGACTCCAATTGTCGCTGTGCCAAGAAATACCCCCGTTCATGATCGTCATACCTCCGACTCCCGGCCATGTATATTGAACACCGTTAGCGATAAGATCGAAACTTTCGTTTAGCCGTTTCATATAAGTCTCATTGAAATCCAACGCCATAGGCGATACCTCCCGAAGCATCGGGGTATATACGTTAAAGAACGGCTGATAGGCGGCGGAAGATATCTGCATATCCATCGGACGCTCTTGTAGGGACGTATGGGGAATATCGGGCGTGAACTCCCGCAGTTTAATATCGATATCCCGTGTCCCCGCAGGGGTAAATGTCTTATAGGAGGCTTTCGGGATGTTCAACTCATACGTCTTGTTTTTAGGCAGGACGATGATTTTACCTTCTTTATTTAAAATAAACGAAAAGTCAGACTGTGCCTGGATTCCAACGACACATATCCATGCCATGAATATAAATAATCTTCGTCTCATACACTCTCCTCCTATTTTTGATGTGAAGGTAACTTTTTTTTGAATAAGATGCAACTTTTAGGATACCTATTTCATCCATATAATAGAGAGCATAAGTACTTATGGATGAACAACTGTTAATCGATGGATGTATGCGAGGCGAATCATGGGCTCGTAAGGAATTGTACGAGCAATATGCTCCTGCTATGATGAGTGTTTGCATGCGTTACGTGGGTGACAGGGAGACGGCCCGTGATCTTCTGCAGGACGGGTTCGTGAAGATATTTACGAAGATCCGGTCGTATTCCGGCTCCGGGGCTTTCGGGGGATGGATACGGCGGATCTTTGTCACTACGGCTCTTGAATATCTCCGGTCTTCAGAGAACACGAGGCTAAGTGTAGGTCTGGACGGCTATGACGACAGTTTGGAAGATATCAACTACTCCGTATTAGACCGTTTATCGGCAGATGACTTGTTGGCTTGCGTGGCCCAATTGCCGCCGGGATATCGTACGGTCTTCAACTTATATGCGATAGAGGGATATACGCATAGCGAGATCGCCGAGATGCTGCATGTACAGGAGGCGACTTCCCGCTCCCAGTTTATCCGGGCGAGGAACGCTTTGCAAAAGAGTGTACAATCTTTAATAAGGTATGAAAATGCGGGACGATAAGGATCATAACGAACGGCTGGATGATTTCAGCGGCTATATGCGGCAGCGCTTGGAAGAGCACCGGTTGCCGGTAGATGCCGGCTGCTGGGATGAGGTGGAGGCCCGGATGAACCGGAGAGCGAGACCACGGGGTTGGTTGTGGACGGGAGGCTTGGCCGCCGCCGCGGTGCTGGCCTTGGTTATTTGGCTGCTACCTTCCCCGGAGAAGATGCCATTGGAGGAATTGAGCCCCTTTCAGAAAGAGATATCGGAGAAAGCGGAGGAAATGAATATTCTTCCGGAGCGTCCCGTTTTACCTGTAGAACCTGTAAAGAAACGTATGGCGAAAGTGCTGAAATGGGAAAAAAGGGCTAAGCCTTCCGCTATTGTTTGGGAAAAGGAAACGATCCGGAAGGATGAGAGGAGTGAGACTATCGGGATTATTGAGAAGGATGCGATTGCGGCTATCGTAGAAGAACCGTCTGTGAAGGAGGAGGCGTCCGAGGATTCGACGGACATAGTCGTTAAGCGAGGTGACTCTACGGTTCCTCTACCGGAAGGCGAACGGAGTCCCCGACGAAAAGCCTCTTTGAAAAAGAAAGCCAAGAAGAGTAAACGGAACAAGTGGTTATTGGCCGCCGCCGTTGGCTCTAGTGGTTATGTAGATAGCTTTTTAAATACGGATATGAGTTATGGCGATGTTTCTTCTCCGGGAGATATGAATGTTCCTTCCCAAGATCCTGATCCGAATAAGCCGGATAAAGACGATAATGAGAAGGAGAATGGCAATACGCCTCCCCAAACGGCCTCATTCCGTAATGCCCCGGTATTACGGAGTTCTAAGGTGGATGAGAACTTCTTGGATAATCGTTCGTTCGAATCTTATCCGGACGTTAGCTACTCCCTTCCGATATCATTCGGTTTTACGGTACGGAAGGATTTGAGCCGGCGTATAGCCGTGGAAAGTGGATTGATGTATACGTATTTATCCACTACATTCAAGAGGGGAGGGGATTGCCCGTCAGAGGTGAAATCGTCTTTGCATTATCTGGGTATTCCCTTGAATCTGGTGGTTTATGTATGGAAGAATCAGCGATGGAATGTCTATCTCTCCGGAGGCTTTATGATGGAGAAGGGTTTGCAGGCCGTGTATAGCGGTTATATCGCCGGAAACGGAACGACTATCTCTAAGAGCAAAAAGGAGGGCATCCACGGTATGCAATGGTCCGTGAATGCCTCGGTCGGTGCCGCTTATCGTTTCTATGGGGATTGGAGTCTCTATTTCGAGCCTCGCTTCTCCCATTATTTCGACTGTGATCAACCGGCTAGTATTCGTACAGACAAGCCGTTGGGATTTGGGTTGAGCGCAGGTATACGATATGCTTTTTAATGATTAAATCTATTATAATTATGCGGAAACTTTTTTATTGGGCGTTTGCCTTTAGCCTTTGCGTCTTAATGGGATGCAAGGATGATGGAGTGAGAGTGGAGGTCGTGCGGTATGCTATCAACGAACCGGTATTCATGTCGATCTCCGAGTTTCGGAATTCAGTGAAGGTGACGGATGAGGTGGTGCCAATCACCAAGCGGGGAAAGATCTGTTTCTATAAGGATTACCTGTATATTTCTTCCCCGGATAAGGGCATCCATATCGTGGATAACAGGAATCCGGCATCTCCCCGGATAGCGGGCTTTGTAGAGTTGATCGGTAACGAGGATCTCTCGATCAAGGATGATAAATTGTATGCGGATTCGTATGTGGATCTGGTCTGGTTCGATATCTCCGATCCGGAGAGACCTGAATTGGAAGGTCGTGTGGAGAACGCTTTCCGTTATGCGCTTCCGACCATAGAGAATGGCTATGGGTTCGATTATAATATGTGTTATTCGGAAGAAGCGAGAGCGAAAGGTGTCGTGGTTGGTTGGGAGCCGAAGGAACGGGAGGAAACTATTTACCATTATCCGAGTTATGGCGGTGATCTGATGGCGAACGATGCGGCGCCGGGTACTTCCACGCAGGGCGTGAACGGATCTATGGCTCGTTTTTCTATTTATGGTAAGTACTTATATACGGTAGAACAGAATATCATGTGTGTTTTCGACCTGTCTGGGAACAAGCCTGTCTTGACGACAAACGACATTTGGTTGCAACGTGGTGTCGAGACTCTTTTCAACTATAAAGATAAGATGTTCATGGGAACTCCGACCGGCATGTTGATCTATTCGCTGGAAGATCCGCTAGCGCCTAAGTATCGTTCTTCCGTAAGTCATGTCTTTGGTTGTGACCCGGTTGTCGTGGAGGATGACTTAGCGTATGTGACTGTGCATTCCGGAAATACTTGCGGGCAAAATACCAATGAACTGATGCTCATAGACGTGAGTGATGTAGACCAACCGAACTTGCTGGTTACTTATGGCATGAAATGCCCGAAAGGACTAGGTATCGATAACGGTACTTTATTCCTCTGCGACGAAGGTTTAAAGGTCTTCAACGCAAAAGATCCTATGACCTTGATGGCCAATCAGCTTGTTCATTATGCCGGAATGGAGGGTTACGACGTAATCCCTTTTAAGAATACCTTGATGATGATCGCCGATGATGGCCTTTACCAATACGATTATTCCAATTTACAGGCGATATCTCAGTTAAGTAAATTGCCAATGGGCGAATAGAGTTTAATATTCCTCTTCGCTATTCGCTTCGCAAGGTGTTTACCGGATTACGGGATGCCGCCTTATAACTATGCCTGCTTACGGTCAGTAGCGTAACCATCAATACGATACCGCCGGACAGCAGGCATGTTCCTATGGATATGTCCACCCGATATACGAAATTCTCCAGCCAACAACTCAGCGAATACCACGTGATAGGAACGGCAATCGCGAAAGCGATCCCTACCCAGCCGATAAACCGACGATTTAATAGATACAAGATCTCCTCGGCCGTAGCCCCGTTTACCTTACGGATACCGATTTCTTTCGTACGCTGCCGGATGGCATAGAGAGCCATGCCGAATAATCCGAAGGCGGTTAGCAGGAGGCTGATGATCGAGTACATGATGAGCAAATGTGCCAGTTCGATCGTTTTTCGGTTAGATAACATAAATTCCTCGTATATATCTTGATATTCGAAAGGTACGTTGGGGTTGATCTTTTCCCATGTTTGTTGCAGTAAAGCTAGAGCCTCGGCTCTGTGCTCTTTTTTCAGTCGGATTTGGACGAGGTTATAGGGGGGAGTATGCGTTAGGTAGGTCAAGCTAGGGTAAACCTCTTGTCGTAAGGTTCCTGTATATAGATTCTCCACGATCCCTGCTATAATCGCTATCGGTTCTCCTTCCTTTTCCATCTTCCCGAATTCAGTGTCGTAAAGGCGGACAGGCTTACCCACGGGATTCTCGCCTTTGGGCACGAGCAAACGTGCGTATTGTTCGTTAATATAGACGGGTGTGCTGTATTGTTTTAGAGCCTCTCGCTCTGAGAGTCCTTGAAGAATGTTTATCTTCATAACCTTTAGGAAAGTACTATCACCTTCGTATTGGCCTAGCGTATAATTTAGTTCGTTTCCGTTTTCGTCTTTCAAGACCATTGTCCGCAAGTTGAACTGTATGATCCCGCTTCTCGAAAGGCACATCTCTTCTATGGAAGGATAACGCCGGATCTCTTCAGAGAAGGTCTGTATATGGTTCCCATTCCAGTCGGCTATTTCGATGAGGTCCCGGTAACGTTCACCGTTTGTCTGAGTGAGCGTTAGTTGCTGCCGTACGGTTAGCGTGGCGAATACCAGAGCTATTGAGATGGCGAATTGTAAAATGGAGAGCCCGCTTATGATTGTCCGCTTCCGGGTACCGGTGGTGAATGATTTATACTCGGAATGGGAAAGGGAGTTGATCTTATGGCTCATATATAATGAGGGGATAATGGATAGAGCTAGGATGAGTGCCACGATCACAGGTAAGACCTGTCCACTAAAGAAAAATCCCAAGGAGATACGTCCGGAAACGATCCGGTTGAAAGCCGGCAGGAAATCTAGTGTAAGTAACAAGGATAAAAAGAAAGCGATCAGCACGGTAAGGAAAGTATCCAAGAATAGCTGGCGATGGATTTGCCCAGCCGATGCTCCCATCACCTTCTGGGTGTAGATCATCCTTACCTGTTGCAAAATGCGGGAGAAACTTAGGTTGGCATAATTGAAACAGGCGATCACGAGGATTAGGATGGCTGAGAACAAACCAACGTACAGTAAGTCTTTCTGGTTTCGGTGGATATAGGGGATGTATTCTTGTGTATAGGTTTGCTCTTGGAAATAACTCTCTTGGAGGGTATAGAAATAATACTGTCCGGTTCCGTTGAAAGTAGGTACCTTATCATCCTTTAGTTTTTGAGTGAACGTATCGATGTTGAAGAGATCGTTTACCAGTAATAAGGTAGGGCCGCCATTGAATTGGGAGGTAGTACCTGCCAATGCGTTGAACTTCAAGAATGATTGAGGGTACTCTTTGATAACGGCGGCGACCTCGTAGGTAATCGTCTCGTTCTCATAAGCGTACTTTGCCGAGAAGGTTTTACCGATAGGATCCTCGTTCCCGAAGAATATCTTCGCTTGGTATTCTGTCAACGCAATTGCGTTTGGTTGGGTTAATGCCTTGTTTATATCTCCTGCCATTACCTTGTAAGGGAAAAAGCGAGGAAAGGAGGGATCAGCTTTGACGATCGAGATTGGGTCGAAGCGCTTTTCTCCTATCGTGATGGAGGCGGCATTCTCTATGTTCAGTCGTAGATAATCCTCAACTTCAGGGTATTGGTCTTTTAGCTGCACAGGGATCTTCCCTTTAATAAAAGATACTTTCTCTCCGGAGGTCAAGGGAGAGTCTTGTGCCATATAGATGATATGCGACTTATTGGGATTATGGGCTTCTATCCTAGATTCATAAATGACGTATGAGATCAGTAGGTTGGTACAAGTGATGCCTGCCGCCAGACTCAATAAGGAAATGACGGCGAACGTCTTGTTTCGCCACCAGCTACGGAATATAAGTTTTAGAGATATGGATTCCATGGTTTTATCTGTTTGTTGGTTCAAAGCTATCCGGTTGCGTGGAATATGGCAAATAAAATCGGAGGAAACGATCGTAAAGGACTGGATTTGTCTAAATATTGGACACTGAGAGCCGGGAAAAGATCGTATCTTTGCGTGCGAAAAAAAGAGGAGGCTTAATGCGTGACGCGAAGATTATAGTCGTAGATGACAATGAGGCGGTATTGAGAAGTCTGCGGACGATCCTGTCCCATGAGTTTAAGACGATCGTTACCGTATCATCTCCTGTTCTATTGCCTGCCCTTTTACGGAATGGAGATGTAGATTTGGTTTTACTGGATATGAACTTCGGCACTGGAAAGCAAGGCGGTGGGGAAGGACTTTTCTGGTTGGATCGTATCTTGGAGCTTAAGAATCCTCCGGCCGTTATCTTGATAACCGCTTTTGGGGATATCGAGTTGGCTGTATCTTCCCTTAAAAAGGGAGCCACGGACTTTATCGTGAAACCTTGGGATAACGAGAATTTGATTCAAACACTTACATACGTCTTGGAACGTCGTGCGGAATCAGATGAGAGCGAGATTTCGTCTGTGGCAGAATCTCTAGTCTCCCATCCTTGTACGTTGGAGGATATGGAGCGGCAGTTTATCGCCGAGGTATTGAAAGAAAAGAAAGGGAACCTGACGCTTGTGGCTCAACAATTGGATATTAGCCGCCAGACCCTTTATAATAAGATGCGGAAATACGGGTTGTAGATTATAAGGAGAGTAACCATGGTCAACTGGAATTTATACCTGAAGATTATAGGGAGTGTTTCCTTAATCGTACTTTTTGCGTTACTTGGATCTGTATTGTTGATAACCGGTATTTCTTATTTTTTATCCTTTGTATGTCTGTGTGTTATCCTGTTGATAACTCTGTTGCTAATCCAGTGGATAAACGGTACAAACCGTAAGATCGCTATTTTCTTCGAGTCGGTTCGTAATGGGAATACAACTTTGCGATACCCGGATAAAACGAATGATCCCTTTGTAAAGGACTTATATGTGGAAATGAATCGGATTATCCTCCTATTCAGTCAAAACCAGAATGAGATGGAAGAGAAGCGCTTGTATTACGAGAGCATCTTGCGGGTACTGACGCATGAGATTCGTAATTCGATTACGCCAATCCGTTCCTTATCTGCTGATCTGTTGAAATATTCCGATACATATACTCCGGAGCAATTACGGGAAGGTTTGGAGGTTATTCATGGGCAAGCGAAAAATCTATCCGCTTTCTTGGATTCCTACCATCGTCTGACGCATCTTCCGGAGCCGGAAAGAACCGAGGTGCCTATAACCTCTTTATTTCGGAAGATGGAACGGTTGTTGTGTGCCGAGGCGGGTAGCGACCGTATTCGTTTCTCCTCAGCGGAAGCTTTAACGGTACATGCGGACCAAAACTTGATTGTGCTGGCTCTGATTAACTTGATCCGTAACGCATTACAGGCGATAGAGGGGCAAGCGGATGCCATCGTCTCTGTAGAAGCCTTGGAGACAGATGGTAGGGTATATATAACTATAACAGATAATGGTCCCGGAATTTCTCCGAAACTGTTATCTGCTATTTTTACGCCTTTTTTCTCTACGAAGTCCGGTGGTAGCGGCATTGGTCTTAGTATCTCCCACCGCATAATGCGATTGCATGGCGGCGATTTAACCGTTGATTCCTTGCCTGGTGTCCGTACCGAGTTTCGTATGACGTTCTAGAATATGACTTTCTTGATTTTTTCAACAATCAAGTTGAAAGGCTCGGCTTTTACATGGCTGCATATTCTCACAACGTCTCGTTTTGTGTAACCTCCTATTAATTGGCAAATAACGAAGCTTTTCTTTGTTAAGTTTTTTGTTAGCATAGAGTCTTCTAAAGGAAATGTATATTGTGGATTATAGTTTTTGGAAGATATCATAGCTAGGTAAAAGAAATCTTCAGCTGCTTGCAAATCATCGTTTGAGATGACGATAGCCATGTGAGGTTTGGTTATTCCATTAGGAAATAGATAATTGACTTCTACAACATCTCGTTGATGTATTTTCATTCGATGAGATATTTGGATATATATGCTGCCATGGATTGTCTGGAATGGGCTAGAAATAAATCTTTCTCATTCATAGGACTGAAAGGTTGGCTATCGCTTTTCCTTTGGTTGGAAATGTTGTGTTTAGCCATCTTGGGCGACGAAACATTTCTAGTTGGTCTGGTTTTTGTCGTTCTCATATCTTTTGTTTTTATGTTATTGGCAAATATACGTATTTATTTCAAAAGATCTCCTGTTTAAATGGAAAAAGAGATTATGGCTAAAGCTTATGGTATAACTATCGCTTTGGCCATAATCTCTTATAAGATTGTCTGATCAATACCCCAACTCAAACGGTTGCTCTACGGCAGGTACGCCTTCGGACATCCATTTAGGCATTTTATCGTTCTTTAGGTAATGGTTGAAGAATTGGAACATGCGGCGTTGGAAATCGATGCGGTTTGCCATATGCATCGGCCAATGCGGTTCGCCTGTATAATTCAGTAACCAGCAAGGTTTACCTAACCGTTTCATGGCAACGAAATACTCGATACCTTGGTACCAAGGCACATGGCCGTCGGCATCGTTGTGCATGATCAATATTGGGGTCTGCACCTTATCCATCGTGAACAACGGCGAGTTTTCCAGATAACGAAGTGGAGAACTCCATGGCGTAGCTCCTAAACGGCTTTGTGTATGCTCGTATTGGAAAGAGCGGGCCATGCCGGAACCCCAACGGATACCGCCATAAGCGCTAAACATATTTACGACAGGCGCCCCAGACTCGATAGCGGAGAATAAATTCGTGCGAGTCGCTAAATAAGCTACTTGGTAACCTCCCCAGCTATGTCCTTGCGCACCGATCCCTTTTTCGTCGATATATCCTTTGGCGATCATCATGGTGATACCCGGCATCAAGCAGTTATAGCAGCTTTCTCCCGGATAACCATCTACATAGCGAATGTCCGGGTTGAAGATGACATATTCGTTGCTATTGTATAAGTGATAATCGATCGTAGAACGATGCGGTTCCGGCATACGGTAATTATATAAAGTCTCCGAATTCCGCTCGTAGAAGTTTACCATCATCGGGTACTTCTTGTTCGGATCAAAATTCGCCGGCTTATAAACGACACCTTCCAGTGGACGGCCGTCCAAGGATATCCATGATACCAACTCGGCGGTACCCCAGATAAAACCTTCCTGCTGTTTGTCTCCGTGTGTCAATTGCACGGATTTCTTGAACGCCAAGGTCGAATAGTGGATATCCGGGTATTGCTGGAAGGTTTCCATCGTATAGATCACGTCATCCGTATTCTTCGCCTTGTTGATAGATCGCAGCATATAATTGCCCGCCAGCAAAGTCTTCGGGGAGGCAGGAGCGGAGAGGCGTGCGTTGTAGAATCCGTATCCTTTTGTGGCCTCGTTGAATCCTTTTAATAATTGCAGTTTGCCGAGGTCGATAAAGCGAGCCTCTTTATCCAGTTGTTCCAAGCGGTAGGAAAGTTTCTCCTTCCTTCCGTTCACGGTCAGGTTGATCGGTGGGGTGGCCGCGGTCGGATCGAATTTCCAGATGTCGTAACGATCATAGATCAAGAGATTTTGATCATTCGCGGTCCAGCCGGCGGCTCCATGCGCATAAGGATAATCGGGAACGTCGTTCTCCTCGTCCCAAGCCGGGAAGCTTTCCGGAGTGGTTAGGCGATATTGCTTACCTTCCGCCAAGGCGATCGTGTACCAGCAGCTATCCGTCTCGCCATACCAATACGCATATTTACCTTGTGGGGAGAGGCGGAAACGGCCATAATCCGCTTGGGCGATTTGCTTGCGCTCCCCGTTATCCAACGATACGGTATAATAGTCGCTGCGTGTGCGGGCCTCCCACATGGAAGACAAAGAATAGGGACGGGAAGTGGAAAGGAGCGCCAAGGGTGCGTCACCCTCATTACCCAATTGGATATTCGGTAATTCCTCATTCGCCAATTGGAAGATAGAGCCGTTGCCCAGATTATAAACCGCTTGATAGCTTTTCTTTAAGTCTTTTTCCTTGTTATAATTCTGTACGGTATATTGTACGGGCTCATCCCAACTCCAAACCTGTACGTTCGGACGATTCTCGGCTAGTTGGGTCGTGTCTTTTTGCCTCGGCTCCGGTGAGGTACCGAAGAATAGACGGGAAGCGGATTTCGAGAATTGAAGCATCCCGTTCTCATTGATTACCCATTCAGCGGGGAAAGCCTTGTTTCCACGGGTGGCGATTTCTTTTGCGGGAGCGTTATGTTCGGATAGCCATAAGCTTAACGCTTTGTAAGAAGAATCTTTGTCGGCGCAATATAAGAAAGCCAGCCGTTCCCCTTTCTCGTCGAACGTGGTTTGTTTGAATACGCCTTTTCCCTCTTTGATGAGCGCCGGACTTCCTTTCTCCGGATTCAAGGTGAATATACCTGCTTCTCCTTCCGCCGCGCTCGTGTAATATAGCATACCGCTTTTCTTGGCGAATTGGAAATCCGTTACGGTCGGGAACTGGAAGGTCTTGCTTCCATCCAGCGAACGGACGTACAAAGTGGAGTCCTTCCGGCCTCTTTGATAAGCGATCCAATCCGCCTCGTCCGCTAATTTGAAGGTTTTGAGGGAGTCTATCGTCTCCTTTTTACCGGCGACGGAATAGATTACCAAGGTGTTCATCGGCATCTTGTCCTCTTTCGTCTTCAATACTTTCAGGGAATCTACCGTAGACTTTCCGGGTGTTTGCGTGACAACCAGATAACCCGAGGAAGCGGAGAACGCGAACTTATCGGCCGGAGAAAAAGTGGCGGTCTCTTGCCCTTGGGCCGCATACAAATAAATGGTAGCGTCACCTTCCCAAGGTTCCATCTTGCAAGCTACCCATTTTCCATTGTCCGAGATCTCCCGGTCCGTGATTCGTTGCCAAGTGATCAGGTCATCAACTGTTAGGCTTTTAGAGGCGTTTTGCGCGAAGGCTGGGGAAAGACTTCCCATACATGCTACAAAAGCCAAGTACTTTAAGTGTCTCATCATGGTTATGTATTGATTTTAAAACAAAGATAATGGCTTTATCAGAATCTTTGTTGCTTTTGACCGGAATTTGCTTCTGGAAAAACACGTACGTGTTTCCGAGAAAACATGTACGTGTTTTTTGTAAAAGTCGTACGTGTTTTCTGGATAAGGTAATGGCGTTTTTAATGTGTTGATTATCAGTGTTCTTTTTGAGTGTTCTAATGATCGCAGTTATAAGCAGCTTACAATGGGCATTATAAAGGTGTTACAATGCCTATTGTAAAGACCTTATAATGGGCATTGTGGTGATAGGAAATTCCTTTGGTCAACGGTAGGAAAAAAGGTTTGTAAGTGGTTAGTTATTCACTTCCCAAGCCGTAAGTTATCCACTAGGTATAGCCGTTAGTTATTCACTCGACAAGCCGTAAGTTATTCACTTTCGAGGCCCAAAACAGGGGAGTTTATATTGAATATGTTATTTATTGCAAGGAGATATTTTAGTACGCTATTATAATGTACGCATGTACATTATATTATATATATGAAAATGATTGGTGAAAACGATCGTTATAATTAGTCATTTGCAAAGGTACGCGTTTCTTTGACTTCTGCAACCCTTCCGAGCTATTTTTTTGTTCCCTTATTCGCTTTCTTATCAATAGGATAGCCTATCCTTTACGAAACAACCGATTCCGTAAACGAACCTCCCGTTTTTCTTCTTTAAAAACGCAAGATCTAAACGATCGTTTAGACTAGTCGTTTTGAGAAGCATGGATTGTCTAAAGAGGTTGATGGATATATAATTAACACTATTATTAATATTAAATTTTCGATTTATGAACAAGAGAATTTCTACTTTGTTTGCGTCGTTCTTGCTTATGGCGGGGGCGGTGTTCGCTGCTGGAGAAACTACACCTGTGAAAACCTATGAAGCGCTTAATAAAGTGACGAATGGGGAAAAGGTGTATCTGGGAGCTGATCCTAATAAGGATACTAAAGCTGTTACAAGCTTTTTAAAATCAGTGGAAGTAAAGAATGTTGGTTACGGTTTCGCTACGGCTGACGAAGCTGGTGCGGAAGTGTTTACGGTAAGTGGTAAGAAGACGGAAAATGGTACGGACTATTTTCAACTGTTGAATGCTGCGGGTAAGGTGATATATGGTACGACAAGTGGTGACGTTGTGGGCACTCCTGATGCGGATGCGGTAAAGAAGGGCTATTGCTGGTTTACGTTTACCGAAGGTACGATTAAGCTTGAAAACAAGCCTTTGGCATACGATATGTCCTCCTCTTCCAATGTCGCTAAAATGCTTAAAGCTTCTAAAGAAACGACAGCGGACGACTTAAACAAGAACCTTTCCGGTAAAGGATTCTCCTTCAAATTCCCGAAAGCCGCTTCAGAGCCGGACGTGAATCCGTTTGGGGAGCAGATGTTCGCTATTGACGCTGCTACGGTTAATGAGCAATTGGAATTAGGTGTGGAATCGGTTTCCGGTGTATGTTTCGTAGTCGCCAACGAGGCCGGTTTGAAGCTGGCTAAAAGTGATGGCAAAACTAAGGATAACTTGAAAGCCGCTACTTTCATCGTATTGAATCCGAACGCTATTTTCGGTATCACTAGCTTGGATGCTACTCAAGGTGAGGGCTTCGGCTTCACTACCGTAAAAGGCGAGAAGTTGAACTCAACCAATGTTAAGAAAGATGGTAAGATCGCTTTCGTGAATGCTATCTATAGTGTTTCAGAAAAGGATTTGGCTAATAAAGGTGGGCAGTATACGGTCCAGATGAAGGGTGTTAAGGTTACGAAGGATACGGATGAGAACCATGGTTCAAATCTGAATGTTTACGTCGGCGCCTACTCCTTGACCGCTGGTGGCTTGAAGACCTATATCACTACTAAAAAAGATGAAACTAAGCTTACTTTGGCTCAAACAACGGGTGATACTTGGGCAAAAGCTTCTGATTTGTTGAAGACTGACGGTGCCGCTATCTATAATATTTATTTTACGGGTACGCAGCCTGAATCCGGTAAGGAGAATGAATCTTTATATGGCAAATATTTGGTTTCTAAGTATGCGGCTAAGGCTGACGTGGCAAGAACGAATTCTTATTCTTTCGTTGAAGAGGCTGTCGCTCCGAAAGACGTAGACTTGAAGGCTCCGTCCGCTCAATGGGTTGTTATCGCGATGCCGGGTATGGGTAGTGTTACGTTCAAGAATCTTGAGACAAGCGAGACTTTCAAGGCAAACTTGTACAAAACAGATAAGGCTGGTATCTATCAAGCCGTAAGTACTACGGTTGGTGAATTAACTGCGGAGAATATCAAATTGGTAGCCGTAAGCGGTAACGAGGGCTTCTTGAACTTGACAGACGCTCAATTGAAACAAAAGGCTCAGTTGGTATTCAATGGTAAATCAGCCGTGGCTGTTGATAAACTGTACATGTATTACAATGACGATGCTACGAAAAAACAATTCGAGCCGGTTAGTGATGTCGCTAAGAGCTACTCTTGGGCTTTCGAGAAGGCTGAGTCCGTGAAGAACAATTTCAAGTATATCTATTTGAAGGATGATGCCGTTGCGGAGAAAGAGGCTGATATGTTGACTATACAAGCTTATTATCTGGTTGATGGAGATGAAGGATTCAAACATGATGCTGATAACAACAAATACACATTGGCAGAACATAAGGATAAGAAGTCAGAGAACTTATCTCGTTTGGTATTCAAGAAGAACGTAGATGGAACTTATTCCGTAATCTGTTTGGATAGTGAGCTTAATGCGGAGAAAGCGGCTGATAATTATAACCAAGTAATGACAGCTGGCGCTCAGAGATTATACGTAGATGTAACTGAAGCTTCTTTCTCGGAAGATTTGGTAGGTGCGGATAAATCTTATACGAATGTAACCGTAGATTTCTATCAATTGGGCATCAGCTTGGAGGCAACCCCGAGACACGCTACATTGGACGGTGATGAAGGCTCAATCTCCTTGAAGGAGAACAAGAATGGTATCTTGGAAGGTGTCATTGGCGCGGAGGGCTTGACTTTCTGGTTGGATACGGCAGACAGCAAGGCTGAGATCCCTTCTTTCTATATCTCTAAGGGCATCGCTACCGAAGAACCTGTTACTAAAGCGGAAGAACCTGCCGCAGCTACCAGAAACTTCTTGTATTACGCTAAGGACTCTATGTATTTCTGGAACGAAAGCAAGGCTAAATTTGACGTAAACGCTAACTATGCGTTGGAAGGCTCTTATTCTAGTGATCCTACGAAGGATACGGATGTTAAGGCTATCTTCCGCCCGGCAGTTTTGGCAGGTGTGGATACGATCAATACGACCGTGAACGGTAAGGCTGTGGTAGTGGCTAAAGAGGCTAAGGAAAATGTTTGCTCGGCAGGCATCGATAACTTCAAGTTCTATATCACGAAAATAGAGGGTGGTTATTCAGTTACGCCGGTAGGTGCCGCTACTACTTACTTGTATGCGTTGAACGGTAAATTAGGCTTTACTACTAATGCTTCTAAAGCGTTGCCGCTAACAGTAGGCGAGGGTAATCCTACATCTAACGAGTCTATCGATAATTCCGCATCTTCTTCTATCGTAGTAACAGGCAACGCCGGTTATGTAACGATCCAAGGCGCTCAAGGCGAGACGGCTTATGTCCGTAACTTGTTGGGTATGCCGTTGGCAGAGACGGTTATCACTTCTGATAACGCGACGATCGCTGTTCCCGCTGGTATCGTTCTCGTGACGGTTGGCGAGGAGACCGTAAAGGTTGTCGTTAAATAAGACATGTAAAGGAATAATGAAATAAGATAATCATGTTCCCGTGAGGGCCTCGGTCCAAGTACCCCGTGATGGGCGAACAGGCGGGAATGGATTAATATTAATACTAAAGTAATAAATTAAAGTTCATCCCTTAGTACTTCCGTGAGGAAGGAAAGCGGGAAAAGAATCAGCCCCGGTCGTTTGTTCGATCGGGGCTTACTTTTTCGGCTCAGTCCTCACTATATGGAAATTTTCACAGTCATATTTCCTATCGCAAAAGTAGGAGATGATAATAACAGTTGCAAGGACAAATAGTTAAAACATCTCAGATGTTCCATTATATAGGATTTTGCGATAGTATGATTTGTACTAATGATTCGTCCCCTCGAATAAATCCTTTGAATTGTTGGATAAGCCATTCTTTAGCTTGAACTGGTTGAACGTATAGCTAAGGGTCAAGCCTATCAACGGGTAATCGGGCCGGATTCGTGTTTTGGAAATCAAGTTCGAGGAAGTGATCGTATTGACATAACGGGCCGTATTGAAGACATCCCGGAAAGAGAGGGTGGCCGTCAACTTCCGTTTGAAGAATTGTTGCCGTATCGCTAGGTTGACAAACCAGAACGACTGGGTTCTTCCTTGGGTGGTTACGGAAGGGCCTACGAAATTGCCGTCAAGCTGTATCCTTGTGTATTTCCCGGCCGTGAAAGCGTTGTTCCATGCGATCTCGTAATTGGTACTGGTCTCATTCTTCCCGTCCGTCTTATACTCGTTCTCTACCCGGTAGTGATAAAGGCTACCGTTTATTTGCGTATTCCACCAACTGGTGGCCTGCAAACTGCCCGATAGTTCTATTCCGGTGGAATAATCATGTCCCACGTTCGCCATGGAATCCAAGGTAACCCCGGCTTGGTAAGGAACCCGTAATCGTTCGATCTTGTCTTTGCGGGTTCGGTGGAATAGGGAGGCAGACAAGGCATTGTCGCCGGAAGTCAAGGAATAATTCAACTCGAAAGAATGAATGTACTCCGGGCGTATATCCGGGTTACCGATCTCGGCTGTATAGTAATCCTTGTAAGTGATGTATGGCTCCATGAAATAAAGCTCCGGTCGGGTCGTACGACGGCTGTAAGCGAATAGAAGCTTCTGATTTTGTGTGAGGTTATAACCGATATGGACGGATGGGAACAACTCAAAACGCCTTTGTAGGCGGTTCGCCCAATCTTTGGAGCTACGTAATACTTGATGCGTATGTTCTCCCCGTAATCCTACTTGAAAATCAAAAGACCGGTAGCTATCCCCAACGATCGCATAAAGGGAGTTGATCCCTTGTTGGAAATAGAACGTGTTGTAAATATCGTCACGCCAGAAGAACTCTTTGGTATCCGGGTTCCAAAACTGCATACTATAATCGCCGTCTTCCGAGTATGAGAAATATTGATAACCCGCCTTGATTTGTCCGGTTTTGCTGTATGGAAATACATAATCGGCTTTCGCACGGACGGTCCAACGATGTTCGGCCTCCCACGCACGATGACCTTGCTGGCGTACGTTGTTTTTGTCGAACAGATCGCTTTGGAAATATTCCAGAGCGTCGCCTCCATATTTCAAGAAGAAGCTACCGCTAAGGTTATGCCCCTTATCATTGAACTTATGATCCACGGCCAGATTCCCTAGTCCGAAAGTCTCATGGATATCAAAGTCGTCAAGGCTCTTGAACTCTCCGTTCTCGAATTGCTCGCCATTAGCGGAACGTTCTTCCGTATATTCCAGATCCCCTTTTCGCTTGAGTCCGGCATATCCGCCTTCCGCGTTAATAGAAAAAGTCGTTTGTTTTTGTGTATAGCTCCAACCTCCGTTGAGAATATATGCGTAGCCGTTACTTTCACGGGGGCCATTGGAATAAGAAGTCGTTGTCGTATCGTTTACCAACGTCGTTTTCTCTTGGGTAAAATGACTTTTACGAAGTCGGTTTCCCACATAACCGCCTATACGCCATTGAGACGCCTTGTTTTGTCCGGTCAACAAGAAATCCAAGGTCCGGCTCCATACCGTATTCCCGCTTAGGTTGATTACTCCGCTCAGCCCTTCCCCGAAGTTCTTCTTGGTAATGACATTGATGATCCCGACATCACCCCCTGTATCATGTTGGGCGGACGGGGTGGTGATGATCTCTATATTCTGGATTTGTCCGGACGGGATCTGTTCCAAGGCTTGGGTCCCGGTAAATATACTGGGCTTTCCATCTACGTAGACCGTGAATCCGCTACTCCCCCGGAAGGTAACCTCTCCCTCGGCGTTCACCCGGATGGAAGGCGTGTTCTCTAGGATATCGACAGCGGTTCCTCCCGAGGAAAGCAGGTTGGAAGAAGCCTCGATGATCTTTTTATCCAGTTTATAGATGACTTGTTTCTTGTTGGCTACGACCTCCACTTCCTGTAAGCCTACCTCAAGCATTTGCATCGGGATAATACCCAGATCCTTGATCTGCTCTGTAAGGATAAACTCCTCTCCCATATAAACATCATATCCCAGAAAATGGATACGGATCGAATACGTTCCCGGTTTTACGGGCTGGATTAGAAAAGAACCGTTCGCTTCAGTCATAGCTTCTTCGACGATATGATCTCCATCATATAATACAACATGAGCGTAGTCTAATGCCTTACGGGTGGTTTGATCGATTACGATTCCTTTAATACCCGGATTCGCATGGATAGATAGTAGCACGCTAAGGAATACTAGCGATAGAAAAAGTTTTCTCATATTTTACATTCGTTTTAGAATTGATACCGCAAAGCTAGGGAAATAGGGAGGGAGCGGGCCGGACATATGTTTCATAATACCGTACAAATCGTTCAATCTTTCTGTTTTCTGTGATTTTCACCCACTTAATCTTTATATTTGGGGCATTAATCGGATGAATGGATGAGAATATACCTTTTACTGCTGTTTGTACTTATGATAACGAGAGCGCAAGCTACCAACGTTATTTTTGACCGGATAACAATGGATAGCGGGCTTTCTTCTTCCTCGGTGACCTCTATTTTGAAGGATCGTACCGGGTATGTCTGGGTCGGGACGACTGAAGGCTTGAACCGCTACGATGGATATACGTTTAAAGTATTCTTGCCCGTACCGGATTGTCCGGAAAGTATACAAAGCAGTTCTATCGATAAATTATTCGAGGATTCAGATGGAGGTATCTGGATCTTTTTTTCCTCGGGTGGGATTAGCCGTTATGACAGAGGTTCGGATACATTTCTGAATTTCACGAAAGAATGGCTTCGACAACAGTTACGTGTGTATGGTAGTCCTACTTGTTTCTCGGCCTCCGTTCCGGGACATATCTTTATAGGTACGGAGAACGGGATGTTGGAGTATGACGCTAAAGAGAAGAAATTGGTACGCCTTTCGCCGGCGGGTTCGGTAGTCTCGTCGTCTCCTGTGAATTGTTTGTATTCGGCGCCGGATCATTCGTTTTGGGTAGGGACTTTAGCTGGTTTTAGTTTGTATGACAAAGAAACAAACCACTTTCAAGATTATACGATACGGACAAATGACCGGGAGGATATCAATGCCGGCAATTTGAATGGCGTTAACGCGATCTATATCGACTGGTTTGATTATATGTGGTTAGGTACGGGACGTGAAGGGGCTTTTCGTTCGGTTGATATGGGAGAGCGAGAGATCTTCCAATCTGTCGGTCGTGAGGATACTCGGGTATATCAATTCTTGGAGACCGGTGATGGTGATTTCTGGATCGGACATAATAAGGGGGCAAGCTTGATTAGCCGGATGAATCGGCTTGCCTTGCGATGTGAGCATTTCTTTGACCGGCCGGAGGATCTGGAACCTACGGGAGAATGCCAAGTGAGATCCATCTTCGAGAGTAAGGACGGAACGGTCTGGTTTGATGATAGCCGTTTCAATCAAGGTCTTTTTTATTATTCTCCGAAGGAGAGGAAAATGGGACAGTTGAGGAACGTGCCGGAAGACGCACATTCTATCAGCAGTAACCAGATTACCTGTTTGTTTCTGGATGACTCGGATCATCTGTGGGCCGGGCATTCCACGTATGGAGTGAGCCATGCGGATTTAGCACCTTCCTTGTTTCGATATACATTGGGATACACGGAAAAAGAGAATCTGTCTTCTCTTCATATCCTAGCCGTTTATGAGGATTCGGACCTGAATCTTTGGGTTGCGACCTCTAGGGGATTAGATCGGATTAACCATAAGACTTCCCGGGTAGATATGCGTTTTACCTTCTCACCCCGAAAAAGTCCGTCCTCTTTATCCGGAAAGATTATAGGTTCTATCCGTGAGGATTCGGAGCGGAACCTATGGATCAGTTATCAAGACGCCAACCCGGACCGGTTGAATCTGGATGATTTCCGAATCCGCCCTTTTATACCGGATTACCAAGTCTCTTATGATTATCCGATCAACTCGTTGTCGGAGTTATGTAACTTATGCGTGAGCGAAGAGTCTTGGTTTTGGGGAGGAGCGGATGAGGGGCGGCTTCGGGTGTGGGATACGAAGACGAGAGCGCTTATCACGTATCGATATATACCGGGTGAGATGAATCCCCTTGCGTCGAATCATATTCATTGTCTGTTTGTGGACTCTTCCGGTTATTTGTGGATCGGTACAAATGCGGGGTTGGATCAATACGACAAGCGAACCGGGCGATTTGATCATTTCACGGTACAGGATGGCTTATCGGGAAATATCGTACGAGGAATCCGTGAAGGTGAGCCGGGCATCCTGTTTGTCAGCACGAATAAAGGGCTGAGTCGCTTGGATATACAAAACCGGCATATCGTTAATTATACGACGGCAAACGGTTTATTATCGAATGAGTTTATGGGTGGCGCTTGCTGTAAGCGCAAATCGGGTGAACTTGTATTTGGCAGTAATGAGGGGATCGTTTCTTTTGATCCCGTTCAGTTAACGGACGGTTTGAGAAAAATACCTGAGTCTTTGCGAATCACGAACCTCACGATCGGAGACTCACGTGAGAAGCAAGGTTTACAGGTGGGTTTTATTGCGTTCGATTATTCTCATCCCCGTAGTATCCGATACCGGTATCGTCTGGATGGATATGATACGGATTGGCGGGAGGTGGACGCCAGCGATCGTACGGCTATATATAACCGCCTACCACCGGGAAACTATGTGTTTCGGGTGGAAACTTCCGGCAATGGTTCCTATTGGAGCGCTCCCATTACCGAACCTGTCAGGATCTTTCCTCCTTGGTGGCGGACGTGGTGGTTTATTTTGCTGGTATTCGTGGTTGTATGCGTACTGTTGTATATCGCCTATAAGAGCCGGGTGCGCTGGTATCAGCTTCGCCAAGCCGAGTTGGAGCGTAAGATACAAGAACGTACACGGCTGTTGAAACAGGCCAAGCAAGAACTGGAGGAAAAAGATGCGTTGAAAACTCGTTTCTTTATGAATGTCTCTCATGAGCTTCGTACCCCTCTGACGATAATCAAGGGATTGACGGAGGATCTGGAACGGCATTCCGGTTCAGAAGAATCTTGTGGAGATAAAGAAACTTTGCGTACGATCTCCCGGAATACCAATCGCTTGATTCGGCATGTCAATGAATTACTGGATTTATCGGTATTGACCCGGGGAGTTCCTTCCCCGCATATTGTTTGTGCGGATCTCAGTCGATTCTTAAAGGAGATTTCGGAAACCTTTATTCCTTTGGCCGATTCCTATAAAATTGCGTTTACGTATTCGATTGCCCCGGATATCTCAATCGCTTATTTTGACAAGAATATCCTAGAGCAGGTTCTATATAATTTACTGTCGAACGCATTTAAGTATACGCCGGATGGTGGTTCGGTAAGCTTTTCCGCTTCATTGGAGCAAAGCTCATCCGATGCGGTCATGACTTTACGAATTACGGATAGTGGAATCGGCATTCCTCCCGAATCGTTACCGTATATTTTTGATCGATATTATAAGGGGGCATCGATAGCGTTTCGCCGCTCGGAGAGTTCGGGGATCGGCCTTGCGTACACAAAAGAGCTATTGGAGTTACATAAGGCAACCATTCAATGTGAGAGTGAATTGGGGAAAGGTTCTGTTTTTACGGTTGCCTTGCCTATATCGGAAGTGGTTTATCCTGAGGAGTGGTTGGAGTATTCGGAACCTAAAATGGAAGAGGCATCTTTGCGGGAATCAGTTCCATTGGAAGGAACAAATCCGGTCTCGGAGAATCTACGACAAACGCTTTTGTTTGTAGAGGATAATGAGGATCTATGTCGTTATTTGATGAATGCTTTTCAAACGGATTACCGGGTCGTGATAGCGAAAAACGGAAAGGTCGGCTTGGAGAAAGCCTTGGAGATCCTACCGGACGTGATTGTCTCGGATGTAATGATGCCGGTCATGAATGGGATTGAATGTTGCGAGGCTTTGAAAACGGATGAACGGACGGCCCATATACCGGTTATCCTATTGACTGCTTTAGCGGAAGAACGTCAACAATTGGAAGGGTATGGAGCCGGAGCGGATGATTATCTGCCTAAACCGTTCAGTCTTGCTGTCTTAAAAGCGAAGATCAAGAATTTGCTCAAACGTAGTGAGCAACTAAAGTTATATTTCAGGGATCGGTTCGACTTGCGTACTCCGGAGCAAACCATCGCCGATCCGGATAAGGAATTTGTTTCGAAAGTGACAAAGGTCGTTCTGGCTCATTTGCAGGACCCGGAGTTTGATGTAGAGCTTTTCTGTTCCGAGATGGCGATGAGCCGTGCCAGCTTATTTCGGAAATTAAAGTCTACTACCGGTTGCTCCGCTTCCTCATTCACCCGTAATATACGTATAAAGCGTGCCGCCGAGTTATTGGGGCAGCACGCTTATTCGATCGGGGAGGTAGCTGCTCAGGTCGGCTTCTCCGATCCGAACTATTTTACCCGTTGCTTTAAAGAAATTTACGGGATCACTCCGAGTGAGTTTATTCAGACTTCACCGAGTTCACAGGATTCTCATTCGCCGCTTGCCAGTTCCGGAAAGTAACGGTACCGATCGTAACCGAGAGAATGATTAGGAAAGCTACGATGAAGACCCAAAGATGGAGTGGTGTTTTATAAGCGAAATTCTCTAGCCACTGTTGTGTTCCCATCCATGCTATTGGGATCGAGATGATGAAGCAAACGGAGACGATCCGGATATAAGTCTTGTTGAACATCAAAAGAATCTGTCCGGTAGTCGCTCCGTTGATCTTGCGGATGCCGATCTCTTTCCGGCGGTATTGCGTCTCAAATAGCACGAGTCCGAATACACCTACGATAGAGATCAAGATCGCCATTATTCCGAATAGGGAGATGAGTTTACCCAGTGTTTGTTCTTTCTGATATAAATTGTTTAAGATGGTGTTGTAGAAAGAGATCTCGAAAGGGAAAGTCGGATCGATCTCTTTCAATGTTTCCCGGACGTGGGCGACAGCTTCCTGTAAATTCGTTTTCGAATTGAAGCGGATATAGGATACCAATTTAGGATTGGGAATATCGTTATTCAATGCGAATACGAAAGGCGAGCTTGCGATCCGGCAAGAGTTAAACCGGAAATCCTTGCTGACTCCTAGAACCGTACGATCATTGAAACGATCTCCGGGATGTAAGTGGAAATCCCGCTTTGCCGCCGGATTGATGATATAATCACTTTGTGCCTTGTTTAAATCCTCCCGTGTAAAATCCCTTCCTTCCTCTACTTGGATATCCATGACGGAAAGGAAATTCTCGGAGGCATAGAATACCTTGAAGAATACATCCTTATCTTCATGACGGGCATATTCGAGATCGATCATGTCATCTTCTTTCGATAACTCGTAGACGGAGAAGGCCACATCCTCTATTCCCGGATAATCTTTAAGTTTCTGGATATATTGGGGCTTATGCTTGGCGTAGATCTCCGGTGTCAGGTTCACGATGGCTACTTGGTCTTTATTGAATCCTAGTTGCTCGCTAGAGGTCATGAAATGGTTCTGAAGTCCCATGAATAAGGTGACAATAATCAAGGCGATCGATACCGTGTATTGGAAACCGATCAGGGCGACACGTACTTTTTTCCCTTTGGGACTAAGACCGAAAGAGCCCTTTAGTACCAAGGCCGGCGCATAGGAGGTACTTCGTATAGCTGGATAAAGTCCCGCCAAGCAACCCGTCAAGATAGCGATCAGTGCTGTGAGAAGGATCAGGGCTTTGTATTGACTAAGACGTATATCCGCATCTACCCAATTAGCGATCGGTGTGTAAGACAAATCGTTTACGATGAATAAGGCGAGAATGTAGGATATCAAGCAGATCACGATCGATTCGATAAGTGAGATGGCTCGTAACTTATAGATGGAGCATCCTAATACCCGGTGCGTATTGATCGTTTTCAATCGTAGGGGAATCAACGAGGTTGTGAGATTGGTAAAATTGATTCCGGCGATGAATAAGATGAGGAAAGCGATACCCAGTAACACATAATTTGTCTCCCGGTGACCTTTCGGATTAAAGTCGAAAGTTGTATCATGTGTGTAATAAACATCCTTTAAGGGGGTTAGACGTAATGCGATCTCTTGCGCTGAACCCATTTGGCTTTTAGCGAAATCGAAAGTCTTGTTGAAATGATCCAATACCTCCTCTTTATTTAGGGGATCGTCTAGCGTGACGTATATTTCGTTGGCATACATTTGCCAAGAACTTTTTAATAGATCCAGTTGGTCCATCGGGACGTAAATACGGTTTTGTACCGTAGTATTTCCCGGGAAATCCTTATAGACACCACCAATAGTAAGTATCGTGGTACTTACAGGTTGCCAGCCACTACTGCCGGACATCCGGATACGTTTACCGATAGCGGATTGTTTGTCGAATAGCCTTTTGGCGACACTCTCCGGAATGAGTACGGAGCCGGGAATGGATAGGCATTCGACGGAACCTTCTTTCATGTGGAAATCAAAGACATCTGAGATATTGGGTAGACAAAGCTGGAAGTTTTCCTTAAATACTTTCGCTTCTCCTTGATCGTCTACCTCGTCGATTTGGCAATACCGTTCTCCTCCGTAGAATGGATAACGGTAGGAGTAATCCGTGATATGAGCGGATGAGTTAACAAAAGCATCGCTAAACATTAGGCAATGGATGGCGTTATGCTCGAATTCTCCGTGATTTGCCTCTAGCCGGAAGGTTCGGCCCGATTTACTGTGCATGGCATCGTAATTCATCTCGTAATCCACCTGCATTACTATCAGGAGGAAGGCGGCGAAAGCGATTGTCAAGCCGAAGAGGTTTAACACGACGGCGGTCTTAAACCGCTTGAATAGATAAAGTAAGTTTCGAATCATTAGTTTCATTGTAACAGGTTTTAAATATATTCATTTTTTAGAAAAGAGGCAAATAATGTGCCATCGATGTAACGTTCTGCTAATCATAAGATAATAGAAAAATGCTTAGAAACGATTGTGTGTGCCTTCGCACGGTGCACGTTCGCTTTCGCACGTTATTTGATTTTAATTCGTAAGTTCGCGGATGTTTTACATATAGAAAGATAATTCGGAAATATCAGCATGGAAACTTCAAATAGACTCTGTTATTGGTTCCTTTTTTATAAAGACCAACTGTTGCTTCAGAAAGAGAATGATACGTATACCATCCCTTATGGCGAGAATCCCCCAGTTCCGGTTTCTCATACGCTGGAGGTTGATTACCGGGATGGACTTCCCGCACGTACGGCAGAATTGGATACTCCGGTGGAGGGGAATGACCGTTACGTACATATGGGGTTGCGTGCCTCTTGGGATTATATTTCGAGAGCGTGTTACGAGAAGGCGGGTAAGGCTTATCAATTGCTTTATTGGGATAGCCATAGCCGTTTCTGCCCGGTATGTGGTACTCCTACCGTGCAGACTACGTCGATCACGAAGCAATGTCCTTCTTGCAAACATGAGATTTATCCGACAATCTCAGCAGCGATGATCGTCTTGATCCGTAAGGAGGATTCGATTCTTTTGGTACATGCCCGTAATTTCCGGGGAACTTTCCATGGATTAGTGGCCGGATTCTTAGAAGTTGGCGAGACCTTGGAAGAGTGTGTGCGCCGGGAGGTCCGTGAGGAAACTGGTTTAGAGGTCGATAATATCACTTATTTCGGAAACCAACCCTGGCCTTATCCGAGTGGCTTGATGGTTGGCTTTGTAGCGGATTATGTAAGTGGGGAAATTAAGTTGCAGGATGAGGAACTAAGCTCTGGTGCCTTCTATACCAAAGATAACCTACCGGAGATCCCCCGTAAGTTGAGCTTGGCCCGTAAGCTAATCGATTGGTGGTTGGATCATCAATGAGGAGTCCCTTTTTGCGGCCTCTGCCTGTTGTCTTTCGAATTTCTTCCTTTTAGAGATGACATCCGGGGTAGGGAGGTTGCCGTAGTTTTGCCAAGTTCCGTTGCGTTTTGCGTTGCGTTTATGGACATATGTTTTCCGGCTGGTCATCCTTCCTAAATCGAAGGTAGCTAGTGAGGTACGACCGCTGGACGGAGTTCTTTTCAATTCATCTAAGATAGATTGATAGACAGGCAGTATCTTTTTATACGGTGGATTATGTCGCCAGAATACCGATGGCGGTAAATCCTTCAATGCTACTTTTCGGTGTGTCGTATCGTCTTGTTGGATATATTCTGAGAAATCTTTGGTGATAGGGATATTGCTGGGAGCGGCCAGTTGAGGTTTCCCCATCGGTTTTCCTGGTTCCGGGTTGAGGAAAGAACCGCTTTGGATTGCTTTTTGGAATTCAGGGTTCAATTTGATGGAATCTTTGCCTGCTAATACATCCTTTAGCCAGATCGAATCTTGCTCAGTCCATTGCGCATAGCCTAAGTGTATATTTATACAGACGAAAAATCCAATCAATAGTGGTCTCATGAATGCCTGAATTGTTAATTGTGTTCAAAGATAGTCTTCCTTCTTTCTCCTCGTTTTTTCTTTCGCTTAAATAGTCTTACCGTTTACTTAATCTTAACCCTCTTTGCGGACTATTAATTTAACAGTTCATCTGCGCACGATAATCGTTCGATTACGCACGCTTCTTCCATTGATTTAATACCTACCTTTGAGGCATCACAAACTAGTTCAGCGCTTATGGAAAAGGGAAAACTATTAATTATAGATGATAATGAGGACATCCTTTTTGCCCTTAACTTATTACTGGAGCCCTATATGGAACAAATAAGAGTGGCTACGCAACTGGAGCGCATCGATCATTTCATGCGGACTTTTATCCCGGATATTATCTTGTTGGATATGAACTTCAAACGGGATGCTATTAGTGGTCAGGAGGGTTTCTATTGGCTGGAGAAGATAAAGAAGATAGACCCGGACGTGGTGGTTCTTTTTATGACTGCCTATTCGGATACGGATAAGGCCGTGCGGGCGATTAAGGCAGGAGCTACCGACTTTATCCCGAAACCTTGGGAAAAGGAGAAATTACTCGCTACACTCTCTTCGGCATTAGAACTTCGGGAGAGTAGGGCGGAAGTGCGAAATTTAAAGAAACAAGTTGAGATTCTTAGTTCACCCGAGGATGCTGGCTTCGAGATCATCGGTGAAAGCGAACCGATGCAGGCTATTTTCGCTACGGTCGATAAATTAAAGAATACGGATGCCAATATATTAATCTTGGGGGAGAATGGAACCGGTAAAGATTTAGTTGCCCGTGCCTTATATCATCAATCTCCGCGTTCGGGGAATCTTTTCGTCGGGATCGATGTGGGCTCTATTCCGGAACAACTTTTCGAGAGTGAATTATTCGGCTATGAGAAAGGGGCTTTTACAGATGCCCGTAAGGAAAAGCCGGGACGAATGGAGGTGGCTTCCGGTGGCACCTTGTTCTTGGATGAGATCGGGAACTTAAGCCTTTCCATGCAAGCGAAACTGTTGACCGCTTTGGAAAAACGACAGATAACCCGCTTGGGAGCAACGCAACCCATACCGATTGATATCCGGTTGATCTGCGCGACGAACGTGAATATCCATCATCTCGTGTCAGAAGGTACTTTCCGGCAAGATCTTTTATATCGTATTAATACGATCGAGTTACATATTCCTCCCTTGAGGGAACGAGGAAATGACGTGATCTTATTGGCTGAACATTTCTTGTCGAAGTATGCCCGTAAATATAAGAAAGACTTGAAGGGCATTAACAGGGATGGGAAGAATAAGCTACATAATTATGCTTGGCCTGGTAATGTACGTGAACTGCAACATGCGATTGAACGGGCGGTTATCTTGTCTGAAAGTAATTGGCTAAGGCCGGAAGACTTTATTCTGCGTTCTGTCCCGCTTAGGGATAAGGAACCATCCGATGAGTTAAATCTGACGGTATTGGAGAAAGAAGCGATCGAACGTGCCTTACGTCGTGCCGAGGGGAATATCACTCGTGCCGCCGAGCTTCTAGGGATTACCCGCTTTACCTTGTATCGTAAATTGGAGAAATTTGGCTTATGATACGTTACTTGTTGTTCGCTCGTATTTTGGGGATCGTGGTCTTGTCTTTTACTGCCTCATTCTTAATGCTGAAAGGGTTTTTGTTTATTCCCGTGCTGTTCGGATTTTGTATTCTTGCGCTTTCGGTTTTCTTATATAAGGATCAGCAAAAGACTGTTAAGCGGATGGAATACCTGATAGAGAGTATTCATTACGGGGATCTGAGCCTGTTTTATCCTTTCGATTCAATGACGGAAGACGAAAAGGCTTTGGCCTCTTCTATGAACGCTGCCTTGGAGGCTTTGCGGAGTCGATTGTATAGTTCGGTGGTCGCTGAGGCGGAAACCGAGGCTTGGCAGAAACTTATCCGGGTATTGACGCATGAGATCATGAACTCGATCGCTCCGGTAATCTCTTTATCGGAGACGGTAGCCGAGCGTGCGACGATAAATGGCATGAATGAGAAAGACTACGCTATTATGGTGCAAGCCATGCAAACGATCCACCGAAGAAGTAAGGGGTTATTGGATTTTGTCGAGAATTATCGGAAATTAACCCGTCTGCCTTTACCTACTTTACGAAACTTCTCGGTTTCGGCTCTCTTTGACGATATCCGGCTTCTATTCCCGGAGAAATCCGATATCCTCTTCTTTCATGTAAAGCCGGAAGACTTGAATTTATATGCGGACCGGATCATGGTGGAACAAGTATTAATTAATCTATTGAAAAATGCGATAGAGGCTTGTGAAGAATCCTTATCCCCTCAAATTATAGTGGAGGCTGTCCAAAAAAACGGTATGGTAATTATTTCGGTGATTGATAATGGTAGCGGAATTGTTCCCGAGGCAATCGACAAAATCTTCGTTCCTTTCTTCACGACTAAATCTAAAGGTTCCGGCATCGGATTAAGTCTTTGCCGGCAGATCATGAACCGTCATAGAGGAAGTATTAGTCTCGACTCTCAAGTAGAGAAGGGTTCCTCTTTCGTTTTGCGTTTTCCGATTGTTACCAAACGGATTCTATAAATAAGTATTAATACATGCGATTAGCTTATCCGGCTTGATCGGTTTAGCGATGTAAGAGGAGAATCCGCTTTGTTTTACCCGTTCCTCATCCTCCGCGAAGGCGAAAGCCGTTACGGCGATGATAGGGATGGACTGGTTCTTTTCCCGAATTACCCGTGTAGCCTCATAGCCGTCTACGATCGGCATTTTTAGGTCCATTAGGATTAAGTCCGGTTGATATTTATTGAATAAATCGATCGCTTGTTCCCCGTTCCATGCGTGTATAAGGTTATAATCTTTCAACATGGCTTGGAATAAAGTATAGTTGCTTTCGTTATCTTCCGCTATTAATAAGGTTGCCGATTTGGATGACTGGCTCTTCTGTACATTTTCGGTCTTTGGTTTCTCATGCGGGACTTCCTGCATCTCTAGTATCGAATAGGGCAACGTAAACCAGAATGTAGAACCTTTTCCTTGCTCTGATTCCACCCCTATATCTCCACCCAGACGCTTGATAATCATCTGGCAAATCGATAATCCCAGCCCCGTTCCTTGCACAAAGCTATTTAACTTAACGAAACGGGTGAAAACTTGACCGATCTTATCCTTGGCGATACCGCATCCTGTATCTTTTACATAGAAATACAACTCATCATCTCTATGGCGGTAGCCAAACAGGATGCTACCTTGAGTCGTGAACTTGATGGCATTGTTGATAAAGTTCGTAATGACTTGGGAGACCCGGTTACGGTCGGTGCGTAAGATACAATTCGGGATCTTCTCGACAAAGCATACCTGCACCCCATCTTGCGCCTTCAAACGGGAAGACTGCTCGATATCGGAGAATAGTTGATTGACATCTACGTCTGAATCCACGAATTCTAGCGTACCCGCCTCTATCTTGGCTAGATCGAGAATATCATTGATCAATTGCAATAACAGGTCGTTGTTGCTATTAATGATATTGATATATTCCTCTTTATCCTCCATATTCTCGGTTACAGCCAATAATCCGGAGAAACCGACGATCGCATTCAATGGCGTTCGAATCTCATGACTCATATTCGCCAAGAACGCGGATTTCAAACGATCGGACTCTTCCGCTTTCTCTTTCGCTTTCCTCAGTTCGTTCTCTGCCTGTTTTTGTTTTGTCACGTCTTCTTTCTTGAAAATAACCCCGATAAGGTTGTTGTGCTCGTCTAATACAGGGTTCGCCAAAATATGAAGATACTTTCCATCGCCGAACTCATTCGTGATATCGACCTGCTTTTTGGTTTCCATGGCCTTTGCGACCGTGCAACGGGTACAATAAGGCTTTACTCCGTTCTTGACCAAGAAGCAATTAGCCGGACCGAATTCAGGGATACAGTCATGGAACTCTACCTCGTTTCTCCATTTTACGGTATAATCCGGCTTGATGAAATAGATAGAAGCTTGGATATTATTCATGATTAGTATATTATCTTTCTGTAGATCCAATAACTTATCTTTCAGCTTATTGGTCCGGATAAAGAAGATTAATATCATAATCAGGAAAATAAACAATACGGTGATTACGCTTAGCAAGATCTCGAACCTGTATTTGGAGAATAGGCTCGGGTCCTCGTTGATAATAGTAGCGTCGTGGGGCAATGACAGTCTGCTGATATCAAAAGCCTTGATCTTTGAAGCGTCGAACACATATCCATTGGGGATGATTTGGGGATGGATATCTTTAGGGGCGATTTTCTTCTCCAATATACTTAAAGCCTCTTTCGCCAAATCGGAACCTATAGGCCTGTATTTGGGACTGAAACCTCCGATGGCCCAGTGCCCTATGCCGACGGATGCCAATGTGAATGTCGGGATTCTGGGATTGGCAGTCATCATGGTATACGTGGCATTTCCAACATAATACCCGTCGTTCACGTCTACACGCCATGTACCGATCAATATCACGGTCTGATCCGGCAGGTTCTTGATTTGCTCAACGATGGTGTAGATATTATTCTTTCTTCCATCCAGTAATATCAAGTTCAGATCCTTGATATTTTCCATTTCCTTTTTTACCAAGGTCTGCATAGCTAAACCACCGTAGGTATTATCGGTGATTAATGCTATATTTTGAGTTTTGGGATATAGCTTACGTATTAACCGGATATTTTCTTTTACGTCATAAGAATACAAGAACCCGCCAAGGTGTAAACCTTTATCTACGTACTCTTGGATATCGATGTATTTCGGCTCCCATTCGGCGACATTTAAATCCGAGTCGGGTAATAAGATCGCATTCTTACTGATCATACCGCATAAAACCGGTATATCAGGCTTGTATTCTTGGGAGATATAAGAAGCCCATGCCTCTTGACCTAAGATAATGATAAGCTGAGGGGTGTTATTTTCCTTATATTTATCCAATATACCTCTCATCTTACCGTCCCATAAGGGGGCTTCCGGGAGGCTCTTACAGTTCATGTTCTCGATAACCACCGGCGAGATACCACCTCCCCGCTTATATTCCTCCATAAACTCGGAAATATTGGCGGTCGTATTACGTGTATCGGGATTGTAGGAGCTAATGATTAAAATAGGGCCTGCATTATCTGTAGCGTATAAGTGGAAAGAAAAGACCAGACTTAACACGATAAAGAGTACGAATCGTATGTAGTTTTTTAATAATGTCATTCTTTACCTACCTATTCATGTGCTTATTTGCGATTAAAGTACTATTTTTTGTTCATACAGTCCACAAAAATAGAAAAGATTTATGATTAATTGCTGAAATTCAAAATAAAAAGAATCTATTACGCCTAAAATCTATAACTCGATCATCACTCCGATACTTGGGAGAAGCGTTCCTGTAAGACGTTCTATCGGTCTTAATTCGTACCGTTGTTCATATATGGGAGCTTCCGGGTTGATAATTTTACCCGTTTTGATATATACGTCTTGCTCTTTGTATTTGGAATTCAATATGTTTTGGATGTCGATATAGGCTCCAAACATGATCTTTTTGAAGTAAAATGTTTTATCGATACGGATATCTAACTGCGTGAATGGCTTGAGCCGTTCGCTGTTAAACCGGCTGTAATCATAGTATAGCCCGTTATTAGCGTCCCAAGCTTCTACATAACTACTCTTTTCTACATCGTAAGGCGTATAGGGAGCGCCTCCTACTACCCGGAACTTGGCGCCTACGTCCCAGTTCTTGGGTAAAGAATAAGTCCCGCTAAACGTGAACAGATGCTTATTGTCCCAAGCCGAGGGAAGATAAGTGTCCATATTTCTCCCATCCTTGAATTCGCTTCTTACCAAAGTGTAGGATGCGATGAAAGTAAGCCCTTTATAATTATACCAACGTCCCATGATCTCAAGTCCATAAGCTCGCCCTGTAGCGGTAGACGATACGGCCTCATTTCCCAAGACACCATAGTCTGTACCTTTCGACGCGAGTGGGATACTGTCGAGTATGGACATCGGATAACGATCATAATGTTTATAGAATCCTTCGGCCGTGAATTTCAAGTATGAGGTAGGACGGTACTCCAAGCCTAATCCGGCTTGGTCGCTTCGGATATAGCTTAAATGATTTGCCCGGTTTACATAATTACCTTCATTATCCTTGAATCCCAATGTCGTATAAGGAGGAAGCTCGTAGTAGCGTCCGATATTCGCGTTTATATAAAGAGGATCGGACAAGCGGTAGGATAAGGATAGGCGAGGAGATAACTGATCTAACAAATTATTCATATCCGAGGAATAATTGTTTGCGTCCGCACGAACACCTAAAGAGGCGGTAAACCGCTCGTTATAACTCTCATAAATAGCCGTGGCATAGATACCCCACTTCCATATGCCAAGGTCTGTTTGATATACGATGGTACGGGGGATAGAGGTAAATTGCTTTTGATAGGTGTCATTCGTGTATTGGGCGTATTCGATGTTTCCTCCGACATTCAATTGAATGAATGGTAAGCGGAACGTGTTTTCCGTTCGGAACTTATTCTCAATCTCGTCCGAACGGTAATTTAAGGAGAGATTCTCTACTTGGCTTTCATCATTGTCTTTGTATTTAATATTCTTATTGTTGGTCTGGCTACGGCTGATAATGACCGAGTAGAGATTTTTACCAGCGTAGTGTTTATAAACCGCTCCAAGGGTATACGTTTTTTGTTTTACGACCGGCAAGTAAGAGAGAATATATTGGTTTTTCTCGCTCATGTCTTTCATTCCTGTATTCAGCTTCATATCATCGATCGCCCCTAATCCGAGAACTGTAAGCTCATTCTTGGGGTTGAAGGAGTGCTTAATCTTGAATTGGGCATCCGTGAAAGTAGGTAAGAACGGCAAGCCGATCATATCGAAAAGGAATTGAAGGTAAGAGCGACGAACAGACACTTGGTAAGTGGTCTTTTTTCCTAGCGGTCCATTAGCGGACACACCGATATCTGAGGCTCCTAGGACTCCTCGCAATGAGAATTTCTCCTTATTCCCATCTTGTAGTTTAAAATCCAATACCGAACTTAAAGTGTTCCCTTTGGATGCGGGGAATGCGGCCGAATAAAAGTTGACCTCCCGGATAAAATCGGGATTGATAATACCGACCGGACCTCCGGAGGCTCCTTGGGTAGAGAAATGGTTGATATTCGGTATCTCTACGCCATCCAAAAAGAAACGGTTTTCCGAGGGACCTCCTCCTCTTACCATCAAGTCGTTACGAAACGCTGCCGTGGACGCTACTCCGGGAAAGGTTTGTACTACCCGGGAGATATCCCGGTTTCCTCCCGCGCTTTTCTCTATCTCCTTGAAACCGATTACACGGAGTCCTAGCGGACTTTCGGCGGTTTTACGGAACGGAGAGGCTACTACGCTAACCTCTTGCAGATTCTGGCTGGCTTCCTCTAGCTCGATCGGGAAGAATATATCTTTATTCGCTAGTCTGAATTCGGCGGTAACGAATGGCTTATATCCCAGAAAGGAGGATTGGAGACGATAGCTTCCGGGTGATATGCCGGATATCTCGAATAATCCGGTGGAATCGGTGACCGCCCCTTGCGTCGTGTTCCATACCACTACGTTAGCGAAAGGTATCGGCTGTCCGCTCGATGCGTCTTTTACAACTCCCTTGATAGAGAAGGAGCGCTGTTGACCGATAGCGGCTTGTATGGTACATAATAAGAATAGTAAGAAGTAAAGATGGCGTCTATCCATATCTTATATCATATTTATAGCGGTAAAGATAAGTATTATTCTGATTCGTATGTATTATCTTTGCATACATATGGAGAAAGAATTACAGATAACGGCGGATGGAAGCCATACGCTATATATTCCGGCGATGGATGAACATTATCATTCCGTGAACGGGGCGTTGCAGGAATCGAGACATATATTTATTGAGGCGGGATTGCATGCGCGGGAGAAAGACTTTATCCGAATCGTGGAAGTTGGCTTCGGTACAGGGCTAAACGCCTTCTTGACATTGAAGGATGTCGAGCTATCTCAAGCACATCATATTGATTATCATACCGTGGAGTTATACCCGCTTCCTTTAGATACGATTCGTACCTTGAATTATGGAGAGCTGATCTGGCCGGAGAGAAAAGAGTTATTCTTAGCCTTGCATGAGGCGGAGTGGAATACTCCCGTTTCAATCTCAGAGCGCTTTACACTTCATAAAATAGAAGGAAATAGTAACGCCTGTGAACTACCGGATGATATCGATTTGATCTATTTCGACGCGTTTGCGCCCGAGAAACAACCGGAGATGTGGAATCAAGAAATCTATAATCGTTTGTATGCTCATACCGCACCGGGCGGAGTGATTGTAACCTATTGCGCAAAAGGAGAGGTACGCAGAGGTATGCAAGCGGCTGGTTTTGAGATGAGCCGTCTTCCCGGTCCTCCGGGCAAGCGACATATACTTAGGGGAATTAAAAATTGAGAATTGAAAGTTACAGAGCGTATTCCTCGGTATTTTCAATTCTCAATTCTCAACTTTCAATTATTTAAGCATTGCCTCGATCTTTTCTACGAACTTATCCTTAGCCGTAGCGCCTACTACTTTATCAACCATCTTACCGTCTTTGAAGAAAAGAACGGTAGGGATGTTGCGGATACCGAATTGTCCGACTACATCGTCATTCTCGTCAACGTTCATTTTACCGATCGTCACACGACCTTCGTATTCGGTTGCCAACTCATCAATGATAGGAGATACCATGCGGCAAGGGCCACACCACTCTGCCCAAAAGTCAAGAACCATGGGCTTTCCGGAGTTAACCAACTCCTCGAAATTAGCGTCTGTAATTTGTAGTGCCATTTTGAATTACGTATTATTTAATTATGAATTATAATCTAATGATTGTTATGACGCCAAAAGTACAAATTCTTTCAGCGTCGTACAACTTTAACCATTAATTTTAAAATCGATATTCTCGTTCTCCTGTAAAAAGTCTACCAGCTCACGGGTCACGTTTAAGCGGATATTTTGGGAGAAGAGATTTAGGGAAATATTATGTTCCCCATCGACAACCTTAAAATATAACAGGCTATGGCCCGGATTGTTCTTGATCAATACCGAAAGCTCATTGATTGTCGGCTCGTCCAAATCATGGATCGGGACCGTGATACTGATTTTCTCGATCAGCTTGTCTTTCTCGTCTTGCAAAAGGTTGACGGTACCAATCTTGAAGTCCAGTTTATTGGGGTCCCAGCGGCTAGGCTCTACACGGGCGGTGATCAAGAGATACATCCCTATTTTACCATACTTGCTGTATTCGATATAATCCTGTCCGAAAAGCGGGATCTCGCCACTACCCGTGAAATCCTCGATCTTCAAGATACCGTAAGGCTTTCCGTTCTTGGTCATTCCTTCCCGGAAACCGGTGACGATACCACCTAATAAAACTTCCCGGCCTTGTAAGGTTTCCCGCTCGTTAAGTTCTACCATGCCGGTATTACATACATACTTTAATATGATACGGTATTCATCCAACGGGTGGGCGGATAGGTAAATACCGACCAACTCCTTCTCTTTATTCAGGCGTTCGAGATCGCTCCAACGCTCGCATTGCGGGATCTCCGGTTTAGCGATGGCGATCAAGGCGTCTCCACCGAATAAAGAGTTGACTGCCGTGCTCTTATCCATCTGGTATTTGTTACCATAGCGAACCAAGGTATCCAAAAACAATTCTCCTTTTCCACTGTCGGTGAAGAACTGCTCACGCTGGATACCGAAGTTATCGAACGCTCCGGCCAAAGCCATGGACTCTATGTTTTTCTTATTGCAAGCGGTCAAGTTCACCCGTTCTACGAAATCGAAGATACTCTTGTACGGGCCGTTCTTCTTGCGTTCCTCTATGATATTTTGTACGGCGGACTCACCTACGCCTTTCACGGCACCTAGCCCGAAGCGGATGTTCTTGTTCTTATCTACGCTGAACTTCAAGATAGACTCGTTCACGTCCGGTCCCAATACTTGAATACCCATCGCTTTACATTCATCCATGAACTTCGTGATATCCGTGATATTGGATAAGCTTCGGCTCAAGACGGCGGCCATATACTCGGACGGGAAGTTCGCTTTCAAGTAAGCGGTCTGATAAGCCACCCATGAATAACAAGTAGCGTGACTCTTATTGAATGCGTATGAGGCGAACTTCTCCCAGTCGGACCAGATCTTATTTAAAGTTTCCTCTTTATAGCCGTTGGCTTGACCACCAGCCATAAATTTAGACTTCAAGTGGTTCATCTTCTCGATCAACTTCTTACCCATCGCCTTACGTAAGGCATCACTCTCACCACGCGTGAAGTTAGCGAGCAAACGGGATAGAAGCATGACCTGCTCCTGATAGACCGTAATACCGTACGTATCTTTTAGGTAGCGTTCCATGACGGGAATATCGTACTTGATCTCCTCCTTACCCTGTTTACGGGCGATAAAAGAAGGGATGTAATCCATTGGGCCCGGGCGATACAGGGCGTTCATGGCGATCAAGTCCTCGAATTTAGAAGGTTGCAACTCCTTCAAATACTTTTGCATACCGGCGGACTCGAACTGGAATGTACCGGTTGTCTTTCCGTCGCAATACAATTTATAAGTCTTGGGGTCCTCCAGACTGATATGGTCGATATCCAGATCATGTCCGGTAGTCAGTTTCACGTTCTCGATCGCTTCCTTGATGATGGACAAGGTCTTCAAGCCCAAGAAGTCCATCTTGATCAATCCGGTTTCCTCGATCACGGAACCCTCGTATTGGGTAACCAGCATCTCCTCGCCGGTATCCTTGTCTTTCGCCGTACTGACAGGTACGACATCCGATATATCATAACGTCCGATAATGACACCGCAGGCGTGTACACCCGTGTTACGGACGTTGCCTTCCAGCATCTGGGCGTATTTCAAGGTATCCCGTGCCAGCGGATCATTTCCGTTAGCCGCCTCTTTTAGTTCCGGCACATACTTGATGGCGTCGCCCAATTTGAACTTCTTCATGTCAGGGATCTTATCCGGAACCAATTTGGCTAACCGGTTCGATTCGGATAACGGTAATTTCTGTACCCGGGCGACATCCTTGATAGCGGACTTGGTAGCCATCGTACCATAAGTAATGATATGAGCCACACGCTCGGCACCGTATTTCTCCGTTACCCAGCGTAAGACCTCGCCACGGCCATCATCATCGAAGTCGGTATCGATATCGGGGAGGGAGATACGGTCCGGATTCAAGAAACGCTCGAACAGGAGGTCATATTTGATCGGGTCGATCTTGGTGATCCCTAAGCAATAAGCTACGGCAGATCCGGCGGCCGAACCACGTCCCGGTCCTACGGATACACCGAGTTCCTCACGAGCGGCACGGATGAAATCTTGCACGATCAAGAAGTAGCCGGGGAAACCCATGGTCTTCATGATATGTAACTCGAAGTTCAGACGCTCCTTTACTTCATCGTTCAAGGGGTTTCCGTAAAGCTCCTTGGCTCCGTCGTATGTCAATTTCGCCAAATAGTCGGCTTCCAGCTTGATGCGGTATAGTTTGTCGTATCCACCTAATTTCTTGATTTTGGAGTGCGCCTCTTCCTCGCTTAATACGACATTACCGTTCTCGTCTCGGGTGAATTCCTCAAATAAATCATGCTCTGTCAATTTCTGACGGTAGGACTCCTCGGTACCGAACTCCTCGGGAATGGCGAAAGTCGGCATAATAGGACCGCTGTCGATGGAGTAGAATTCTATTTTGTCGGCTATCTCGAGCGTATTACTCAAAGCTTCGGGGATATCGGCGAAGATGGTGTTCATCTCGGCGGTTGTCTTCATCCATTCTTGCTTGGAGTAGCGCATACGCTTGGGGTCGTCCAAGTCTTTGCCGGTACTAAGGCAGATCAGGCGGTCGTGAGCCTCAGCGTCGTCGGCATTGACGAAATGGACGTCGTTGGTGGCGATTAGCTTGATATTATGTTTGTGAGCAAGTTCGATCAGTACCTTGTTCACCTCTTGTTGATGCGGGAAAATCGTGCAATCGGCGTTGGGGTCGTGTGTCTCGTGCCGTTGCATCTCAAGGTAATAGTCTTCTCCGAATAAGTTTTTGAACCATTTGATAGACTCCTCGGCCTTATCGATTCGTCCGTGCATGATATGCTGTGGAATCTCTCCACCTAAACAGGCGGAGCAGATGATCAGATCCTCGTGGTATTTCTCCAACAACTCTTTGTCGATACGCGGACGTCCGTAGAATCCTTCCGTCCATGAGAGGGATACCATCTTGATCAGGTTCTTGTATCCGTTCTTATTTTTGGCCAGAACGATCAAGTGCCAGCCGCTACGGTCGTCTTGCGAGGCCAGCTTGCTATGCCTTCCGTTGCGAGCGCAATAACATTCGCACCCGATGATCGGCTTGAAGATGGAAGCTTTCGCTTCGGCGATTTGTTTTTGTAGTTCCGTTATCCTTTGTTGTTCCTCATCGGTTGGAGCATCCTTGGCCAGCAGCGGTTTTAGTTCTTTCTCGGAGTCCTTGATGATCCCGAGAGGTTTACTGTTCTTTTTGCTAACCTTATTGAAAAACTCCTTGATACCGAACATAACGCCATGGTCTGTTACGGCGATCGCACGCATTCCGTCTTTGTACGCTTTGTCGATCAACGCGTCGATGGATGCCTGTCCGTCCAGCAAGGAATACTGGGTATGTACGTGTAAATGAATAAACGGTTCCATATATATTAATGTATAGTCTGGTGCATATTGAAATGAGTGCATAAAGGTAGGAAATATTTTTAGTACGAGAGAGGTTGTTTTGCTTTTAAAAAAACACGTACGTCTTTTTTCGGAAACACGTACATGTTTTTGGAAAAGACGTACGTGTTTTCTGAAGGATATAATGAGGTTATAATATGTGTGATTCTATAGAATCTATATGTTATATAAACAGATGTTGTATTGATATTTTGCTTGATATAAGCCGTATATCGTGACAGGAGGTTTTCGTGAGGTGCTCGAACTAGCGGATGGAAGATAGTTATGAATGGCGTTTTTCTGTGTGAAAAGCGAATTTCAGGGAGTTCTGTTTACAAAGTGTCATTTTGCTAGAGCAAGGGAGACTAATCTATCGTAAAAGGTGATCTTACTTTTGATTAATGTTGCAAGGATAAGATGTATCATGTTGTGCCATTCGTTAAAGCTTAAATGGCAAAGCCGTGCTTTTTATACCGCTTTCTTATAGGTTTCAGTAGGATAAATGTAGATGTTATTGAAAAATGTATATCTTTGCTTACTATTAGAAGGAAAAGCAAATGAGGAAGTTTATGAGAAAGATCGGATTGTTGTTGATTGCCGTGATGATGATTTTACCGGCGATGGCTCAGGTTTCTTTCGGCGTACGTGCCGGAGGCGCTTATTCTTCGTTGATCCAGAAGGTGGAGGATACGTATGAGGCGGGAGCCCGCTTCGGTTTCAGCATAGCGGGTTTGGCGGATATTCCTTTGAGCAAGAATAAAAAATGGTCGCTTCGTCCTGAGGTGGCGTTCGTGAACCAAGGTGGCGCTTATTATTCGAATCAGGATATACATGGGATGGCGCTTCATAATAAATGTTGGTATTACTCTTTGCAGATTCCCGTGAATGTGGCTTATACATTTACCTTCACGGACGTTCATCTGTCCGTATTCGCCGGTCCTACCTTTGATTGGTCCTTGTTTGGCAAGATGAAGAGCCGGGAGACCAATCCGGATCTCCATTTCGGCGTGTCCGATGAGAAGGACTTGAAACCTTGCGACTTTGGCATGAATGTCGGCCTATCGGTAGAATATAGTAACTTTTTCTTCTCCGTAAGCTCCCTATGCGGCATGATAGACCGCCGGGCCTTGAAGCGTGACGGCGAGACTTCCGTTTACCAGAATAACGTGACGTTCTCATTGGGATATTACTTCCGGAAATAGGATATGACTTATAATGATAAAAAAATAGAGTTTGCCGTTTTTTGTATCGAGGAGGTCGCTAAGCGGTTGAATGAACTTCCAGAGAATGTTTATCGTAAGCTCGAATGTTCTGGCTTAATGGATGATTTCATTATAGGTTGTTATGACGCTTTACATACGGAAAGCCGGGAGCATATTGTAGATGATATCATAGAGGCTCTTAGGAATCGGGAGAAAGGAGGGGCTTCATGCTAAAAGTATACCATGGCTCTACGTTGTGCGTGAGTAACCCTTTAGCGGGTGCTTGTCGGGATAATCTTGATTTTGGAAAAGGCTTTTATGTGACTGACTTAAAAGAGCAAGCGGAGACATGGGCTAAACGGGTCGCTATGGTAAAGAATTGCGAGGAGGCTTATTTGAACGTCTATAATCTGGATATTGAAACGATAAGGTTGGAATATCGTGTGCTGAGTTTTAGCTCATACGATAATGATTGGTTAGATTTCGTGATATCTAGCAGAAGAGGTGAGTGTCCGTGGAAAGGATACGACATGGTGGAAGGTGGTGTCGCTAACGATCGGGTATTTAATACGATTGAGCTTTATTATACAGGACTGATCCCGAAAGAAGAGGCGCTTAGACGTCTTCGTTTTGAAAAGCCCAATAACCAATTATGTCTGATCAATCAATCATTATTGGATAGCTGCTTGTTTTTTGTGGAAGCCATTCTATTAATAAAGGAGGGAGAGCTTTATGTCCCAAGCAAATGAAATATTACTCCAGATGAAATATGCCCGTATTATAAACGGTCTGGCTGAGCGGCTGCATATTGATAACCGTAAAGCGTTGCGTCTTTTCTATGAATCGAATACTTATGTCTATTTGCGGAAAAAAGTGGGAGACTTGCATTGTATGAGCGATGCTTACTTGATTGATGAGCTCATGATTGAATATACGAACAAGCAAGGATCTTAATAACTTGAAAAATAGTAGGATTTGTTTGGAAGTTCGGATAAAAGCCGTACCTTTGCAAGCCGATTATTATCAAATTGTACTAAGAGTTTAGTTCTTAGCACGTTGTTGCATCATGTGTCCGTTGTGACAATGTTGGTAAGGCTAGTTTTTTGAGTTATTAATTAATTTAATTTTTAAGCAGTGGATACTTTAAGTTTTAAGACCATTTCTGCAAACAAGGCAACTGTAAACAAAGAGTGGGTCATTGTTGATGCTGAAGGCCAGACGTTAGGTCGCCTTTGCGCTAAAGTAGCGAAGCTTTTGCGCGGTAAGTACAAACCCAATTTCACTCCGCACGTTGACTGTGGTGATAACGTAATCATCATCAATGCAGACAAAGTCGTTCTGACTGGTAACAAGTGGAACGATCGTATTTATTTGAGATATACCGGATATCCCGGTGGACAGATCGAGTATACTCCGGCTGATCTTTTGAAGAAAGGTGGCGACCGTCTGTTCCGTAAAGTAGTAAAAGGTATGTTGCCTAAGAACCGTCTGGGTGCAAAGTTGTTGAACAACATGTACGTTTATGAGGGAACTGAGCACAAGCACGAGGCTCAACAACCTAAGTTAATCGATATAAACTCATATAAATAATCACGATGGAAGTAGTAAATGCAATAGGAAGACGTAAAGCGGCAGTCGCTCGCGTATTCGTTAGCGAAGGTACGGGAAAGATCACGATCAACAAACGTGAGCTGGAAAAATACTTTCCTTCTTCAATCCTTCAGTTTATCGTAAAGCAGCCGTTAGCAAAGTTGAACGTCGCTGAGCAATATGATATTAAGATCAACCTTGACGGTGGTGGTTTCAAAGGTCAGTCTGAGGCTGCCCGTTTGGCTATCTCTCGTGCGTTGATAAAGATTAATCCGGAAGATAAGGCTGTCTTAAGAGCGGAAGGATTCGTAACTCGCGATCCTCGTGCTGTTGAGCGTAAGAAACCGGGTCGTCCGAAAGCTCGTAAGAGATTCCAGTTCAGTAAACGTTAATGTTATTTGTGAGTCCCTTACAAGTAAAGCGAAGCGTTTAGTATCTAAATTATCGGGATTCTTTTTACATGTGGACATGCGGAAAGACTACCTGATGGTTGAAATTAAACAAAGAAAGTAAACGATTTAAGAAAAAAACAATGTCAAGAGTAAATTTTGATCAATTATTAGAGGCTGGTGTACACTTCGGACACTTAAAAAGAAAGTGGAATCCCGCTATGGCTCCTTATATCTTCATGGAGCGCAATGGTATTCATATCATTGACCTTTATAAAACAGTTGCTAAAGTAGACGAAGCCGCTGAAGTTATGAAGAACTTGGCTAAACAAGGCAAGAAAGTTCTTTTCGTGGCTACCAAAAAACAAGCTAAACAAGTTGTCGCTGATAAGGCTGCTTCCGTAGGTATGCCTTACGTTATCGAGCGCTGGCCGGGTGGTATGTTGACCAACTTCCCGACGATCCGTAAAGCTATCAAGAAGATGGCTACTATCGATAAGATGACAAAAGATGGTACATTTGATAATCTTTCTAAGAGAGAAAAACTTCAAATCACTCGCCAACGCGCTAAGTTGGAGAAGACTTTAGGTTCTATCGTAGACCTTACTCGTCTTCCGTCAGCGTTGTTCGTTGTAGACGTGATGAAAGAGCATATCGCTGTTCGCGAGGCTAACCGTTTGGGTATCCCTGTATTCGGTATGGTTGATACGAACTCTAATCCGAACAATATCGACTACGTTATCCCGGCTAACGATGACGCTACAAAGTCTGTAGAGGTTATCTTGGGCGCTATCTGCGAGGCTATGAACGAAGGCTTGCAAGAGCGTAAGGCTGAGAAAATTGACGCAGAGGCTGCTGAGGAAGCTCCGAAAAGAGAGCGTAAGGCAAAAGCTGCTGTTAAGAAAGAACGTACGAAGAAAGAAGACGACGATGCGTTGAACGCTAACGTTGCCGGTAAGTTCGCGAAAGACGAAGAATAATTCGATTGACAATTGACGTTGACAATTGACAATTAGAATACAAATACAATGGGCAGTTGGCTTTTGACAGGATTTGTCAATTGGCAACTGTCCATTGTCAATTTTTGAAAGTATAAACATTTTAAAGATAAAGGAAATAAGATTATGGCTGTAACAATGGCTGATATTACCAAGCTGCGCAAAATGAGTGGAGCTGGTATGATGGACTGTAAGAAGGCTTTGACTGAGTCTGACGGTGACATCGAGAAAGCAATGGAAATTATCCGTAAAAAAGGACAGGCTATCGCCGCTAAACGTTCTGATCGTGAGGCTGCCGAGGGTTGTGTGTTGGCTAAGAAGGATGGCGAGTTCGCCGCTATCATCGCTTTGAAGTGCGAAACAGACTTCGTGGCTAAGAATGAGGACTTCGTAGCTTTGACTCAGGCTATCTTGGACGCTGCCGTGGCTAACAAATGCCGTACTTTGGACGAGGTGAAAGCTTTGCCTATGGGCAAGGGTACTATCCAAGAAGCTGTTACGGATCGTAGCGGTATCACTGGCGAGAAAATGGAGTTGGATGGCTACTGCGTAGTTGAAGGTGCTTACACTACTGTATACAACCATATGGGTAAGAACCAACTTTGTACGATCGCCGCTTTCAACAAGGAGTCTGAGGAAGCCGCTCACAATATCGTTATGCAGATCGCCGCTATGAACCCGATCGCTATCGATGAGGCTGGTGTTCCTGAGTCTGTAAAAGAGAAAGAGATCCAGGTTGCTATCGAGAAGACGAAGGCTGAGCAGGTACAGAAGGCTGTAGAGGCTGCATTGAAGAAGGCTGGTATTAATCCTTCGCATGTAGATAGCGAGGCTCACATGGAAAGTAACATGGATAAGGGCTGGATCACGGCAGAGGATGTAGCTAAGGCTAAAGAAATCATCGCTACTGTTTCCGCTGAGAAGGCGGCTAACTTACCTCAACAGATGATCGAGAATATCGCTAAGGGTCGTCTAGGCAAGTTCTTGAAAGAGGTTTGCTTGTTGAACCAAGAAGACATTATGGATGGCAAGAAGACTGTAAGAGAGACAATGAAGGAGATCGATCCTGAGTTACAAATCTTGGCGTTCAAACGTTTCACTTTGCGTGCTGAATAATTGCGGTAACGTATTTGATATAGAGAAAAAGGCGGTACAACCCAATGTATCGCCTTTTTTATGAAGTATAGCTTACTTGCCCATAGAAGATATACTTACTTGTCCAATGCAGTATATCTTACTTTGCCAAGTAAGTATATCTGTTTAATTTTTTCTTATTTCAATGCGGCCAACGCATCCTTAATACGTTTGATCGCCTCTGCGATATTCTCATCGCTGGTAGCGTAACTCATGCGGATACACTCGGGTGCCCCGAAAGAGGTACCACCTACGCAAGCTACGTGCGCTACTTCTAAGAGATACATAGCTAAGTCATCAGCGTTGTTGATTACACGGGTTCCATCTGTCTTGCCGTAATAATAACTACATTTGGGGAATAAGTAGAAGGCGCCTTCCGGTTTATTCACCTCGAAGCCCGGAACTTCTTTCGCTAAATTAACGATTAAGTCACGGCGGCGTTCGAAGGCCTTACGCATTTCCTCAACGGGTTCTTGTGAGCCTGTATAAGCCGCTTCCGCCGCTTTTTGAGATACGGAGCAAGGGCCAGAGGTATATTGTCCTTGTAATTTATTAACCGCTTTCACGATCCATTCCGGTCCGGCGATGAAACCGATACGCCAGCCAGTCATCGCATACGCTTTGGAAACGCCGTTTACGATAACCGTACGGTCTTTCATTCCTTCGATAGAAGCGATGCTGTTGTGTTTACCAATATAGTTAATATGTTCGTAGATCTCATCCGCTATAACGATGATATCCGGATGTTTTTTCAATACTTCCGCTAAACCTGCCAATTCCTCGGCGCTGTAAACAGAACCCGTCGGGTTGGAGGGAGAGCAAAGGATTAACGCTTTAGTCTTAGGTGTAATAGCGGCTTCCAGCTGAGCTGGAGTGATCTTGAAATCTTGCTCGATACCAGCCGGAACGATAACGGGAGTTCCTTCCGCTAACTTCACCATCTCCGGATAGCTTACCCAGAAAGGGGCAGGGATGATAACCTCGTCCCCCGGATTTACCAATACCATGACCGTGTTACAAACGGATTGTTTGGCACCGTTTGCACAAGAGATCTGGCCTGCTGTATATTCCAGTCCATTCTCGTTCTTCAATTTGGCAACGATAGCATTACGTAATGCCGGATAACCCGCTACGGGAGAATAACGTGAGAAATTATCGTCAATCGCCTTCTTCGCGGCTTCTTTAATGAAGTCGGGAGTATTGAAATCGGGTTCTCCCACACTTAAGTTGATAACATCGATACCTTGAGCTTTCAACTCACCGCTCTTTTGTGACATCGCCAATGTTGCTGAAGGCGATAAACTCGCTAAACGATCTGAGACTTGTGTCATGACATTGCTTTTTGTATAGGTTGTTTTATTATTATGCGACAAAAGTAATCAATAATCGGAATTCTTGCAACGTTCTGATAACTATTTAATGTTATGCAGCACATGCCCCATACGTTCTTTCTTCGTTTTCATGTAGAATTCGTTGTATGGATTTGGTTTCACCTCGATAGGAACGTTCTCTACTACCTCAAGTCCGTAAGCTTCCAGACCTACGCGTTTTACCGGATTATTGCTCATCAGGCGCATTTTCGTTACGCCGATATGACGTAAGATCTGTGCTCCGACACCATAATCTCGCTCGTCCGCTTGATGGCCTAAATGCAAGTTCGCGTCCACCGTATCCAAACCATCCTCTTGGAGCTTGTATGCTTTCATCTTCTCCATCAATCCGATGCCTCGTCCTTCTTGGTTCAGGTAAACGATAACCCCTTTGCCTTCTTGGTCGATGCGGCGCATAGCCTCGTGCAGTTGCTCTCCGCACTCGCAACGCATGGAACCGAAGATATCTCCTGTAGCGCAAGATGAGTGCACGCGTACTAAGATAGGCTCGTCTTTCTCGAATTTACCCTTTATCAAAGCTATATGCTCTAATCCATTGCTTTTCTGGCGGAAAGGAATGAGACGGAAATGTCCGTACTCGGTAGGGAGATCTACCTCTACGCCGTTCTCTACGATCGATTCGGTCCGGAGGCGATAAGCGATCAGGTCCTTGATGCAAATAATCTTGATATCGAATTTCTTGGCTACCTCGATTAATTGCGGCAGACGTGCCATGGTTCCATCCTCGTTAATGATCTCGATCAAGGCTCCGGCGGGATATAAACCGGCTAACCGGGCCAAATCCACGGCAGCCTCTGTATGACCCGCACGGCGAAGTACGCCACGAGAGCGGGCACGGAGCGGATTGATATGTCCGGGACGTCCCAGATCGGATGGCTTGGTCTTTGGATCAGCCAGCGCCAAGATCGTTTCCGCACGGTCGTACATGGAAACGCCGGTCGTACATTTCCCTCCTAATTTATCTACTGTTATCGTGAAAGGAGTACCTAGTAAAGAGGTGTTATTGGCAACTTGCATATCCAGCTCCAACTCTTGGCAACGTTCTTCCGTGATCGGGGCGCATAATACACCTCGTCCGTTTTTCAACATGAAGTTGATTTTTTCCGGGGTTACTTTCTCGGCCGCGATGATAAAGTCTCCTTCATTCTCCCGGTCCTCGTCGTCTACAACGATTAAGAACTTTCCTTCACGGAAATCCTCGATAGCTTCTTCGATGGTGTTTAATTGAATCTCGCTCATATTTATTGATTATTTATATCCGAGTTATTTTTTAGCAAATGTAATGAATATATCATATTGATCAGCTCCTTACTGGTCTTTTGTACCATGACGATATCATGCCGTAGCAATTTACGTTGGTACGTAGCCAATAGGTAGATCGGCAATCCCAGTGGGAAGAAAATACCGATAGCCAAGGCAAGTTTCCCGTTTATATGCTTGCTTAGCTTATTATTGTAACCTCCGATGACCGGGTAGTCCATCAATTTATTCAGGAGTAAATTCTGGTCGGAATTACTTAATTCCTCCACGATATTTTCCGTGTCCTGAGCTAACAGTTCCGCTGTGTTATCTTTTCCGCCTTGTTTCCAAAATGTCAGATAATTGATCCAACGTTTATGGTTTGCCAGATAAGTCGTGCTTTCTTCCACTAATTTCTCCAGTTGAGGAAGGGTTGCCTCATAATCGGGGGTGTATATGATAACCTCTTTCCGCTCCACTTTTCTCCCTTCACGCTTACCTATTAAGTTCTTCAAGGCATTCACGTAAGTGTCGGCATTCAAGATAACAGAATCTTTTACCGCTTTATAGGTTAGGAATATACCCATAGGTGTTAGGACCACGGAGCTAAGCCACATACCTTCCCATGCGTCCCAAACGCCGTCGCGTGCCATCTTGAAGCCCATATTATCTATAATATAATAGAAGATAAACAAGATTACCGAGATAACGACCGGTACGCCCAACCCACCTTTACGGATGATGGCTCCTAAGGGCGCTCCGATAAAGAAGAACATGATGCAAGCGAACGATACCGTGAATTTCTTATGCCATTCCGTCAAGTGGCGGCGTACCTTATAGGCCTCGTCGCCAACCGTGGCCGCGCGGAAATAATAGTCGGTCTTGATATTCTCGATCGAGGATTTGGCTCGGCCTAATAAAGCCGCTTTACTACTCGGTGCCTGCGCTTGGTAAAGACTGTCGAAATCCAACTGGATGGTAGGAGTGATTACCGGCAATTTTTCCTGCTGCTCGTCTGGTTGCCCCTCGGCTTCACTCTCTTTTTTAGCTCGTAAGGACTTTAGTGTTTTTACGTATGAGGCATCGTAAATGCTTTTTGCGTTCACGTCCTTGATGCTATCCAAGCGTACGCCCATCGAATCGATAGAGGTTTGTAAATCCTTCAAGTTTTTTCCCATATATTGGTTCTGCATGAAAGATTCGTCGGTACGGTTGAAATTCGCGTCGAATTCAATCAAGATATCTTTGCTGCTGAATGATTCTCGTCGATAGGGGACGGCGGTTCTCGCTTGCGTCGTGTTGGCTTGGCTTTTACCTACGTTCTCGAAAGATTCTCCGTTAAATAAAGATAGGACAAGGAATAATTTATCGGCGGATGTCTTTAGCCGTCCGGAGTCCGCTACGATTACACGGGCGTTATTGAATCCTTCCGAATAATCATAGATCATCACGTCTTTTAATAAACCGTCCTTCGGGTCCTTTTTCTTCACATATACATTGAATCCGGGAATATCTTTGTAGAATGAACCTTCCGGAATATCCAATTCCGGTGATTTCTGGCGCATGGAATATAATAATGTATATAGCTTGACTTGGACAACGGGCATTACGTTGTTTTGGAAGAAAAAGGCGCCCACGCTCACAAATAGTAGCGTTACGATCAAAGGACGCATGATATGTATCAATGATACCCCAGCAGACTTCATGGCCAGTAATTCCAGACGTTCCCCTAAATTTCCAAAAGTCATTAATGAGGCTAATAGAATAGCCAAGGGAAGTGCCATCGGGACAAGAAACAAAGCCGCATACATAAACATCTCCGCTAATACAGGGATGCCAAGGCCTTTTCCCACCATATCGTCGATGTATCGCCAAAGAAATTGCATCAACACAATAAACAGACAAATACCGAATGTCATAAGAAACAACGGCAGGAATGTCTGCAGCATAAATGTATATAATCGTTTTATTCTCAACATTGCCTAATCTGGTTGAAGTGGCAAAAGTAGTGTAAAAAACGATAACACCCCACAGATTTCTGTAAAACTACTCTAAATACCAAGCGTTCGCTTCAAATCTTCCACTTGCGAGTCCCATAAATTAATGGAATCTTTTTTCTCCCCGGGTTCGGAGAAATCCGTAATCTCAAGTGCCGTAGAACCTGTTAATTCGATTGTATGGATTATAAATTCGAAATAAGCGCTCTCATCTTCCTCGTCTACCCAGCGGTAACGGATAAAGTTCTCCGGCTTGGAGTCGATCACTGTTGCCTCTTGGGCCTCTTTACTCCATTTAAAGGTATAGAGATTATCATTTATAATGACCTCGTCGGCGAACCAAGCGGAAAGTCCCAAAGCGGTGGTTAGGTGATTCCACAAGCTTCGTCGTGAAACTTTATCGAAAATGTATTCGATATGAAACTTCTCTTTCTTCATTGTTCTTATCCTTATATTTGCCGCAAGATACATAAAAGATTTGAAAACGACTAATTTTAATGATGAAAAAAGTAACTAATAACTAACTGATTAGGTGGAGGCCTTAAAAATTAAGCGAATTTTTTTATTGAAAATGTTGTGTAATTCAAAAATAACCCCTACTTTTGCACCGTCAATAAGAGAAACAGTGACAATAAAATGATGGCGAGATAGCTCAGCTGGTTAGAGCGCATGATTCATAATCATGAGGTCCCCGGTTCAATCCCGGGTCTCGCTACCTAGAAAAGGAGGTCGATTTTTCGATCTCCTTTTTTTATGTCCTTTTTTTTTGCTGTCAGATGGTCTTTGGGGAGGATAAAAAAACCTGAACAATCTTTCTCGTAAACGATCTTGATTGTTCAGGCAAAATAATTATGTAACCTCGCGGTTATGTTAATTAGGTTTGCCTACATCATAATTTAAGGGTAATTATATATGTAAGCAGGGTCATAGGGTAAAATTTCGCAAATTGCTTTGCTTGATTTATAAATACAAAGATATGTATGTCTAAATGTTTTGAGTGATGGTATTTGTCTCAATAGAAGAATGTATTTCTATCATATAAATAACGCACGCCTCGGAAATCATCTGAAGCGTGCGTTTAGCATATAAAATTTAAATCTAGTTACCCTTGTTTATGTAGTGACCCTGCTGTGATTTTTATATGCTTACCCTAATGTCTGTTGCGAATATATTCATAATATTCATAGGTTGTATCTTTATTTGATCGGTATTTATATCAGCTTAGTGTGTAAAATTATCAACAGGTGGAGTGAACCTTGTGATGAAGCGGGTTTTCATTAGTATTTAAATAAAGTTAAGACGGTGTTCGTGTCAATATCATGGGTATTCCTATCACGGAGAATGCGGTTTTTGAGAGAAAAACAGCGCACGCCCGAAATTCTCTAATCTCGTGACGTGCGCCAAAGCATATAAAAATTGAGGGTATCTTAATTCATTGTTATATGTTGGATAACGGTTGCCCAGTCAGCAATTGTAATATTAGCCGAAACTTCTCCGGAGTACTTGAAAGTGATCTCGGTGCGTTTTCCGGGGGTTGCAGCGAATAATTCTCCATTTTTGTCTTTTTCGCTAGAAAAAATAAGATTGCCGTCCTTGTAAAGCTCTACCGTTATATTTTGAGCCGGAAAAATGGCTTGGGTTTCTGTTGTCAAATTACCTTTTTCGTCAAAAGAAGCGGGGAAAGCGAATTCAACCTCTTCTCCTGTTGGGTTGCCATTGTAGTCCAATGAGCTTTTTGTATTTTTAATTCGATATTCAAAATTTCCGGCATTACTCCCTAGATACTTGATCAGTCCTTTTGTTGAAAGCTGGAAAATTGAAGTTTTGCGAATGATTTGTAATTCGTTTGATACGGTGGATTTTGTTGAAGAGTTCTTATGAAGCGTAACTTGTCCATAGAACAAATCGCTCGGAATATTAGCTATGCCGTTATTCTCTTTTAGGCTGACTTGCAAATCGGATATAATATTGGCTTTGCTCATGTTTGAAATCTCTTCGTTTCCAGAATTGATTCCACTCCATGCGATCACGGTTATGTCATTACTGTTCGGACAGTTAATGTCTATAGCCCGGCGAGATAAAATTGTAGATTTGTTTACATTAATCTGCTCGAAGAAATCGTTGTTTTGATCGAAGACAAATAATGTAGCTCCATTCACCTCTCCCTTGGTCGTAATGTCGTTACCATCTGAATTCATTGCTTTTAATACCACGGAGAATGGTACTTCGGCTTGTTCAATAACCTCACTCGTTGTTGCTACTACGTCATTTGAATCATCCGTGCAAGCGGAGAATGACAAAACTGTGAAAATAACAGAAACCGCAAATACGCAATTTGCGAAAAAATTACCCTTTTTCATGACCCTACTTTTTATATGCTTTACCCTTAATCTAAGTGACTTGGTTTTTTTTGACCGCCCCTCAACGGTCTTCCCTTATCACTACATCGCGAATGTATGTATAAAAATCATAGGTTGTATCTTTTATGATGGGTATTTTTATCAAAAAAGTGGGTAAAACTATCATTGTACTTCTATATTCCTTTATTGATGCATGTTTTGGATGATGCTTAAATAATGTTAATGGGTTTATTCCTGTTAATTTGAGTGGTAAATATATCATCGCTAGTCCTTATTGATAGCCTTGCCTCTGTTGTGTGATAGGAATGCGGTTGTTGTTAACGTCTATTAAAACGATAGTAAAAAACGTTCGTTTAAATCTTGCGTTTTCATGTGTATAAATTATGAAGTCTCATTGATAATCATGTTATTTTTTTATTATTTTTATCCAACTGAATAACTGAAATTTAAATAAAATTTTTGACCTTTGTAAGGCTGCAAAAAAGTTGAAGATAAAAACGCAAGATTTAAACGAACGTTTTTTACTGGCGTTTTATATAAATAACATCTTAATAATCAATGATATGAGATCAAAAGGTTTTAAAGCGAAATTTATGATGGCATTTTGGGGCTTGTTCGTTGAAGCTCATTATATTGCTGCGAACAATGATACAATGGAGGGCTCTCAAGGAATTCTACCTTTTATCATTTTACTGATAGTGTCCATAGGTGTAATAGCTTTTTTGAGTTATTATATGTATAGGTTGAAGAAAGAGAATATTGCCAAAGATGGTGAGCTTATGGCGAGAAACGATGAGCTTCTTCGGTCTGTCGATGCGTTAAGCGTAAAAAATCGGGAGATCCAACAAATGTTGGTCAATAAAATCCGTGAGACTGATAATTGGAATAGGGATAATGAGGTAGAACGGGAGGATTTGAAAAAGCGCCTTGAGGAAATGGAAAAGCTCCATAATTCGTTTTTTGCTGAAACGATTCATGAAATGCGTACTCCACTATCGCTTGTGCTTGGTTCGTTGAGTGAGCTGTTACAACGTAAAAATGATATTGACTCTAGTGAAGCGACTCAATTATTGTCTGCTTACCGTAATACCTTGGCTCTTCAAGACCTTATCGAGCAATTGCGAAATACCCGTCATGGAGATGACGTGGCAAACCATCTTCGGATAGCTCGTTATGACATGATCAGTATAACAAAGCAGATTTGTGATTTATTCGTGGACTGGATAGCCATGAATAATGTGGAATTTCATATTAATACCCAAACCTCTGTTCTTTGGGTCTGGATAGATCGTCGGAAGATGGAGTTTGCCTTGCGTGTACTTTTATCTAATGCGTTAAAAAATACCTACCGCTTTGGAAAGATCTCGATCAATATTTCCGTGGTGCGCTCGAATGGCAAGGCTTATTGTTCTTTCTCTATCAAAGATGATGGGTTAGGAGAAAGCGAAAGTACCCGTTTGGGTTTGAAACAGATCGTGGATATGACAGAATCCTCCGGCGCTATTTTCGAAGGAATTTCATCGGAGGACGAGACGGGAACCCAATATACGATATTGATTCCTTTGGGGAGAAGCCATTATATGGAACGTGCCGTGGAATTCATCGAGCCGGATGGTGATCTGGTAAAGCTGAATGAGATGCAGAAGGAGGAGATCGCCGAGTTGATCCAAGTTGTTCCGAAAAAGAAAGAGACCGGGAAGAAAATGTTGGTGATTGATGACAGTGATCAGATCCGTTGGTTCCTGCGTCATGTTTTTGCCAGTGAGTATCATGTTTCGGAAGCTCATAATGGCCATGAGGGTGTAGAGATCGCACGAGCTGAACGGCCGGATCTTATTTTATGTGACGTGATGATGCCCGTTAAAGATGGGCTTGCTACCTGTCGTGAAATCAAAGGCATCCCAGAATTAGCGCAAGTGCCAGTTGTCTTGCTAACCGCAAAGGTAGAGAGTGAGGATGTTATAGCTGGCATTGAATGTGGCGCCGATGATTATATAACCAAGCCATTCGATGTAGAGGTGCTACGAAGTAAGGTAAACAGTTTGTTGAAACGTAGGGATGAGATGAGACGTTTCTATACGTCGAGTCCTGTAGGTGCGCATCCCGAGGTAGAGAAAACGGTAAAGAAAGATGATTCCCCTTCCAATCTTTTTATGGATGCGGTTATCTCGACGATCGAGAAACATTTGGATGACCCTAGTTTTGAGGCGAAGATTTTGGCGGATTCTTTAAACATGAGTCTCCCTACATTATATAGAAAGATAAAACTCTACTCGGATAGTAGTATATTGGAGCTTACCCGTATGGTACGTTTGAAGAAAGCCGCCGAACTGATCAGTATGCAGCGATACTCTATCCAAGAGGTTTCGGAAATGGTCGGCTTCAACGATACCGCCACTTTCCGTAAGCGTTTTACGGAACAATACGGCGTCACTCCTTCACAGTATCTGCCGGGTAAGAATTAATCGTTTTGCCATTTCCCGAAAATCGCCGGGGAATGGCAAAATTTTTTAGTTGTTTTTTGAAGCGATATTTTTCAACCTCTTTTTGATAGCCTTACAACGGTGCTAATCAGCCCGGAAATATCCCGAATGAAAATTTATAGTTTTACCTCTTATTTATGAAAGTAACACCTATTTACTTTTTTTTATAGTCCAAATACCTTTGCGATGTCATCAACGAACAACAGATTGGTCATGGGGAAGATTTGAACAAAGCGTTCTTGTTATGTGACTGAAAATGTAAAAAGTGATTGAGAAAGAAAGGTTTATATAAAAGATTTATTAACTCATAAAATTATATGTATATGAAACTTAGAAATTTATTATTCGGGACAATGATCGCTTGCGCGTTCGCGGCTTGTTCAAACGAGGATGATCCTATTCCTAGCGTGGATCCGACACCTACACCGGAAGCAGGCACCGCTGATCTTACCATTGTGGTGAAAAACTTAACAAAGAGCACACAGACAAAAGCCAACGGGGATGAGAACGCCAAGGAAGGCGAAGCTACGATTTACAACTTGTTTGTAGCTCTGTATAATGAAGATGGAACATTCTTACAAGTTAGTGATCTTGCGGTTAATAAGGATGAAGAGTCAACTGATTCAAACAATGAAATCAAATTTGAAGGATTAAAAGCGGGCGCAAGCTATCGCGCTTTAGCTTTCGCAAATGTTCCAATGGAAGCTCTTACCGCAACCGCTAACTCTTTTGAGTTGACATCTGATTACTATGTCCTTTCCGGAGAAGGAGCAAATGGGTTGCCTATGAGTAGTGGTATCAGTCCAGTATTCACACTAGCCGAAGGTGAAAATTATTATGGTTACTCGAACACTACAGGAGGAAACAGCATTGAATCTGGAAAACCTTTAGGATTAATTAGAAATGTGGCTCGTGCGGAATTGAGTGCTCTTTCTTTGGATATGACTCAAGTCAAGGTTAATAATATTCAAAAATACAAATCAGGAACAATTAAGTTTGTACCTAAAGATGTTTTTGTATTACATGGTCGTAAAAAAGCGAATGTGGCAGACCAAAGCATAAATAATAATCTGTGGTTCAATCTGCCAAATAGGGTTTGGGGTAATATTGCCGCTACTTATGAAACAGCTAATGGAGATGATTATTATTCCGGAACTAACGCTAGTAGCTCATTCGGTCGTTTTGCTGGAACTGTCGATGCGACTAATTATATAAAGGCATTGAGTACAACAACAAAAACATATACTCAGGATTGGACTGGTGCTACTATTTCCGGAGATAAAGAAATTGCTCTTGCTAACTCTTTATATTTTTATGTGTTGCCTAATGATCAGACAAAAGCGGCCAGAGAACAAGAAGATCCGGAAGAAGAAGGCCCGGCTTTCGTCTTGGATAAAACAACTTTGGCATCCGAATTGGTAATCAGTGGTGAAGTTTATATAAAAGCTATAATGAACGATAACACATCTTGGACATTCGGCGAAGAGAGTACTCCTGTATTGCGCTATTGGCCGATAAAGATTGGTATCGATGGATTAGATAGTGAAGACACATATTATGGTCAGGTACATAGAAACGTGGTTTATAACATTTCTGCTACTATCGCAGGTAATGGTTATGCAGATCCTACTCTTCCTAAGGGGGATCCTACAGCCGACTTGTTTGTAAAGACAATGGTTATGAATTGGGGTACAGCCACTCAAGCTCCTGTTATCGAATAATACTTATTCTTTGAATAATAATCAAAAGGCATTCTCTATCAACAGGGAATGCCTTTTTTGTTATAAATATAATATATCAATGCCCGTTGGCAAAGTTAGAAAGTTAAAAGATTTATGTTTAAGAAGTTGTTCTCTCCGGACATGCACCGGACATCGTTCTATGTGTAAATAATCCAAATCATCTACCATATCTACCATTATTTATATAATCTTTTGATTGCGAATAATTTATCTCATGGTGGTAGATAGTGAACATCTACCACTACAAACTTCGATCTACCATCATTAGGCTACCGAAAAGATTAGCTCGAACAATTACTACTAACGATAAATAATGTATAACATTCTGTCTTATGCTGATATAGGTAGACACATTCAATAACAATAAAATGTGTAATTATTATGCGCAAAAAACATGAGCATT